>CAIXXP010000053.1 GCA_903923465.1 uncultured Sphingomonadales bacterium | reverse complement strand
GGGCCGGGGCGCGCGGCGTTATCTTGCGCCAGGGCGACATCTACGCGTTGCCGGTGGAGGCCGCCGGGCAAGACCTCGTCGTCATTCACCGCGTTCTGCATTATCTCGACGACCCCGCGCGCGCGCTGCGCGAGGCGGCGCGCGTGACCCGGCCCGGCGGGCGCCTGATCGTGGTGGATTTCGCGCCGCACGCCCACGAATTCCTGCGCGAGGAGCACGCGCACCGCCGGCTGGGGTTTTCGGCCCAGGAAATCGCGGATTTCATGCGCGAGGCGGGCCTCGACCTGATCGAACACCGCGATCTCAAGCCCGGCGCGCGCGACAGCGGCAACCTGACGGTGTCGCTATGGGTTGGCCGCGACAGAAGATCGATCGGCGACGATCTCCCCATCACGAGCCGGGAACTGGCGTAATGGCCTACGACCCCACGCGCGCCAGCCGCTCGGGCGCGAGCGACATCAAGGTCTCGTTCGAGTTTTTTCCGCCCCGGACGACGGAAATGGAAACGCAATTGTGGGAGGCGATCACGCGCCTCGCGCCGCTGCGTCCGAAATTCATGTCGATCACCTATGGCGCGGGCGGCTCCACGCGCGAGCGCACCCATGCCACCGTGGCCCGGCTGGTGCGCGAGACCGCGTTGACGCCCGCTGCCCACCTCACCTGCGTTGGGGCCAGCAGGCAAGAGATCGCCGAGATCGCCGATCAATATTGGCAGGCGGGCGTGCGGCATATCGTCGCCCTGCGCGGTGATCCGCCGGCGGGGGCGGGCGCGGCCTTCACGCCCCACCCCGATGGCTATGCCAGTGCCGCCGAGCTGGTGGCGGGGTTGCGGGCTACCCATGACTTCGGGATTTCCGTGGCCGCCTATCCGGAGGTTCACCCCGAGGCCACTTCCGCGCAGGCCGATCTCGACAACCTCAAGCGGAAGCTGGATGCGGGCGCCACGCAGGCCATCACCCAGTTCTTTTTCGACCCCGATGTCTATTTCCGCTTTCTCGACAAGGCGCTGGCGGCTGGCATTTCCGCGCCCATCCTGCCGGGTATCATGCCCATCACCAGCGTTGCCGCCATCCGCCGGATGAGCGCCAATACCACCATCCCCGCGTGGATGGAGCGGGCCTTTGCCGGGCTTGAAGGCCTGCCGGGCAGCCGCGAGCTGGTGGCCGCAACCCTAGCCGCCGAATTCTGCCGCCGCCTCTATGATGGGGGGGTGCGCGATTTTCACTTCTATACGCTGAACCGGGCGGAGCAGGCCTATGCCATCTGCCATCTGCTCGGCCTGCGCCCCCAAGAACCCATTAAGCGCGGAGATGCCGCATGAGCCTGATACCCAGCCCCGCTTGCCAGGCCTTCCTTGCCGAGGCGGCCAAGCGCATCCTCATTACCGATGGCGCCTTTGGCACCGAGATCCAGAACTACAAGCTTGCCGAGGCGGATTATGCCGGCAATCTCAGCCTCACCCACGAGCAGAAGGGCAACAACGACATCCTCGCCCTCACCAAGCCCGAGGTGCCCGAGGCCATCCACCGCGCCTATTTCGAGGCCGGCGCCGATATTGCCGAGACCAATACTTTCTCTGCCAACCGCATTTCTCAGGCCGATTATGGCGCGGAACATCTGGTGCGCGAGATCAACCTTGCCTCGGCCCGGCTGGCGCGGCGGGTGGCGGATGAATATGCGGCGCGCGACGCCAAAAACGGCATTATACGCCCCCGCTTCGTGGCTGGCGCCATCGGGCCAACCAACAAGACCCTGTCGCTGTCCCCCGATGTGAACGATCCCGGCTATCGCGAGATCGACTGGGACACGCTGGTGGACGTGTATCACCAGCAGGCTGCCGCGCTGGTGGAGGGCGGGGCCGATTTCATCCTCATCGAAACCGTGTTCGACACGCTGAATGCCAAGGCCGGGATCATGGCGGTGAAGCGGCTGGAGCAGGAGCTGGGCCGCGAGGTGCCGATCATGCTCTCCATGACGCTGACCGACCTTTCTGGCCGCAATCTGTCGGGCCACACGGTGGAGGCCTTCTGGCACGCGGTGCGCCATGCTCATCCGCTGACCATCGGGCTGAACTGCTCGTTTGGCGCGACGCAGCTGCGGCCGCATGTGAAGACCCTGTCGGAGGTCGCCGATACGCTGATCATGATCTATCCCAACGCCGGCCTGCCCAACGAGCTGGGCGCCTATGACGAGCAGCCGGAGCAGACGGCTGGCTTCGTGGGCGAATGGGCCGTGGCAGGCCAGGTGAACATCCTCGGCGGTTGCTGCGGCTCCACCCCGGCGCATATCGCGGCGATGGCCAAGGCCGTGGCCCGCCTGCCCGGGCGCGTGCCGCCGGTGCCCGAACCGGCGATGCGGCTGGCGGGGCTGGAGCCTTTTGTGATGGCTAGTTGAGGTGACGGGGAAGATGAAGATGCGAGGGGGTTACCCCCTCGCGCTCCCACTCCTGCATAGGGCGGGTATCAACTCTGCCTTGCGCACGGGCTCCCGCGAAGCGGCTTTATTGCCTGCGGCGCTGAGAGCTTGCGCCAAAGCTGAGGTGGCGCGCGAGGCCGACAGTAATGGGGTGCAGGGGACGAGTCCCCTGCGTTGTCCCCTTCCTTCAATCTGACTTGGAAATCCCAATGACCACCACCCCTTCCTCCGCCCGCTTCGTCAACGTTGGCGAGCGCACCAATGTCACCGGCTCGGCGGCGTTCAAGAAGCTGATCCTCGCGGGCGATTATGCCAAGGCGGTGGAGGTGGCGCGCAGCCAGGTGGAGAATGGCGCGCAGATCATCGACATCAACATGGACGAGGGGCTGCTGGATGCGGTTCATGCCATGACCACCTTTCTGAAGCTGATCGCCGCCGAGCCGGACATCGCCCGGGTGCCGGTGATGATCGACAGCTCCAAGTGGGAGGTGATCGAGGCCGGGCTGAAATGCGTGCCGGGCAAGCCGATCGTCAATTCGATCAGCATGAAGGAGGGCGAGGCGGCGTTCCTCGCTTCCGCGCGCAAATGCATGGATTATGGCGCGGCGGTGGTGGTGATGGCCTTTGACGAGACGGGCCAGGCCGATACCAGGCAGCGCAAGGTGGCAATCTGCCAGCGCGCCTACAAGCTGCTGACGGGCATCGGCTTTCCGCCCGAGGACATCATCTTCGACCCCAATGTGTTTGCCGTGGCCACCGGCAGTGAGGAGCACGACAATTACGGCGTCGATTTCATCGAGGCCGCGCGCGAGATCCGCGCCACCTGCCCGCATGTGCATATCAGCGGCGGGCTTTCCAACCTGTCCTTCAGCTTTCGCGGCAACGAAATCGTGCGGCGGGCGATGCATTCGGTGTTCCTGTATCACGCGATTCCGGCGGGGATGGACATGGCCATCGTCAATGCCGGGCAACTGGATATCTATGACCAGATCGACCCGGTGCTGCGCGAGGCCTGCGAGGATGTGATCCTGAATCGCCGGCCGACGGTCGAGGGCGAGGAGAGCTCGACAGAGCGGCTGATCACGCTGGCGGAAAGCTATCGCGGGCAGGACAAGGCGCAGGAGAAGGCGGCCGAGGAATGGCGCTCCTATGACGTCGTTCGCCGGCTGGAGCACGCGCTGGTTCGCGGCATCGATGCCTATGTGGTGGAGGACACCGAGGAGGCCCGCGCCGCGGTGGAAGCGCGCGGGGGCCGGCCGATCGAGGTGATCGAGGGGCCGCTGATGGGCGGCATGAACACCGTGGGCGATCTGTTCGGCAGCGGCCAGATGTTCCTGCCGCAGGTGGTGAAATCGGCGCGGGTGATGAAGAAGGCCGTGGCCCATCTCATTCCTTACATCGAGGCGGAAAAACTGGCCGGCGGCACCGACGCCAAGGCCAAGGGCCGCATCATCATGGCCACGGTGAAGGGCGATGTGCACGACATCGGCAAGAACATTGTTGGCGTGGTGTTGCAGTGCAATGGCTATGAGGTGCTGGATCTGGGCGTGATGGTGCCGTGGAGCCGGATCATCGAGACGGCGCAGGCCGAGAAGGTGGACATGATCGGCCTTTCCGGCCTGATCACCCCCAGCCTCGACGAGATGGTGACCGTGGCCGAGGAAATGCAGCGGGCCGGCATGACCATTCCCCTGCTGATCGGCGGGGCGACGACGAGCAAGGTGCATACGGCGCTGCGCATCAGCCCGGCCTACAATGGGCCGGTGATTCATGTGCTGGATGCATCCCGGGCGGTGGGTGTGGCCAGCCAGTTGCTTTCGGACACGCAGGCGGTGGGCTTCATCGCGGATACTGCCCGCGAGTATGAGGCGATCCGCGAGGCGCGCGCCGGCAAGACGGGGAGCGGCCTGATTTCGCTGGCCGAGGCGCGCGCCAACGGCTTTGTGGCGGACCCGGCGCAAAAGGCGCCCGCGCCCGCCCAGCCGGGCAGCCATGTGTTCGCCGAATGGGATCTGGCCGATCTGGTGGAGTGCTTCGACTGGACGCCCTTCTTCCGCGCGTGGGAGCTGGCCGGCGTCTATCCCGCCATTCTGGATGACGCGGTGGTGGGGGAAAGCGCCCGCTCGCTGTTTGCCGATGCCAGGGCGATGCTGGAGACGATCGTCGCCGAAAAATGGCTGACGGCGCGCGGGGTGGTTGGCCTGTGGCCCTGCCATCGCGAGGTGGACGATGTGGTGCTGGAAGGGGGCACGCGTCTGCCCTTCCTGCGCCAACAGGTGAAGAAGAGCCGCACGGCCAATGGGGGGGGGAGGGCCAATTTCTGCCTCGCCGATTTCATCGACACCAAGGACGACTGGATCGGTGGCTTTGCCGTGGGCATCCATGGCATAGAGCCGCATCTGGCCCGCTTTCAGGCCGCCCACGATGATTACAGCGACATTCTGCTGAAGGCGCTGGCGGACCGCTTTGCCGAGGCCTTTGCCGAGCGGTTGCACCAGCACGTGCGCACCACCCTGTGGGCCTATGCGCCCGGCGAGCAGCTGACGAACCAGGCGCTGATCCGCGAGGAATATCGCGGCATCCGCCCGGCGCCCGGCTATCCCGCCTGCCCCGATCACTCGCTGAAGCCCATCCTGTTCGATCTGCTGAAGGCGACCGAGAACACCGGGATCACGCTGACCGAATCGCAGGCGATGCTGCCGACGGCGGCGGTGTCGGGGTTCTATTTCGCCCATCCGGAGAGCCAGTATTTCGGCGTGGCGCGGGTGGGGCGCGATCAGCTGGAGGATTATGCCGCGCGGCGCGGGGTGGATCTGGCCGTGGCTGAGCGGTGGTTGCGGCCTAATCTGGATTGAGATGAGGCAGGGTAGGTTTTTGCAGGGGCGTTACACCCCTGCACCCCAATACTGTCTGCGTCGGCGCCACGGGTTCGGCCTCGCGCCAGGTTTCCGCGTCGCAGGCTTTGAGGCCGCTTCGCGGCTTGGCGCCGCGCCGCAGAACATGCGCTGAGCAGGACAGTAATGGGGGTTTGGGGGTGTAACACCCCCAAGTCTATTCTCTCCCTCCCTTCCCTCTGCCATAGGGGCCGCGTGAACACCGCCACCGCCTCCGCCACCTTGGAAGCCCTGCACGCCACTTTCGGCTATTCCGCCTTTCGCGGGAAGCAGGAGGAGGTGGTGGGCCGTGTGCTGGCGGGGCGCTCCACGCTGGCGGTGATGCCGACCGGGGCGGGCAAGTCGCTGACCTATCAACTGCCCAGTGTGATGATGGCGGGTACCTGCGTGGTGATCAGCCCGCTGATCGCGCTGATGCACGACCAGCTGCGCAGCGCCGAGGCCAATGGCATCCGCGCCGCCAGCCTTACCAGCGCCGATATGGACCGGGGGCGCACCATCGAGCGGCTGCTGGCGGGCGAACTCGACCTGCTCTATGTCGCGCCGGAACGGGCCAGCCAGCCGCATTTCCGCGAACTGCTGAGCCAGTCGCGCATCTGCCTGTTCGCCATCGACGAGGCGCATTGCGTTTCGGAATGGGGGCATGATTTCCGCCCCGATTACCGCCTGATCGCGCCGCTGATGGACAGTTTTCCGGATGTGCCCCGCCTTGCGCTCACCGCCACGGCGGATGCGCACACGCGGGCCGACATTCTGGCGCAGCTGGGCATTCCCGATGACGGGCTGATTATCGCCGGGTTTGACCGGCCCAACATCCGCTATGCCATCGCCCCGCGCGACAATCCCGCCGCGCAGATCAGGGCGCTGATGGAGCGGGAGCCGGGGCCGGGTATCGTCTATGCCCCCACCCGCGCCGGGGTGGAGCGGCTGGTGGAGCAGATCGCCGCCACGGGGCGCAGCGTGCTGCCCTATCACGCAGGGCTGGCGCCAGAGGTGCGCTCGGCCAATCAGGCGGCATTTGTCGGCAGCGAAGAAATGGTGATGGTGGCGACCATCGCCTTTGGCATGGGCATCGATAAGCCCGACGTGCGTTTTGTCGCCCATGCCGGCCTGCCGAAATCCATCGAGGCCTATTATCAGGAGACCGGCCGTGCGGGGCGCGATGGCGACCCGGCGCAGGCGCTGATGCTGTGGGGGGCGGAGGATTTCGCTCGGGCGCGGATGCGGCTGGGCGAGGTGGAGGAGTCCCGGCAGGCAGGTGAGCGCACGCGGCTTGCCGCGCTGGCGACGCTGGTGGAAACACCGGGTTGCCGCCGCGCACTGCTGCTGCGCCACTTTGGCGAACATCCGCCCGCCACCTGCGGCAATTGCGACAATTGCCTCGATCCGCCCAGCCTGACCGATGTGACCGAGCTGGCGCGCAAGCTGCTCTCGGCGGTCTATCGCACCGGGCAGAGTTTTGGCCTCGCCTATCTGGAGAAGGTGCTGACCGGCGACGAGGCGGAGGAACGCATCGCCCAGCGCGGGCATGACAGGCTCAGCGTGTTCGGCATTGTTTCCCCTGAGGAAGCGCGGCTGCTGCGGCCGCTGGCCCGGGCTTTGCAGGCGCGGGGCGCGCTGGCGCAGACCGAGCATGGCGGGCTGGCGCTGGAAGAT
>CAIXXP010000052.1 GCA_903923465.1 uncultured Sphingomonadales bacterium | reverse complement strand
GGTCGGGGCCAGCAGGGCCGCCTGCGCGCGCGCCTCCACCGCCAGCAGCATGGCCGACAGCGCCACCACCGTCTTGCCGCTGCCGACATCGCCCTGCAGCAGGCGGAGCATCGGCGCCTCCTGCGCCACATCGCCGGCAATCTCGTCGATCGAACGCTTCTGCGCGCCCGTCAGGGCAAATGGCAGGTTCAGCTTCGCCCGCAGCCGCCCATCGCCCACCAGCGGCGTGCCCCGGCGAGATCGCCCCGATTCGCGCACCAGCATCAGCGCCAGCGCATTGGCCAGCAGTTCGTCATAGGCGAGGCGGTCGCGCGCCGCCTCGTGTTCGCCGCGATGCGCCTCGTGCAGCGCCTCGCGCCAGGCCGGCCAGCCCATGCGCGCCAACAGCGAAGGCTCGATCCATTCGGGCAGATCGGGCAGCATGGCCAGGCTTTGCGCCACCAGTGCCGCCAGCCGACCTTGCGTCAGCCCCTCCGCCGCCGGATAGACCGCCTCGCGCAACTGCCCCAGCGCCACCGCGCCGTCCTCGGTCACATGGTCGGGGTGGACGATCTGCAACAGCGTGCCAAACTGGTCCAGACGGCCCGCGATCCAGCGTTTCTCGCCCAGCGGCAAGGTCTTCTTCGCCCAGCCGGTGTTGCGCCCAAACCAGGTCAGCGCACACACCGTGCCCGCATCGTCCTCCGCCATCACCCGGAATGGCGCGCGCGGCGAGCCACCGGAGCGATATTCCAGCGGGGTGAGCGCCACCATCACCTGCTCACCGACGCTGGCCTCGTCCAGCGTGCCCACGGCGCGGCGCACGGCAAAACGGTCGGGCAGATGATAGGCGATGTCCTTCACCCGCGCGAGGCCAAGCCTGTCCAGCGGGCGCGCCAATCCCGGCCCCACACCCTTCAGGCTCTCGGCGGTGATGAACAATGGGTTGAGGCGGTCGGGGCGCATGGCCCTCCTTAGCGACGGGCGGCCCGTGAA
Source organism: uncultured Sphingomonadales bacterium (assembly GCA_903923465.1). Taxonomy (GTDB): domain Bacteria; phylum Pseudomonadota; class Alphaproteobacteria; order Sphingomonadales; family Sphingomonadaceae; genus Novosphingobium. The sequence continues at coordinate 15,625 of CAIXXP010000052.1, read as the reverse complement.
GCGAGAGGGCTTGCCTCCATCCCCACCCTCACCTAACGCGACGCAATGAGTATGCACGACCGCCTGAAGCGCCTCAAATTCCGCGCGTGGCACCGCGGCACCCGCGAGGCCGACTATATGATCGGCTGCTATTTCGACCGCTTTCACCACGAATGGGGCGAGGCCGAACTCGTCTGGTTTGAAACGCTGATCGAGGAAGAGGATGTCAATATCCTCGGCTGGGCGCTGGGTTCGCTGTCGGTGCCGCCGGAGTATGACGGGCCGCTGATGGCGCGGATGAAGGTTCTGGATTACGTGGATATTCCGAGGTGAGGGGATAAGTATGAGATGCGAGGGGTTACCCCCTCACGCTCCCACTACTGTCGGCGTGGCGTATCCCCTGCCGCCAGACGCCATGCCGCGAAGCGGCTAAAATGGCGGCGCAGCGCCTCGGCTGAACCCGATACGCCACACAAACATTATTGGGAGCGCGAGGGACGAGTCCCTCGCACCTACCCCTTAAACCTACCTACCCCTTGAACCTGAAACTCCCCCGCCCCGCCCTTCACCCCACCGCAATCCTCGTCTAAGAGCCGCTGCTAGCCCCATGCCCGATCTCAACCGCATCCTGTCCGCATCCACGCCGCTCACGCTGGCGGGCCTTGCCCGTGGCGCGCAGCCACTGGTGCTGGCGGATCTGGCGCGGGCGGCGGCGGTGAAAGAGCATCGCACCGTTTTCATCGCGGCGGACGAAGCGGCCGCGCGCAGCGTGACCGACGCCGCCCAATTTTTCGCGCCGGAGCTGGAGGTGCTGGAATTTCCCGGGTGGGACTGCCTGCCCTATGACCGGGCCAGCCCGGCGCTTTCCGTCTCGGCCCGGCGCCTTTCCGCCTTGCACCGGCTGCAGGCCCCGCAAAAGGGCCCGCAACTGCTGGTAACCACCATCAACGCCGTGCTGCAACGGGTGCTGACACCCTTCCGCATTCGCGAGACGGTGAAGCTGCTGAAGCCCGGCGTGGAGATTGGCCGCGAGACGCTGATCGCGCTGCTCCAGCGGCAGGGCTATAACCGCACCGACACGGTGGCCGATGCCGGCGAGTTTGCCGTGCGCGGCTCGATTTTCGACATCTACCCCTCGGGGCTGGAGGGCGGCCTCCGGCTCGATTTCTTCGGCGACGAGCTGGAAACGCTGCGCCTGTTCGATCCCTCCACCCAGCGCACCACCGGCCCTGCCGACGCCCATCTGCTGCTGCCCGCCAGCGAGGCGCTGCTGGACGAGGAGAGCATCAAACGCTTCCGCAGCCGCTATCGCGAGCGGTTTGGCGCCAATGCCACCAGCGACCCGCTGTATCAGGCGGTGAGCGACGGGCGGCGGCTGGCGGGTCTGGAACACTGGCTGCCGCTGCTGGAAGACCGGCTGGTCACCCTGTTCGACCATCTGGATCCCGGCGATCTGATGGCGATCGACACCAGCGCCCTTTCCGCCGCCGACGAGCGCCTCACCGACATCGCCGATTACCACGCCGCCCGGGTGGAAACCTCGGGCAAGGCGCCCGGCTCTTATCGCCCGCTACCCGCCGAGGCGCTCTACCTCTCGCGCGCCGAGATCGACGCGCCGCTGGCCAAATGGCCGATCCACCGCGCCGAAATTTTCGCCCAGCCGGAAAGCGCCGGCATCCTTGATTTCGCCTTCTCCAGCGCCCGCGATTTCGCGCCGGAACGGGCCCGGGGCGACAATGTCTATGAGGCGGCGGCCAAACACCTCGCCGCCACCGCCCGCGCGGGCCGCAAGCCGATCCTCGCCTGCTATTCCACCGGCAGCCGCGAACGTATTGTCTCGATCCTCGGCGAGGCCGGCCCCCCTGCCCCGGCAATGGCGGGCAATTGGCAGGAGGCGCTGGGGATAGCCGGCGCCGGTCCAAACGGGGGCGGCCGCGTCGCCGCGCTGGTGCTGCCGCTGGAAACCGGCTTTTCCAGTGGCGACATCGAGCTGGTCACCGAGCAGGATCTGCTGGGCGACCGGCTGGTGCGCCGCAAGAAGCGCAAGAAATCGGCCGACGCCTTCATGGCGGAGCTTTCGGCGCTGACGCCCGGCGATCTCGTCGTCCACATGGACCACGGCATCGGCCGCTACGAGGGGCTGCAGAGCATTCCTGTCGGCAACAGCCCGCATGATTGCGTGATGCTGACCTATGCTGGCGGCGACAAGCTCTACATCCCGGTGGAAAACCTGGATGTCCTCAGCCGCTTCGGCAGCGAGAGCGAGGGCGTGGGGCTCGATAAACTCGGCGGCGAAGGGTGGCAGAAACGCCGCGCCAAGCTGAAGGAGCGCATCCGCGAGATCGCCCACGAGCTGCTCAAAACGGCCGCCAAGCGCGCCCTGCGCACGGCGCCGGTGCTGCTGCCCGATCCCGCCAGTTTCGCGCCTTTCGTCGATCGCTTCGCCTGGCAGGAAACCGAGGATCAGGACGCGGCCATCGCGGACGTGCTGGACGATCTCGCCAGCGGCAAACCGATGGACCGGCTGGTCTGCGGCGACGTCGGCTTCGGCAAGACCGAGGTGGCGTTGCGGGCGGCCTTCGTGGCGGCGATGGCGGGAATGCAGGTAGCGGTGGTTGCCCCCACCACCCTGCTCGCCCGCCAGCATTTCAACGGCTTCTCCGAACGTTTCGCCGGCTTCCCGCTGAATGTCGGCCGCCTGTCGCGGCTGGTGACCGAGAAGGAAGCCAGCGCCACCCGCGCCGGGCTGGCCGAGGGCACGATAGATGTGGTGGTGGGCACCCATGCCATCCTCGGCAAGCAGGTGAAGTTCAAGCAACTCGGCCTTGTTATCGTTGATGAAGAACAGCGTTTCGGCGTGACGCACAAGGAGCGGCTGAAGCAGATGCGCACCGATGTGCATATGCTCACCCTCACCGCCACGCCCATTCCGCGCACGCTGCAAATGGCCATGAGCGGCCTGCGCGAACTCTCCACCATCCAGACCCCGCCGGTCGATCGCCTGGCGGTGCGCACCTATGTGATGGAATGGGACGAGATGGTGATGCGCGAGGCTTTGCTCCGCGAACACCACCGCGGCGGGCAGAGCTTCATCGTCGTGCCCCGCATCGCCGATATGGCCGAGGTGGAAGACTGGCTGCGCACCCATGTGCCCGAGGTCAGCTTCGTTGCCGCCCACGGCCAGATGAGCCCCAGCGAGGTGGAAGAGCGCATGAGCGCCTTTTACGAACGCAAATACGACGTGCTGCTCTCCACCACCATCGTCGAAAGCGGGCTGGATATTCCATCCGCCAACACCATCATCATCCACCGCGCTGATCGCTTTGGCCTGGCGCAGTTGTACCAGCTGCGCGGGCGCGTCGGCCGTTCCAAGCTGCGCGCCTATGCCTATCTGACTACCCCGGCCGGGCGCGTGCTGAGCGTCGTGGCGGAAAAGCGGCTGAAGGTGCTGGGCGATCTCGATTCGCTGGGCGCCGGCTTCCAGTTGGCCAGCCACGATCTCGACATTCGCGGCGCCGGCAATCTGCTGGGCGACGAGCAGAGCGGCCACATCCGCGAGGTCGGCTTCGAGCTGTACCAATCCATGCTGGAGGAGGCGATCCTGGCCGCCAAGGCCGGCGATTACGGGCTGGAGCGCGACACCCGGGGCCTGAGCCCGCAGATCACCATCGACGCGCCGATCATGATCCCCGAGGATTACGTGCCCGACCTCGCGGTGCGCATGGCCCTATACCGCCGCCTCAACGATGCCGAGACCGCCGAGGAAATCGACGCCATGGCCGCCGAGATGATCGACCGCTTTGGCCCGCTGCCCCCGGCCACGGCCAATCTGGTCAAGCTCATCGAGATCAAGCATCAGGCAGTGGCGGCGCATATCGCCAAGATCGACGTGGGCCCCAAGGGCACCCTCGTCGCCTTCCACAAGGATCACTTCCCCGATCCGGCGGGCCTGATCGCCTATGCCACGCGGCTGGAGGGCACGATCAAGCTGCGCCCGGATTCAAAGCTGGTGGTCACCCGGGTCTGGGCCAATCCGCAGGCGCGGCTGAACGGGCTGTATCAATTGACCAAGGGGCTGGCGGCGATTGCCCGCAAGGCCGCCTGAGCCTCAGCCGCCCATTATCCGGCGCAGGCGCGGCTTGGCCACCGCGCGGCCGGCGGCCAGCGCCGCGAACACCCTCGCGCTGAGCGGCTGGGCTTTCAGGAACCCCTGATAATAGCCGCAGGCCTCGCGCCCGATCACCGCGCGCTGGGCCTCGGTTTCAATGCCCTCGACGATAACCTCGAGGTCAAGCGCCCCGGCCATGGCCACAATCGCGCGCAACACCGCCAGATCGCGCGGGTCCTCAACAATGCCGTCCACCATCGAGCGGTCGAGCTTCAGATAGTGCAGCGGCAGGGTTTTCAGATAGCGGAAGTTGCAGAATCCCGCGCCGAAATCGTCGAGCGCGATGCGGATGCCCTGCGTGGCCAGGCCCGCCAGCATCCGCTCGGCGAGCTGCATGTCGGCCACCAGCACCTGCTCGGTCACCTCCAGCGTCAGGCGATGGCTGGGAAAGCCGGAGGCATCAATCGCCACGCCCAGCTCGGTGGCAAAGCTGCCCGCCGCCAGATCATCGGCGGTGACATTCAACGACAGGCGCAATTCCTCGGGCCAGCGCGCCGCCGCCCGCAAGGCCGCCGCGGCGATATGGCGCGACAGGGGCACAACGTGGTCGGCGCGCTCGGCCACGGCGAACAACGCCGCCGCGCCGATGCGCCCCAGCCTTGGGTGGTTCCACCGCGCCAGTGCCTCGGCCCCGCTGAGAATATCGCCAGACGAGCCGCGCCCGTCCTCGCCAATGCGAAACTGGGGCTGGAACATCACCTCGATCTGGTTGCCGTCGATGGCGCGCAGCAGGTCGGCCTCCAGCTGGGCGGCGGTGGTGCCGGCATGGGCGGTTTCGCCACTGGCCCAGATGACGCGCCGCCCCTGCTGGTGCTTGGCCAGCGCCAGCGTTTGCGCCAGCCGGTCGAGCACCGATTCGGCGTTCTCGTCGGCCAGAGCCCGCAGCAGCGCGAGGCGCGGCGACAGGCGCAAGGTCCCCGCGCGGCGCTCAATCGGCCGGGCGACCACATCGGCCAGTTGCTCGGCGAAAAGCTGCCAGCGCTCGCGGCTGCACTGCTCGTTGGCGGCAACCAGAAAGGTGCCCCCGCCCCCGCGCGCCACCAGCCAGGGGCCATCCAGCTCGGCATCGGCAAAGTGCATCAGGCGACGGGCGATTTCCACCAGCGCGCCATCGCCGGCGGCATCGCCATAGGCGAGATTCACCGTCTCGAACCGCCGGAAGCCGAGCATCAGCGCATGGATGCAAGGCGTACTGGGCGTGACGTCGTCGCCGGCGGCAATGTCTTCCTCGCCCCGACCCCAGGCTGCCAGCCGTGACCGCGCCGCGTCCAGACTCGTCAGCCCGGTCAGCGCATCGCGAGGCGAATCGCCCGAAAGATCACCACTAAACACGCACTACCGCCATTCCTGAGCCGATCCCGGCAGGATCGTACATAATCGACCCTAGACGCCAAGCTATTGAAAAAGTGTTCTAACAATACGAAAATTCTGCCCGCGCCACACCTGGCCGCCCTGGGGGCGAATTCCGGGTCACGATCCGGCCCCGTGTTTTGCGCCCTTGGCCGAAAAATGGCCAGCGCCAATTGGCGCGTGCGCCGCCTAAGGGCTTTGCCAGCCACGTATATCGCCGCCAAAACGATTGCCAGCCGCCGCCCCGGCAGCCTATGCATGCACCCGGCCGGCACCCCACACCGCTGGCTGCCCAGCCCCTGTAATACCGATGGCTGGCGGAGCGGAGCAACGGGCCTACCATGACCAAGGAACTGCGGCTGGCACTGGTTGCCTCGGACAGCGGCCCCGCGCAGGAGGCCGCATCCGCCCTGTTGGGGGAAGCAGACTGGGTCAGCCCCGACAAGGCTGATGCGCTGGTGGTGCTGGGCGGCGATGGCTTCATGCTGCATGTGCTGCACAGCATGCTCGATCTCGACCGGGTGCTGCCGGTGTTCGGGGTCAACCGCGGCACGGTGGGCTTTCTGATGAACCGGGTGCGCCCGGGCAAGCCGCTGGCCGAGCGCGTGGCCAAGGCTCGCCATATCGCCGTCTCGCCACTGGAGATGACCGCCACGACCAACTCCGGCGAGCAATTCGTCTACAACGCCATCAACGAGGTCTCGCTGCTGCGCGAAACCCGTCAGGCGGCCAAGCTGGAGGTGCGGGTGAACGGCAAGGTGCGCATGGCCGAACTCGCCTGCGATGGCGTGCTGCTCTCCACCCCGGTCGGCTCCACCGCCTATAATCTTTCGGCCAATGGCCCGATCCTGCCGCTGGGCTGCCACATGCTGGCGCTCACGCCGATCAGCCCGTTTCGCCCCCGCCGCTGGAAGGGCGCGATTCTGCCGGAGAGCGCCGATGTCACCTTCCGCGTGCTCGAATCGGACAAACGCCCGGTGGCCGCCGTCGCCGACCAGAAGGAAGTGCGCGACATCGCCGAGGTGCGCATCATCGCCGCGCGCAAGCACCAGCTCACCTTGCTGTTCGATCGCGGCAGCAGCCTGGAAGAACGCATCTTCGCCGAGCAATTTCAGGTCTGACCGGGCGCCGGGCCCTCGGTTCCGCGCGTGTTCGCCCTGAAAACGAACATGGCCGCAGCGCGGCAGATGCCCCAAACGCAATTCCCCCACTTGCCAAACCTGTTCCCGCTGTTATAGGCGCACCCCTGCCCGGGCGACTGGGTTGCTCCCTGATAGCTCAGCGGTAGAGTAGGTGACTGTTAATCACTTGGCCGTAGGTTCGAATCCTACTCAGGGAGCCATTTTCTTCTGAAATAGAAATTATTTCAGATTTTTGCGGGTGGGTCACACCCGCACTCCACCACAATCCCACGCAGAAAATGAGGAAGGTGGCCGCAAGGGCACCCAACTGGCGACAGCAGCGCCCGGGCGCGCCGGCACGCTTTCGGTTGATGTCAGCGCCTGTCCATGAAACACTCATCCAAGGCACCGCACCGGGCAACCGGCGAAGAGTGCCGAAAAACGGAGAGTCATTGCGTGGCAGACCTCGACACATTGCTCGCGATTCACGCGATCCACGGCCTGAAGGCGCGCTATTTCCGGTTTGTGGATACCAAGCGCTGGGATGATCTGCGCAGCCTGTTCACGCCCGATGCGCTGATATACTTTCCCGAACTGCAGCTTCATCACCCCGGGATGGCGATAGTGCCGAGCCCGCTGGACGAAGCCATGGCATCGATCATCACCTCGCTCACCGGCGTGCTGTCGGTCCATCAGGGGTTCATGCCGGAGATCGAGATTCTTTCCGACACCGAGGCGCGGGGCATTTGGGCCATGGAAGACTGGCTTTCCTGGCCCAGCCAGGACGGTGGTCTTCCCGGCATGCAGGTGCGGGGTCATGGTCATTATCACGAGGACTATCGCCGGGTAGTCGGACAATGGCGGATCCACCGGCTCACCCTCACGCGGCTGAGCCTTGCCAGCCATTCAACTACACGGGTGATCGCGGAGCAGCCCAACCCCGCCTGAAGCGACAGGCCACCGTTAAACCCAACCGGCCCGGTCGCCTCAGGCGGGCACGGTCCAGGTTTCGTGGATCTGCTCCACCGGGGTCAACAGCAGCACGGGAATCTGCCGCTCCGTGATGCTCTGATAATCGGCATAAGGCGGGTAATATTGCGTAACGTAGTCCCACATGCGCTGGCGTTCAGCCCCCTCGACGATCCGCCACGAAGCCCGGAAAATCTTGTCCCGCACCTGAAAACACACCTCGGGCTGGGCGATCAGATTGGTGAACCACGCCGGGTGGCTGTCCGAACCGGCCTTTGAAGCAACGATGATATATTCCGCGCCCCACGCCGAATAAATCAGCGGAACCAGCGATGTCCGCCCAGACTTGCGGCCGATGGTCTTGAGGATCAGGCAGGTGGTAATGGTATTGCCACCGGCATGGCTGGCATCCAGCAGATAGCCTTCATCGCCGTTCGTCGACAAATAGGCGTTGAGATGCGCGGCGAACATCGGCTTTGCCGATTCGATGAATTCACTGACGTCAGCCATCACTTTGTCCTCTCGCAGGGTTGGTTTTTCCCAGTCTATCGAACGGGGCGCGGCGAGGCAAAACTTTGCCGCGCCAGCCTCCTTCGCCAATTTCCTGGGCGGCGGCCGTCACTGCGCCGACATGCCCCCATCCACGACCAGCTCTGTGCCCGTGACGAAGCCAGCTGCCGGCGAGGCGAGATAGAGCACCGCGGCAGCAATGTCGGCGGGCTGTGCCACGCGCCCCAGCGGATAGCGCGCCGCCACCGTCGCCCGTTTTTCCGCATCCGTGCCGGAAAACCGGTCGAGCGCGGTGACGGCCATGGCGGTGTCGACCATGCCGGGGTGAACCGAATTGCAACGAATATTGTAACCGGCGCCCGGCAGCTCGATCGCGGCCGCCTTGGTAAAGGCGCGGACAGCGCCCTTGGAGGCGCCATAGAGCGCGGCGTTGGCCGACCCCACCAGCGCCGCAACCGACGACAAGTTGACGATCGAGCCGCTGTCCTGCTCGCGCGTGATCCGTTTCATCAGCGGCAGCGCGGCCTTGGTGCCCAGAAACACGCCCTTCAGATTGACGTCCATCTGGAACTGATAGTCCTCCTCGGTGCTCTGCTCGATGGGGCGCACGATGAACACCCCGGCATTGTTCACCAGAATGTCGAGCCGGCCAAACATCTCGTCGACCTCGGCCATAGCCGCGGCCCAGTCGTCAGCGCGGCGCACATCGAGCGAGCGGAAACGCGCATTGATGCCGGCGGCGGCGAGTTCGCCCAGAATGTCCGCGCCGTCGATCACATCGCACAGCATCAGGCTGGCCCCGACCCGGCCCAGGGTGCGCGCCACTTCCGCGCCGATGCCCCGCGCGGCACCGGTGACCATTGCGACTTTCCCTGCGAGCTGATCCATGCCTCTTCCCTTCACTTGCGCCGGCGCCAATGCCAACCGCGCGCTAGTTGATCGAAGGCGAACAGCCGCCATCGACGCGAATATTGGCGCCATTGACGAAATCGCCACGCGGGCTGCACAGGAAGGCCACCGCATAGCCGATGTCCTCCGGCAGGCCCAGCCGGTCCACCGTCTGCTTCACCGTATTGTCCAGCACCCAGCGCACCGCCTCGTCACGGCCCGCCAGCCCGTTCTGGGCGGCCACCATGCCAAACCAACCCTCCAGCGATGGGGTGGCGATCATGCCCGGCGACACTGTGTTCACCGTCACACCGCTATTGGCATAGAGTTTCGCCAGGCCAAGCGAGAGATTGAGCAGCGCCGCCTTGGTGGCTGAATATTCCATCACGCCGCCCGCCGTTGGGGTTGCGGCCGATGCGCTGGAGATCTGGATGATGCGCCCCCATCCGGCGGCCTTCATGCCCGGCGCAATCGCGCGAATCAGCCGCACGGCGGAGGTAACATTGCGGTTGTAGGTTTCGTTCCACTGCTCGGGCGAGACATCGTCGAAGCCGACGGCGGTGGCCGACTCCACCCGCCCGCCGGTATTGTTCACCAGAATGTCGAGCCCACCATAGGCCGCCAGCGCGGCCTGGGCCACCGCGTCGCAACCCTCGGCCGTGTCCAGATCGCCAAGGGTCAGGCAGGCCACCCCGCCGGCGGCGGTGATCGCGTCGACAACGCCCTGCCCGCGCTCGCGGTTGCGCCCGGTCACCACCACGCGCACGCCCTCTTCGGCCAGGGTTTTGGCGATGCCGACACCAATGCCATCGCTGCTGCCGGTGACCAGTGCGCGTTTTCCTGCCAGTTTCAGATCCATCTCTTTGCCTCCGTTTATGTTTATGGCTTCAGAACAGATCGCGCCCTAGGCGCGCGCGGCCAGCGCCTCGGTCACGGCCTGCGCCGAGCTGATGTGGGCGAGCAGGCGCATCTGCTCGGCGATGATCATGTCGTGCACCTTCTGGTCGGAACCGGCGATGCAGTCTTCGGGCACCACCACGTTATAGGCCAGATCGACGCCCGCCATTGCCAATGCCAGAATGCCCAGATTGGTGGAAATGCCGGTGACGACGATGGTCTCCACCCCCATGCGGCGCAGGCGCACGTTCATGTCGGTGCCGATGAGGGCAAACAGCCCCGAATTGCGCAGAACGATGATGTCCTCCGGGTGCGGCTCCAGCCCGGGCAGCGGCAGCACCTCGTCGGTGCCGGCGCGCAGGGCCTGCGTTTTCAGGGCGATGCTCTCGATCATGGAATTGGGCATGATGTCGAGCATTTGCGGATGATGATGGATCGGCGCATGGAACACCGGCAGCCCCTTGGCGCGAAACGTGGCGGCCAGCCCGGCGATGTTCGCCACGACATTGTGCCGCTCCAGCGCCTGCTTCAGCGCGGGAAACATCTTGATCGGGCCGGCCTGCATCTCATTGATAATCAGCGCGGATTTGGTTTTGGCGAGCAGCGTGGCGACTTTCGACATTGTGTATCCCCTTATGCGGCGAAGGTGTGCGGCGCTGGCGGCCGCCTCCCGTTGATCTCATTGCCGGCCGGCGCTGTGGCCCCTTGCCGGATCGCCCAATTCTAGAGGGATTAGTTTCGCCGGCACAAGGCCAATCGGGCGCCCGCGGCACACCACCCCACCGGTTCCATGAATGTGCTGGTTCTCAACCATAATCGCGGGGAACATGTTGACGCGGGGTGAATCGGGCGCATAGGCAGCCAGAGTTCCCTTTACCCCCAGCGAGGCATGCAATCCGCCAGATCGCCGCCCTTCCCTATCGCACCACCGGGCCCGTGCTCGATTCCGCCGTGGAGGTGATGCTGGTGACCTCGCGCGAGACGAAGCGCTGGGTGCTGCCGAAGGGAAACCGGATCAAGGGTCTCAGCCCGCACGCCGCCGCCGCGCAAGAGGCACACGAGGAGGCCGGGGTGATCGGCTCGGTGTGCCCGACGCCACTCGGCAACTACAGCTATCGCAAGCTGCTGCGTTCCGGCGCCGCGCTGCTGGTGGAAGTGGTGGTGTTCCCCTTCGCCGTCACCGCCGAGCTGGATGACTGGCCGGAGCGCGACCAGCGGACCCGTCGCTGGTTCCCGCTGGCCGCAGCGATAGAGGCCGTGGAAGAACCGGACCTCAAGATACTGATGCGCAGCTTTCGCGCATCCCAATTCACCGCCGACGCCCAGGACAGATCGCTGCTGGGCGGCGTGCGAACCGCATGGGAAGGCTTGCGCATGTTTCACTGGTTTCAATCGTTGCTGCCCAAGCAGGGCGGCTTCTTCTCGCTGTTCGAGGCGCACGCGCAAACGCTGGTCTCAGGCAGCGCGGCGCTGGCCCGGCTGCTGCAGGGCGATGGCGGCATGGGCCAGCACATTCGCGAGATCGTGGAGCGCGAGGACGAGGCCGACGCCATCACCCGGCAAGTGCTGCAATCGGTGCGCCGCACTTTCCTCACCCCGTTTGATCGCGGCGCCATCACCAGCCTGATCTCCGCGATGGACGATGCCATCGACGAGATGCAGAAAACCGCCGGCGCCGTCAGCCTGTACGAGGTGACCGAATTCGAGCAGGAAATGCGCGACATAGCGGCCATCATCATCGAATCCACCCGCCTGCTGACCGAGGCCCTGCCGCTGCTGCGCGCCATCCACGCCAATTCCGCCAGGTTGCACGAGTTGACCGGCCGCATGGTCCGCCTGGAGGGCCAATCCGACGATATCCACGCCGCCGGGTTGAAAAAGGCCTTCGCCGCCTATGGCCGATCCGACACGCTGCGCTTCATCGTCACCCGCGAGATCTACAACCATCTGGAAAAGGTGGTGGACCGCCTTGAGGATGTCGCCAACGAGATCGATGGTCTCGTGATCGACCACGCCTGAGGCCCGCCTGATGACGGCTCACGTGACCCTGGCCCTCCCCCTGCTGATCGCGCTGGTGGCAATGGCCCTCGCCTTCGACTTCCTGAACGGCCTGCACGATTCCGCCAATTCCATTGCCACGGTGGTCTCAACCCGTTTGCTCACCCCGGCGCAGGCAGTGCTGTTTGCCGCGGTGTTCAACTTTGCCGCCTATTGGACCTTCGGCCTGAAGGTGGCCGAAACCGTGGGCAAGGGGATCATCAACAAGGATGTGGTGACGCCGCAGGTGATATTTGGCGCGCTGGTCGGCGCCATGGCGTGGAACGTGATCACCTGGTGGCGGGGTATACCCTCATCCTCCAGCCACGCGCTGATCGGCGGGCTGCTGGGCGCCGGGCTCTGCCATGCCGGGCCAAAGGCGATCGTATGGGGCGGCGTGACGAAGACCACCGCGGCCATCGTGCTGTCGCCGGTGCTGGGGCTGGTAGTCTCGATGCTGCTGGTGCTGGTCACCGCATGGCTGTTCGCCCGCACCAGCGCGGCGGCGGCCGAGACAGTGTTCAAGCGGTTGCATCTGGTTTCGGCGGCGGCCTATTCGCTGGGCCACGGCGCGAATGATGCGCAAAAGACCATGGGCATCATCGCGGTGCTGCTTTATTCGCAGGGGTTCGGGGGCCACGACCATGCCTTCCACGTGCCCGGCTGGGTGGTGCTCGGCTGCTATATGGCGATGGGCCTGGGCACGCTGTCGGGCGGGTGGAAAATCATCGAGACGATGGGCAGCCGCATCACCCGGCTCGATCAGCACAATGGCTTTTGCGCCTCGGCGGCTGGCTCGATCATGCTGTTTGTCGCCTCGGCCTTTGGCATCCCCGTTTCCACCACCCACACGATCACCGGCTGCGTGGTGGGGGTGGGCGCCGCCCGGCGGGCCTCGGCGGTGCGGTGGAACGTGGCGCAGCGCATCGTGGTGGCCTGGCTGATCACCCTGCCCGCCTCGGCGGCGGTGGCTGCGGCGTTCTACTGGTTGGCGAGCCTGTTCTAACGCGGCCCAGCCTGCAACGGCGCCAGCATCCGGGCCAGTTCCTGCAACCCAAAGCCCCCCTCGAACACCATGCCGTAGCGCGGATGGTCGCGCCAGCACATGCGCGCAACAATCAGCGGGAAGCCCGGAATCTGGATGCGCGCCGTCTCGTGCAGCAGCATCCGCTCCGGGCATTCCAGACAGGCGCCGTTTTGCGAAATATTGCGCAGCATGGCCGGAAATTCGCGATTGTGCGCGTTGACGATCACCTCGCGGTTCACGCTCACCCGAACCTGCCGCTTGGGATATTGGCCGCGATCATCGATCAGCGCGCGCACATCCACCGGCGTGTCGAACTGAAAACCGGCATGATCCTTGTTTTCCCAGCGCAACCGCATCGGGTGGCGATCACCGTTGGATAGTTCCAACGCCGTCGCCTCGCCCACCGGCAGCGGGTGAAACAGCCGCAGCTTCACCCCGGTGGCCGAAGCGTCGCGCATCACGCAAAGGTATTCGCGGCCATCCACCACCAGCTTGGCGGTGCGCACCAGCAGGGTAAAGCGCTCGGCCCCGCGCGCGGCCGCCCCCAGCGACAGCGGCGGTGGCTCGGCGCCGGGCTGAGCTGGCGCGGCATGGCCAGCGCCATGAGGCGCGGGCGCCAAAACGCCGCCCTGCCCGGGGCTCTCATCCAGATGCGCATACTGTTCCAGGCTCACGCCATCCGCCCTTCCGGCCTATCGCCAATTTGCTGGCTGCGAAGCTCGCGATCCAGCCTTGACGATTCACCACAGAAAGGTTGCTGTCGGGTCAGCCTTCGCTGCGGACAAGCCCGTAGTTCGGCGCAAAAACCCGCGCGCCTCCGCCATTTTCGGCGAAGACCGCGGTCAGGCCGCCGCGCCGTGGCAATGCTTGTATTTCTCGCCCGAGCCGCAGGGGCACGGGGCATTGCGCGACAGATCCAGCCCGGCATAGGGGTTGGGTTCAGCCGGGTTGAACGGGCCGGGATTACCGGCCGCCAGCACTCCCGCGCCGCCACCCAGATCGCCCAGGTCGGTGAGGAAATCGGGCAGTTCCGGCAGCGCGTCCGGCGGGCCGCTGAACTGGATCTCGGCGGTCGACAAGATCCGCGTCACATCCTCGCGAATCGTCTCCAGCATCCGCTCGAACAGGGCGAAGGCTTCCTGCTTGTATTCGTTCAGCGGCGTCTTCTGCGCATAGGCGCGCAGGAACACCACCTGGCGCAGCGCATCCAGCGTGGCCAGATGCTCCTTCCAGTAGTGGTCGAGCCGCTCCAGCAACACGCTCTTTTCCACCTGGCGCCACACGGCGGGATCGTTGGCGGCCACCTTCGCGGTCATCCTCTCGTCGGCCAGGGCGGCGATGCGCTCTTCCACATGCTGAGGGTCGATGCCGTCTTCCTCGATCCATTCCGACACGCGGACATCCAGCCCCAGTACGTCGCGCAAGGCCTGCTCCAGCCCGGCCACGTCCCACTGTTCGGGATAGGATCCCGGCGGGCAGGCAGTGCCCACCAGCGAGTTCACCGTATCATGGCGCATGTCGGCCACGACATCATCCACCGCCTCGGCGTCCATGATGTCGGCGCGCTGTTCGTAGATGACCTTGCGCTGGTCGTTCATCACATCGTCGTATTCCACCACCTGCTTGCGCACGTCGTAGTTGCGGGCCTCGACCTTTTTCTGCGCGGTCTCGATGGCCTTGCTCAGCCATTTGCTGCCGATCGCCTCGCCGTCGGCCAGATTGCTGTTCATCATGCGGCTGAACAGCGTGTCCGGCCCGAAGATGCGCAGCAGATCGTCCTCAAGGCACAGGTAGAACTTGCTCATGCCCGGGTCGCCCTGACGGCCAGAGCGGCCGCGCAGCTGGTTGTCGATACGGCGGCTTTCGTGGCGCTCGGTGCCGATAACGCACAGGCCACCAGCGGCCAGCACCCGCTCCTTGTCGGCGGCCACCTCGGCCTTGATCTTGGCGATGGCGGCATCGCGCTCCGGCCCCTCGGGCACGTCCTTCAGCTCGTCGTCGATGCGGAATTCGACATTGCCGCCCAGCTGGATGTCGGTGCCGCGCCCGGCCATGTTGGTGGCCACGGTCACCGCGCTGGGCCGCCCGGCCTGCGCCACGATATGCGCCTCCTGCTCGTGGAAGCGGGCATTCAGCACCGCGTGCTGCACGCCTTCGCTCTTCAGATACTCAGAGAGCAACTCGCTCTTTTCGATGGAAACCGTGCCCACCAGCACCGGCTGGCCGCTGTCGTAGCGTTCGCGGATGAGCTTGGCGATGGCCTGGAACTTGTCCTTGGTGTTCTTGTAGAACTCGTCTTCCTCATCCACCCGCTTCACCGGAATATTGGTGGGAATGGTCACGACGTTCATCTTGTAGATGTCGAAGAATTCAGCCGCCTCGGTGGCGGCGGTGCCGGTCATGCCGGCCAGCTTGGGATACATGCGGAAATAGTTCTGGAAGGTTATCGAGGCCATGGTCTGGTTCTCGGGCTCGATCTTCACGCCCTCCTTGGCCTCCACCGCCTGGTGCAGCCCGTTCGACCAGCGCCGGCCATCCATCATGCGGCCGGTGAATTCATCGATGATGATGATCTTGCCGTCTTTCACGATGTAGTCGATGTCGCGCTTGAACATCACGTTGGCCTTCAGCGCCTGGTCCAGGTGATGCACGACCATCGTGTTGCCGACATCGTAGAGG
>CAIXXP010000051.1 GCA_903923465.1 uncultured Sphingomonadales bacterium | reverse complement strand
GTCCTCCGGCCCGACCGCCTACAGGGTACACTTGATGGGTGGTTGGGCCGGGGGAGCGGAGCGGCGCAGCAAGCTTCGGCTGGATAGCCGAAGCGCAACCAGCAAAGACTCTTAATGGCGCTCGGTCCCCGGCTCGACCTGCGCCAGAGCCAGTCGCTGGTCATGACGCCCCAGCTCCAGCAGGCGATCAAGCTGCTGGCGCTGTCAAACCTCGAAATCGAAACCTTCATCGGCGACGCGCTGGAGGCCAACCCGCTGCTCGACATCGGCGAGGCCGGGCCGGCGCCCACCGCCGACCTGCCAGCCGAGGGCGAGCGGGGGGAGGACCTGCGCCGCACCGCGCTGGAAAGCTCGCCCATCGACCAGCTGATTGGCGAAGGGCGCGGCGCGGACGACCGGCCGCTGGATATCGACGCCGGCACCCTCGACACCGACCGCGACACGGGCGACTTCGACGCGGGCCCGGCCTCGCCGCGCGAGACGGCTTTTGATGGCGGCGGGGGAGACTCCGGCGGCGATTTTGCCGGGGGGGAACTGCCCGATATCGGCGAGCGGGGCTCTGCCGCCGAAACGCTGGCCGAGCATCTGCACGCCCAGATCGGTGCGGTGACCCGCGACGCGCGGCTGTGCGCCATCGCCCGCTTTCTGATCGACCAGCTTGACGAGGCCGGATATCTGCCCTCGCCGCTGGCGGAGATCGCCGCGGATTCAGGGCTGGAACTGGCCGAAGCCGAGGCGGCGCTGGCGCTGATCCAGTCGCTCGACCCCACCGGAGTGGGCGCGCGCAGCCTGTCGGAATGCATCGCCCTGCAGGCCCGCGAGGCCGATCGCTATGACCCGGCGATGGCGCGGCTGATCAACAACCTCGATCTGGTGGCACGCGGGGAGCTGGCCCGGCTGCGCCGGATGTGCGGCGTGGACGAGGACGATTTTGCCGACATGCTGGCCGAGTTGCGGGCCTATGACCCCAAGCCCGGCCTGGCCTTCGGCGGCGCGCCGGCCAGCCCGGTGGTGCCCGACATTCTGGTGACGGTGCGGCCCGCCACCCGGAACAGCGAAGCCGGGTGGACCGTGGCGATCAATCAGGCCACCCTGCCCCGGCTGATCGTCAACCGCAGCTATTACGTCGAAATGAAGGGCAGCTGTTCCGACAAGACCTCGCGGGCGTGGCTTTCGGAAAAGCTGGCCGATGCCAACTGGCTGATGAAGGCGCTGGACCAGCGGCAGAAAACCATCCTGAAAGTGGCCAGCGAAATCGTGCGGCAGCAGGACGCCTTTTTCCGCCTGGGGGTCAGCGCGCTGAAGCCGCTTACCCTGCGCGCCGTGGCCGAGGCGGTGGGGCTGCATGAATCGACCGTCAGCCGCGTTACCTCCAACAAATATTTGCTGTGCGGGCGCGGAACCTTCGAGCTCAAATTCTTCTTCACCTCCGGCGTGGCCAGCGCCGATGGCGAGGGCAGCGTTTCCGCCGAAGCGGTGAAGGCCGCCATCCGTCAGCTGATCGAGGGCGAGGATGCCAAGGCGATTTTGTCGGACGACGCGCTGGTGGATCTGCTGAAGGCGCGCGGGTTTGATCTGGCGCGGCGGACAGTGGCCAAATATCGCGAGGCGATCGGGCTGGGGAGTTCGGTGCAGCGGCGGCGGCAGAAGGCGCTGGCCGGGGGTGGAAGGGGATAAGGCGGGTTTGGGGGGGTTAAGGTGTGCGAGGGACTCGTCCCTCGCGCTCCCATTACTGTCGACGTGGGGGGTGTTCTGCGGCGTTGCGCCCTGCGGCGCAGCGGGTTTAAGGCCTGCGGCGCGGCGGCGTGGCGTCAGGCCGAACCCTTGGCGCACCCATGACAGGATGGGGAGCGCGGGGGCGATGGCCCTCGCACCTATCCCGTCCCACTCACCCCCCCAACAGCTCCCGCGCCCGCGTCCGCCAATCCCGCCCCAGCAGGGGTTCGTCGGCCAGTTCGCGCAAGGGGCCTGGGTCGCGCTTGTGGTCGCCGGCGATGAGCATGCCGAACAGGCGGTCCACGGGCCAGTCGGGGCGCTGGCGTTCGATCAGGGTGAGGGGGTCGCCGGCGGTGGCGGTGCCCGGCTCCAGCACGCGGTAGTACCAGCCGCAGCGGCGGGTTTGCACGATCTGGGCCGGCATTTCCGGGTGGCCGAGGCGGTGGCCCTGTTTCCAGCAGGGCTGGCGGCCTTGTGAGATCTCGATGAGGGCGGTGCCGAGGCGGAAGCGGTCGCCGAGGAACACCGTGCTTTCGGCGAGGCCGGTGGTGGAGATGTTCTCGCCAAAGGCGCCGGGCTGGCCGAGCAGGGGGTGTTCGCCGAGTTGGCCGCGCCAATAGGCGTAGTGGTCGAAGGCGTAGTGGTGGATCGCCATGTCGGGCCCGCCGTGGTGGACGCGGTCGGCCTGCTCGTCGCCGGCAATGCCGCGCGGGGTGATGGTGACCGGGCCGGACAGGGGCTGCTTGACGATAGCACTCGGTTCGTCCGGGCCGCGGAAGGGGGCGACCTTGCCCGCGAGCAGGGCGATGGTGGGTACAGAGGGGGTGGGGATCGAAAGCGCGGTCATGCCCGATTATGGCGCTGGGGTGCCGGACTGGCAAGCGGGGGGCAGTAGGCGCCTCACGCCTCCAACTCGACATCCCAATAGAGCCAGTCACGCCAGGTTTCGTGCAGGTAATTGGGCGGGAAGGCCCGGCCGCGATCCTGCAACTGCCAGGTGGTGGGGCGGATGGGTTCCTCGATCAGGCGCATGCCGGCCTGCCGCGGGGTGCGGCCCCCTTTCTTCAGGTTGCAGGGCGAGCAGGCGGCGGCGATATTCTCCCAACTGGTGCGGCCGCCCAGCCTGCGCGGGATGACGTGATCGAAGGTGAGGTTGTGGCTCGACCCGCAGTATTGGCAGGCGAAGCGATCACGCAGAAACAGGTTGAAGCGGGTGAAGGCGGGAAATTCGGAAGGGCGGACAAATTCGCGCAGGGCAATGACCGAGGGCAGCTTCATCGCCCAGCTGGGGGAATGCACCTCGCGCTCATAGCTGGCGACGATGTCGACACGTTCCAGAAACACCGCCTTTATCGCGGTTTGCCACGACCATACCGAGAGCGGGTAGTAGGAGAGCGGCGTGTAGTCGGCGTTGAGCACCAACGCGGGACAGTCGGACAAATGACGGGAGGGATCATCCCCCGCGCTGCGGAACCGGGCCGCGCGCTCTATTAGCTCCGCCTTGAGCATGGCCTCGTTTGGCAGCTGTGGATGACGATTTCACGACAAGGCATGAAGGTGTGTCCGATCAATAGCCGGGGGGCCGACCGGACCTAGACACCATAGGCCACAGGGGTGCGTCAAGCGGTGATGCGGGCATCAATCCACAGCTGCGGCGCACGCGGGCGGATGCGGCTTGCCCACCGAGGCGCGCGCGGCTTGTTCTGGCCGCCGCTCGGTTTACAAAGGGCCATGCGCACCCGCTTTGCCCCCAGCCCGAATGGACCGCTGCACCTTGGCCATGCCTATGCGGCGATTGTGGCGCATGATCTGGCCCGTAACACAACGGAGGCGGCGGGAGGGGCGTTTGCCTTGAGGATCGAGGACATCGACGCGACCCGCAGCCGGGGGGAATTGGTCGAGGGGATTTTCGCCGATCTGGCCTGGCTGGGGTTGGCGTGGGATGGGCCGGTGGTGATGCAATCCGCCCGGCTGGACCGTTATGCCGAGGCGGGTGAGCGGCTGAGGGCCATGGGGCTGCTGTATCCGTGCCGATGCACCCGGGGGGAGATTGCCGCCGCCTCCGCCGGCGGGGCGGTGGGGCCGGATGGGCCGCTGTATCCCGGCACCTGCCGCGGGCGGGATGTGGCTGGCGGCGAGGGCGCGGCCTGGCGGCTGGACATGGCGCGGGCGCTGGAAGCGGTGGCGGGCGGCGGTGCGCTGCTGTGGGAGGATGCGCTGGCCGGGGTGCGGGTCGCCACGCCCGAAATCTTTGGCGATGTGGTGCTGCTGCGCAAGGAAGCGCCGGCGAGCTATCACCTGGCCGCGACGCTGGATGATGCCGCCGATGGCATCACGCTGGTGACGCGCGGGGCCGATTTGTTCGCCGCGTCGCATCTGCACCGGCTGTTGCAGGCCTTGCTGGAGTTGCCCGTGCCACGCTGGCACCACCACGCGCTGCTGATGGAAGGTGCCGGGAACGGCCAGCCGGGGCGCAAGCTGGCCAAGCGGCGCGGATCCGCCGCGCTGGCCGACCGGCGGCGGGCTGGCGAGGACGGGCGGGAACTGGCCGAGGCCTTGCGCGCGGCGCGTTTCCCTGCTGGTATTTCGCTTTCGAGCGGCGTAGGATCATTAACATGAAATATATCGCCATCCCGCTGATCGTGGTGTTGATCATCATGGTCGTTGTCAGCCTCGTGCGCGGCATCATCGCCTTCATGGCCAGCACCCGGCAGGATCTGGAGCGGACGCCGGGCGATGGCCCCTCGCCCATGCAGCTGCGCCAGAACCATATGATGTTCGCGCGTATCAAGTATCAGGCGATGGCCGTGCTGGTGATCGTGGTGCTGCTGGCCACAACCAAGCACTGACGCCTTCAACGCGTGGTCAAGCTGAACAAGATCTACACCCGCACGGGTGACGATGGGACCACGGGCCTCGTTGATGGTTCGCGCGTGGCCAAGCATGCCTTGCGCATGGAGGCCATCGGCGCGGTAGACGAGGCCAATTGCGCCGTTGGCGTGGCGCTGGTGGCGGTGAGCGCTGGCGGCGACCCCTGGCAGGCCGCCTTGCTGCGCATTCAGAACGAGCTGTTCGACCTGGGCGCCGACCTTGCCACGCCGGGCGACGATTTTACGCCCGGCCCCATGGCTCTGCGCATTTTGCCCGCGGGGGCTGTGTGGCTGGAGGGGCAGGTGGATGCCGCCAATGCTGGCGCCCCGCCGCTCACCAGCTTCATCCTGCCCGGAGGCAGCGAGGCGGCCGCGCGCCTGCACGTGGCCCGCGCCAGCGTGCGCCGGGCCGAGCGGGCGATGGTGGCGCTGGCTGCCAGCGAGCCGGTGAACCCCGCGGCGCTGGCCTATATCAACCGTCTTTCCGATTTCCTTTTCGTGCTGGCCCGGGCGGTAAACGCCGCTGGCGCTGGCGACGTGCTGTGGGTGCCGGGGGGCAGCCGCGAGGTTTAATTTATGAACAGAGGGATTTTGCAATGCAGACCGTAGCAGTGATCGGGGCCGGTCAGATGGGCTCGGGCATCGCCCAGACCTCGGCGCAGTTTGGCTATCGCGTGCTTTTGGCCGACGTGACGGTGGAACTGGCCGAAAAGGCGAAGGCCAAGATCGGCAGGGATCTGCAAAGGCTGGTGGCGCGGGACAAGATCTCGGTCGCCGACGCCGAGGCCTCTGTCGCGCGGATTACGCCGGTGGGGGATTATGCGGCCTTTGCCGATGCCGCGATCATCATTGAGGCGGCCACCGAGCGCGAGGCCATCAAGGCCTCGATCTTTGCCGAGGCGGCAAAGGTGCTGGGGCCGGACGCGATTCTGGCGAGCAACACCAGCTCCATCCCCATCACCCGCATGGCTGCCGGATCTTCGGACCCCAAGCGGTTTATCGGTCTGCACTTCTTCAACCCGGTGCCGGTGATGAAGCTGATCGAGGTGATCCCGGGTCTGGCCACCGCGCCCGAGACCGTTGCCCGCACCCGCGCCTTTGCCGAGAGCCTGGGCAAGCAGGTGGTGCTGAGCGAGGACGAGCCGGGCTTCGTCGTCAACCGCATTCTGGTGCCGATGCTGAACGAGGCGGTGTTTGCCCTGGGCCAGGGCACGGCCAGCATCGCCGATATCGACATGGGGTGTCGGCTGGGTCTGAACCACCCGATGGGGCCGCTGGAACTGGCGGACTTCATCGGGCTGGACACCTGCCTCGACATCGTGCGCGTGCTGCATTCCACCACCGGCGAGTCCAAATATCGCCCGGCGCCGCTGCTGATGAAATATGTGGAAGCCGGGTGGCTGGGCCGCAAGACCGGGCGCGGGTTCTATGACTATTCGGGCGATGTGCCGGTGCCGACGCGGTGAGGGCTTAGCAGGGGGTAGTCTTGGGGGTGTTACACCCCCAAACCCCCATTACTGTCGTGCTCAGCGCATCAATTGTGGCGGGGCGCCTTGCCGCACAGCGGTTTGGATAGCCTGCGGCGCGACGGCGTTGCGCCAGGGCGAACCCTTGGCGCAATGACGACAGGGAAGGGGTGCAGGGACTAACCCCTGCTTCTACCCTCTTTAACCTTAGTGCTTCAAAATCTGCGCTGCGGCACCGACGGTATCGCAGATATCGTGGTGTGCGTGGCCGTGGCCGAATAGCGACACCGCGATGTAGCCCGAGACGATGAGCACCAGCAGGCCGGCGGCGATGAGGCCGAAGTACTTGTCGATGAAGCTTTTGATCGGCGGGCCGAACACCCGGAACAGCACGCCCACCGACAGGAACACCACGCCGCGCGAGACGAGGCTGGCGGCCACGAAGGTGACGACCGGGAACGAGAAGAAGCCCGCGGTGATGCTGAGCAGGATGAAGGGGATTGGCGTGAGCGCCTTCAGCATGATGATGCGCGCGCCATATTCGTGCAGGTAGCAGGCGGCTTTGGGGAATTTATCCGCCATGCCCAGGGCGCCGAGGAGCTGCGCGCCCACCGTATCGTAGACGAAGTGGCCGATGGCGTAGCCGACCAGACCGCCGAGAATGGAGGCGATGGTGGTGATGATGGCGAAGCGCACCGCCTTTTTCGGCTCGGCGAGGCACATGAGCGCGAGGAGCGGATGGGGGGGCATGGGCACCAGACCGCCATCGGCGAAGGCGATGACGGCGAGCCACAGGGCTGCCTGCGGGTGGCCGGCTTTCGCGAGAATCCAGTCGTAAAGTCTGCGCAGCATCGATGTGGGTTCCCTGGATTCGCCTTGGCGCGGGTGTTGCGCATGCGGTGGTATCTCGCGGTGATTAAGCAAGGGTGATGACGGCGGCAAGACGGGTAAGAATTTAGCCATATCGGTTATTTGCGTTGACATCGTCACGCTAAAATGGCACATATAGAGAACATCGCGATGAACCGATTCGTTTCGGCCTCGTTGACGCCAGCTTTACCCTCACCTCTCGTTACGGATCACCCGTTTATGGCGGACAAAGACTTGTCCGATCGGCCGGCGCTTGACGCCGAGGCCGGTCGCCCCTGTTTTGCGGACTGGAGCCGCGTATTTCTTGGCGAGTTGGCCGCTACATCCAATGTGAGTGCCGCCGCGAGGCTGGCCGGGATTTCCACTTTCGTCGTTTACGAAACGCGGCGGACCAATTCGGAATTCAACCGCCAGTGGCAGGAGGCCCTGTGCGAAGGCTATGACCATCTGGAAATGGCGCTGCTGTTCCGCCTGCGGGTGGGTGAAATCAAGCCTGCCGCCGGAGCAAAGCGTGGGGTGCGGCTGTTCGATAATGCCACTTCCCTGCGGCTGCTGACGGCCCATCGCGAGGCTGTCGCGCGGCAGCGGGCTAGGCGGGACAATGAGGATGCCGACACCATCCTCGCCTCGCTGAATACCAAGCTGGAGCGGATGCGCGAGCGATCGCTGGCGGTGGGCGGGCAGGGCGTGGGAGGCGCAGCGGATGACGCATGATTGGCGGCTGCGACTGCTGCTGGGCATGCCGGAGCGCGAGCGGCTGGCCGGGCTGACCGAGCTGACCGAGGCGGAACGGCGGGAACTGGCCCATCATTGGCCTCTGTTTGCGCGGCCCGAGCAATTGCCGCCGCCGGGCGACTGGCGGATCTGGCTGATTTTGGCCGGGCGTGGCTTTGGCAAGACCAGGGCCGGCGCCGAATGGGTGCGCGGCGTGGCCGAGGCCGATGGCGGGGCCCGCATCGCGCTGATCGGCGCCTCGTTGGCCGAGGCGCGCGCGGTGATGGTGGAGGGGGAAAGCGGGCTTCTAGCGCTGAGTCCGCCGACGCGGCGGCCGGTGTATGAGCCTTCGCTGCGCCGGCTGGTGTGGCCCAATGGCGCGCAGGCGGCGCTCTATTCGGGCGGGGAGCCCGAAGGCATGCGGGGTCCGCAGCATAGCCATGCGTGGTGTGACGAGATTGCCAAATGGGATAATTCTGGAGAGCGGGCAACGCAAAGCTGGAATAATCTGCTGTTCGGCCTGAGGCTGGGGGAGCGCCCGCAGGTGGTGGCCACGACCACGCCGCGGGCCGTGCCGCTGCTGAAACGGCTGATCGAGGCCGATGAGGTGGTGCTGACCCGGGGAAGGACCGAGGACAACCAGGCCAATCTGCCGGCGCGCTTCATTCGCGATATCCGCCGCAGTTTCGGTGTCCGTCGTCAGAACATTCGGCACAGATCGCGGCGTAAATTAGCGGAGGGCGGGCCTCGTCTGGGGTTGGGTTTTAGGCGGCGAGCTTACGGTGTTGCAAGCGCCGATGTTCGATGGTCTGTCGCTTGATCCTTTCG
>CAIXXP010000050.1 GCA_903923465.1 uncultured Sphingomonadales bacterium | reverse complement strand
TGCTGATCGCCAGCATTTCCGGTTTTTCCATCTCGCTGCTGCTGGCGGTCATCTACCATCAGTTGATCGGCCGCCGCCCGCTCATCACCTGGGGGGTGACCGGGGTGGTGCTGCCACTGGCGGTCAGCCTCTATGCCTTTATCGATGGCTGGGTGATCGGCCTCTACCGCCCCGGCTCCACCAGCTTTGCGCAATTGGTCATCGGCGTGTTCTATCTGGATGCCACGCTGCTGGGGGCATGGTCGGCGCTCTATTACGCGATCAACTTCTTCCTGCAGGTGGAGGAGCAGAACGATCAACTGCTGCGCCTTGAAAATCAGGCAACCATCGCCCAGCTGGCCATGCTGCGCTATCAGCTGAACCCGCATTTCCTGTTCAACACGCTGAACTCGATCTCCACTCTGGTGCTGCTGAAGCAGACCGAGCCGGCCAATGCGATGCTGTCGCGCCTTTCGTCATTCCTGCGCTACACCCTCACCAACACGCCCACCGGCAGGGTCACGGTGGCGCAGGAGGTGGATACGCTGAAGCTCTATCTCGAAATCGAGCGGATGCGCTTTGAGGAGCGGCTGCGCACCACCTTCCGCATCGATCCCGGTTGCGACGGCGCGCTGCTGCCCTCGCTGCTGCTGCAGCCGCTGGTGGAAAACGCGATCAAATACGCCGTTGCCCCGCAAGAGAGCGGCGCCGAGATCAATCTGGCCGTCAGCCAGGCCGGGCAGAACCTGCGGATCATCGTCTCCGATACCGGCCCCGGCCTGCAACAGGAGGGCACGGATGACCGCGTCTCCGGGGTCAGCTTCGATGGCGGCGAGCAGGTCTCCACCGGCGTCGGGCTGGCCAATATCCGCGAGCGGCTGGTGCAGGCCTATGGCGCGGCCCACCGGTTCGAGACCTATGAGCCGGCCGAGGGCGGATTTGGCGTGGCCATCGAACTACCCTTCGAACTGCGCGAGGCCCCGCCGGCGCCCGCCCCCTCGCATCTCTCCGGGCAATTCCCATATTCCCTCCAAGGCGCGCCCGTTTGACGCCCCCCACGCGACAGGATCAGCCATGAGCATCCGCACCATCCTCGTAGACGACGAAAAGCTGGCCATTCAGGGGCTGCAACTGCGTCTCGCCAAATTCCCCGATGTCGAGATCATCGACACCTGCTCCAATGGCCGCGACGCCATTCGCAAGATCAAGACCGAAAAGCCCGACCTCGTCTTCCTCGACATCCAGATGCCCGGCTTCGACGGCTTCTCGGTGGTGAAGGGCGTGATGGAGATCGACCCGCCGCTGATCGTCTTCGTCACCGCCTATCAGGAACATGCCGTGCGCGCCTTCGAGGCCAATGCGGTGAACTATCTGATGAAGCCGGTGGACGAGGACAAGCTGGCCGACACGCTGGACCGCGTGCGCCAGCGCCTCGGTGAAAAGCGCCTCGCCGAAGAGGCCGAGAAGCTGAAAAGCGTGCTGGCCGAAGTGGCGCCCGATGCAATGGATGCCATGCCCGAGGACGGTGATTCACCCAGCGGCGGCCCGCGCTTCGAAAAGCTCATCAACATCAAGGATCGCGGCCAGATCTTCCGCGTCGATGTCGACACCATCGAGCATATCGAGGCCGCCGGCGACTATATGTGCATCCGCACCGGCGACAACAGCTTCATCCTGCGCGAGACGATGAAAGACCTCGACCGCCGGCTGGACCCCCGCGTGTTCCAGCGCGTCCACCGCTCCACCATCGTCAACCTCAACCTCGTGCGCGAGGTGAAACCCCACACCAATGGCGAATGCTTCCTGGTGCTGGAATCCGGCGCGCAGGTGAAGGTGAGCCGGTCTTATCGCGAGGTGGTGGCGAGGTTTGTGCATTAAGGGGGCATTAGGGAGGGGTTAAGATGCGAGGGACTCGTCCCTCGCGCTCCCATTCCTGTCGGCGTCGGCGCTTATTCTACGGCGTGGCGCCCTGCCGCGAAGCGGCTATCAAAGCCTGCGGCGCTGCAACCTTGCGCAAGGCCGAACCCAAAGCGCAACAATGACGGTTCCGGGAGCGCGAGGGTGTAACACCCTCGCACCTTCCCTTTCCTCTTCCCCCTTCCCCAAATCCCCCCTAAATCCCCGCCCATGACCCAATTCACCCTCCCCGGCTTCGACCTCGACACCTTCATCCGCGCCACGCTTGCCGAGGATCTGGGCGAAGGCCTGCCCGGCGGCGGGCGCGATGTCACCAGCGAGAGCGTCATTCCCGCCGAGGCGCGCTTCTCGGGCGTGATGGACAGCCGCGACGCGACCACGCTGGCCGGCCTGCCCATTACCGCGGCTTTCTTCCGCCACCTCGATCCCACGGCGGAGATCACCATGCTGGCGCAGGATGGCGACCGCATCGCCCCCGGCACGCCCTTGATGCGGGTGGTGGGCAACGCCCGCGCCCTGCTCACCGCCGAGCGCAGCGCGCTGAACACGGTGCAACACCTCTCCGGCATCGCCACCATGACCCGCGCCTATGTGGACGCCATGGCGGGCCGCGCGATCCTCCTCGACACCCGCAAGACCATCCCCGGCCTGCGCTTCCTCGAAAAATACGCGACGCGCATGGGCGGGGCGCAAAACCACCGCATGGGCTTGTGGGATGCCGCGATGATCAAGGACAACCACGTGGCCGTGGCCGGTGGCGTCGGCCCGGCGGTGGCCCGGGCGAAGGCGGCGGGCGTCGCCAGCGTCATCTGCGAGGTGGATCGGCTGGACCAGATCGAGCCCGCACTGGTGGCTGGCGCCACCCATCTGCTGCTGGATAACATGGAGCCGGATATGCTGCGCGAGGCGGTGGCGCTGGTGGCCGGGCGGGCGCCGTGCGAGGCGAGCGGCGGGGTGCGGCTGGATACCATTGCCGCGATTGCCGCCTCCGGGGTGACCTATGTCTCCGTGGGGCGGCTGACGCAGAGCGCGCCGGCAGCGGATATCGGGCTGGATTTTGCGGTTTTGTGATTCGGGAAGGGGGTAGGTGCGAGGGGGTTACCCCTTCGCGCTCCCAGTAATGTCGGCGTGGTGCATCCGGCTCGGCGTGGTGCCCTGCCGCGAAGCGGCTGTGAAAGCCTGCGGCGCGGCGAACTGGCGCCAGACCGAACCCATGGCGCAACAATGCCAAGTTTTGGGAGCGCGAGGGGGTAACACGCTCGCGCCTTAACCCCTCACCTTCTCTCCCGGAAAAACGCTCGCAACATCTCCGCCGCCTCCACCTCGCCCATGCCGGAATAAACCTCTGGCCGGTGCAGGCACTGGTCCTGTTCGAACACGCGGGCGCCATGCTCCACCGCGCCGCCCTTGGGGTCTGCGGCGGCGTAATAGACGCGGGCGATGCGCGCGTGGGCGATGGCCCCGGCGCACATGGCGCAAGGCTCCAGGCTGACCCACAGCTCGCAGCCTTCGAGTCGTTCGCTGCCGAGGGCGGCGGCGGCGGCGCGAATCGCCAGGATTTCAGCGTGGGCGGTGGGGTCACGCAGGGTGCGCGGGGCGTTGTGGGCGGCGGCGATGACCGCGCCATCGCGCAGGATGACCGCGCCGACGGGCACCTCGCCGGCATCGGCGGCCAGCCGTGCTTGCGCCAGGGCCTGGGCCATGGGAGGGGGAAGGGGCCATCGGGTCATGAGCGAGAGGCCTTCGTTGCCGCGCGAATGTTTGTCAAAAAACCGGTTCCCACTTTTTGACATCACGCTTCGGCCTAGTCCTGGTGTAACACCAGTGCAACTTGACCTTACGCGGATGAATCGCTATGCGCCCGACCTCCCCGGCAACGGTAACGATTTTTCCAAGCGAGATTCTCATGTCCCGTATCTGCGAACTGACTGGCAAGGGCCGCCAGACTGGCCACAACGTCAGCCACGCCAACAACAAGACCAAGCGCGTTTTTCTGCCCAACCTGCAGAATGTCACGCTGATGTCCGAATCGCTCGACCGCAGCTTCCGCTTTCGCGTTTCGACGCATGGCCTGCGCTCGGTGGAGCATGTCGGCGGTCTGGACAACTGGCTGCTCAAGCAGTCTGACACGGCCCTGAGCCCGCGCGCGCTGAAGGTAAAGCGCGAGCTGGCCAAGAAGCAGGTCGCCGCCTGACCCTTCGCGTCTGATCGCCGCCGCTTGTTTGGTGGCGGGATCGGATAGCTGACAAGCCCCGCTCAGCGATGAGCGGGGCTTGTTGCGTTCCAGGCCCATGCGGCCGTCGCGGGTCAGAAGTCCAGCGAGAGCGCGGTGTAGATGTAGCGGCCCAGCGCATCATAGGTGCCGGGATAGGTGTTGCCGTTGCACACCACCGGCGCACAGCCGCTGGCACCGTAATCCGCCGCGCCCGAGGCGACCAGCGGCGGGTCCTTGTCGAACAGATTGTTCACCCCGGCGCGCAGCAGCAGGTGCCGGCCCAGCCCTTTGGACAGCGCCAGGTCGAAATAGCTCTGCCCCGGAATGCGCGAGCCGAAGGTGAAGGCATTCCCGGCCAGCGTCGCGCTGGGGTTCAGGTATTCGACCACCACCGGCCCGATGTAGCGCCACTGCAGCGAGGCGGTCCAGCGCGAGGGACAGACAGCGTGGCGCGCGCCTGATGCCGCCAATGGGGAGCCGGCGTGCCGCAGGTGGGGCCGTAGTAGCCGGCGCAGTCATAGGGGGCGCTGAGGCCATTGCTGGTGCGCGCCTTGTCGAGCAGCGTGCCCACCAGATCGAGCGACAGGGTGCCAATCCTGCCGAGCCGCCGGGCATAGGCGGCGTTGAAATCGAACCCGCTGGTTTCCACCGCGCCGATGTTGGTTGGCAGATCGGCGACATAGCCGCCCGGGGTGAGCCACAGCGAACCGCCGGGGTCGCGGTGGATCAGCCCGCAGGCCGTGGTGTTGCCCCCCATGCACGCCGTCATGATCGCGTTGGCACCAAACGATTCGATGGCGTTCCTCACCTTGATGTCGAACCAGTCGACACTCAGGGAGAAGGCGGAGATCAGCGACGGGGCCAGCACCACGCCCAGCGTTTTGGTGGTGGCAATCTCCGGGTGCAAGCTGGCGGTGCCGCCGCGCAGGCCGTTGTATTGGCCGGCCGGGTTGGCCACGACATATTGGCCAACGCTGAGCCCCTGCGCGAGGCAACCGGTGTTCGCCGCGGTGATGACGATGCCGGCGCAGGGGTCGCTCGCCCCGTCGGGCCCGACGTATTGCCCGGCATAGAGTTGCTGAATGTCGGGCACGCGCGCCGCCCGGTTGATGCTGCCGCGCAGGTGCAGGCCATCGATGGGCGAGGCATCGAGGTTCAGCTTCCAGGTGGTGGTATTATAGGTCTGCCCGCTGGTCAGCGCGTAGTGGGACAGGCGCAAGGCCCCGTTGAAGGCAAGGTGGCGGTCTACCAGCGGCACATTGGCCTCGCTGATGAATTCGCCAACGTCATAGGCGCCCGAGATGGCTGGCAGCGGCAGGCCCAGCCCGGCCAGATCGCCCGTCTGCAATGCCTGATTGGCGTTGCGATAGAGCGCCTCGCGCCGCCATTCCCCGCCCAGCGCCAGCGTGGCACCGCGGCTGGCCCAGGGGCTTTGCACGCCATAGCGGCCGAGATCGCCGGTGAACTGGAGGCTGCCCACCGTTTCCGTGGTGGCACCGCTCTCCACGCCGGTGGCGCTGATATAGGCGAGCGAGGCGGCCGAGGGACCATTGCCGCTGAACACATCATAGGGCACGCAAGCAGGGTCAACGCCGGAGAGTTTGGCCGCGCAGGTGGGCACGCCATTCACGCTGACCACGTTCAGCGCATTGGCCGCGCGGCTTTTCGAGACATCATTGGTGAAGGCCTCGGTAAAGCCCGTGCGACCATACTGGACGTAGGCATCGTACTTCCATGCCGCGCCCAAGGCGCCACGCGCGCCGAGCACCGTGCGGAATGACCGGTGGCTGATGTCGTTGACGCGCGAGCCGCCCTCGACATTGCGGCGCAGCAGTTCGAAAAAACCGGTGTTCGACAGGGCCGGCGTGGTCAGCCCGGAAACCGATGCCTTCGCCGCCGCCGACAAATGGGCATAGGACACCGGCGTGACCGGATAGGCGCCCAGATAGCCGATGACCTTGTTCAGCGACCCGCACAGCTGCGCCCGCGTGCCGGCGGAGAGCAGCGGGTTGTCGCAGTTGATCGTCAGCGTGTTGCCGAAATCACCCGAGGGCGCCAGCTGGCCCAGCGAGTGATCGTCCATGAACATCGCCTCCACAAAGGGGTGGAAGGCGGCGCTTACCGCGTAATCGGCAAAAACGCCGGCGGTGACGCGCTCGTCCGGGCGCTGGAAGTAGTTTTGCGGGGCGGTGTTATATTGCGTGGGGTTGGCGCCGACAAACACCGAGGCCAGCGTGCCGGGGCCCAAGGTGCCCGGCGTGGGGCCGAATTTGGTGTACCAGATGGCATTGCCATTGGCCGAATAGGGCGAGCCGCCGCACTCCAGCGGCTGGGCCGCGTTGAATGGGGCGGGCAGGCTGCTCTGCGGCTGGATGGTGCAGGCGCTGCCGTCGCGCTGCGACTGGAGCACCGGATTGGCCGTGCGATAGCCCAGATAAGCGGTGAGGTGGCCCCCGCCTTCAACGCCGGCCCCATCGCCCAGCATGGTGCCATAGACGATGGTGCTGTCCATCATCCGCCCGTCGGTGCTGCTGCCGGTGGGGTAGGCATAGCCGGGCAGGCCCTGATTGTTGGCATCGGCCAGCGCGGGCAGGATCGCGGTGTTGCCGTTGGAGTGGCTGTAGAAGCTGTTGGTGGTGGTCGCCCGCAGCCCGGTGAAATCCTTGTCCATCACGAAATTGACCACGCCCGCCACCGCATCGGCACCATAAGTGGCCGAGGCTCCGCCGGTCAGCACGTCCACCCGCTTGATCAGCGATGTCGGGATGAAGTTGAGATCGGCGGCGGAGGAGGCGGCATCGCCCGGCATCAGCCTTCGGCCGTCGATGAGCACCAGCGTGCGCCCCGGCCCCAGCCCGCGCAGATCGGCCGTGGCCGTGCCCCAGGCGCCGTTCGACAGGGTGGCGGTCTGGCCGGGATAGACCTGCGGCAGGGCATTGAGGATGTCCTCCATGCGCGCGGTGCCGGCCCACTGCACAGCGCTGGCGGCGATGGTGGTGATCGGCGCGGTCGACACCGCATTGGGCGCGACGATTCGCGTGCCGGTGACGACGATCTGGTCGGCCCCAATATTAGCCGCTGCCGGGGCATCGTCAGCGCGGGCCGGAGTCGTCAGCATGGCAAAACCCAGCGCCATCGGCGCGACACCGGCCCTGACGGCCTGTGCAATCGTGACGTTCATGTAGCCCCCCGGCGTGTGGATGGGCGCCAGCAGCCTGCCGCCCGCGGTCGAGCCGCATGGGAACTGGCATGATTGGCACGATCCGGCACTGCCCCCGCGAACGGGCCGGAACGCGCGCTGCCCCCATGCAGACGACACTCCGTAATCCTACGTTATTATCACGCCCCGAAGCAATAAAGAGCCTGCGGTAAATCCACGGTATTCTACAGTTTTGTGGGAAACCCCGCGGGGGCGGGATCGGCGCCCGCCCGCCGGGTCAAACCATGGCGCCGGCGATCAGCGCGGGGTCGAGCCTGGCATCGTGCCACCGCAGGCTCCAGTGCAGATGCGGGCCGGTAGCGCGGCCGGTCATGCCGATGTGGCCGATGGGCTGGCCTTGCGCCACTGTCTCGCCCTCGCGCACGAGCAGCGCCGAGCTGTGGAGGAAAGCGCTGGAAAGCCCGGCGCCGTGGTCGATCATCAGCAGGTTGCCTTCCAGCGTGAACGGGCCCCCATTGGCTGGCGTGGCTGCCAGCACCACCACGCCATCGGCGGGCGCGGCATAGGGGGTGCCGCTGGTGCCGGTGGCGATGTCCACGCCCGAATGATAGCTGCCCGGCTGGGGTTGACCGGATGGGCCGCGATAGACCCTTTGCGCGCCAAACTTGCCGGAGATGCGGCCCTTGACCGGCCAGGTGAACTGCTGACGCCAGCCCTGCGCGCCGGTGTCCTTCGCACGGGCGGCTTCGATCTGGGCCAGTTCCGCCTTGCGCAGCGCGGCGAAGGTTTCGTCCGGCATGGCGGGCGGGTGGAAGGGGGCGTCGATTTGCTCGATCTCCCACGCGCCGGGCGCGATGGCGAGGGGGTGCAGGACATCCCTGCCCTCGACGAAATGTGCGGCGAGCACCGCTGTTGGCCCGGCATCCCGATCAAAGGCGATGAAGAAACCGTCGTCGCCACGGGCAAACATCAGGGGGTGACCGTCGAGGTGCGCCGAAAGCGCACCGTCCGGCAAGCGGCCTCTGGCCCAGCCGCCCTGCCGGAATTGGCCGGTTAGGGTGAAATCGGGATAAGCCGGCTTCGCCAGCGCACGGCCAAAGCCGCCCGGCCCCATTGCCAGCGCCGCTCCACCGCCAACCAGCGCGGCGCGGCGGGTGAGCATTATGCCTCGGGGTCTTGCTGAGGGTGCGGCTTCTGCCCGCACAACCGCTCGGTGGCCACTTCGCAGCTGGCATAGGCTTCCTGCCGGGTCACGCTCCAATAGCGCAGTTCCTCCAGCGGAATGGCCTGCGCCGTCACCGCGCAGAATACGTGGCCGCCCGGAATGACCACACGAAAACCATTGTGTTCAAAACGCAGCGTGGCGGGGCGATCAGCGGCAGACATCAGCATGGGCCTGTCTTAGCGCAAGGGGCCGCTCAAAGCAATTTGCCCTGTTCCGGCGGGGCGGGGCGGGGCTTTGGTGCGGAGGCGCGCGCGGGCGCCGGGCGGCCAGCGCCGGGCGCGGGGGCGCCATCTTGCGGCACGGCGCCCAGTTGCCCGTCGCGGAAATGCAGCGTTAGATGCGCGGCCTCGCGCGCCTGCGCGGCGGAGACCAGCGTGTGGCCATCGGCACCGGTAACGCGGACGTAGCCCTTTTGCAGAATGCCATCGGGGTTCAGCGATTGCAGCACCCGGCCAAGCCCCTCCAGCCGGGCGCGATCCTGCGCGATGCGGCTGGACAGCAGGGCCGGGGTCAGGCGCTGGCCCTCCAGCCGCTGGCGCGCCGCCGCCAGCCGGGCGGAGAGCAGGGGTAGCGACAGCCGGCCCGAGACGGTGTGATACTGGCGCGCGGCCAGCACCACCCGGTCGGAAAGCCCGCGCCGCAGCCGTTCGCCGGCCTCGTCCAGCGCCTGCACCGGCCCGGCGATCAGCTCCTGAGGCGAGGGGAGATGGCGCGCGCGCGCCTCCAGCCGTTCCCGGCCCAATGCGACGGGCCGCATCACCGCCCGGCGCTGGCGCAGGCCCAGTTCGGCCAGCCCGGCGGCCAGTTCGGCGCGCACCGGCACCGCGCGTTCGGCGGCGGCGGTGGGGGTGGGCGCGCGCCAGTCGGCAGCGAAGTCGGCCAAGGTGGTGTCGGTCTCGTGGCCCACGGCAGAGATGGTGGGAATGGTGCAACCGGCAATCGCGCGCACCACCTCTTCCTCGTTGAACGCCCACAAATCCTCGATGGAGCCGCCGCCGCGCGCGACGATCACCAGATCGGGCCGGGGAATGGCGCCCCCTGCCGCCATGGCGGAAAAGCCCCGCACTGCCGCCGCCACTTGTGCTGCCGCCCCCTGCCCCTGCACCAGCACCGGCCACACCAGCACGTGGCTGGGCCAGCGATCCGCCAGCCGGTGGAGAATATCGCGAATCACCGCGCCGGTGGGGCTGGTCACCACGCCGATCACCCGGGGCAGATAGGGGATGGGGCGTTTGCGCTCTGGCGAGAACAGGCCCTCCGCCTCCAGCCGCGCCTTGGTTTTCGCCAGCAGCGCCAGCAGCGCGCCTTCGCCGGCGATCTCCATCCGCTCGATCACCAGCTGATAGTTCGAGCGCCCGGGATAGGTGGTCAGCTTGCCGCTGGCCACCACCTCGACGCCGTCCTCCGGCACGAAGGAGAGGCGCGCCACGCCACCCTTCCACATCACCCCATCCAGCCGCGCGCCCTCGTCCTTCAGCGCCAGGTAGAGGTGGCCCGAAGCCGCCCGTTTCACCCCCGACAGCTCGCCGCGCACCCGCACGAAGCCGAAGCGATCCTCCACCACGCGCTTCAGTGCCTGCGAAATTGCGGTGATGGACAAAGGCTCGGCGTTGTCGCCGGGGGCAGAGCGCGCTACCAGCCCGCCTTCATCGGGTTCACTGGAAAAAGGTGGTGAGGCGGCCATGAATATCCTGCTGCTTGGTTCGGGCGGTCGCGAAGATGCGCTGGCGTGGAAGCTGGCGCAATCCCGCTTGCTGTCAGACGGTGGAAAGCTTTACGCCGCGCCCGGCAACCCCGGCATTGCCCGCCATGCCACGCTGGTGGCCCTGGATGCCACCGACCATGCCGCCGTTATAGCCTTTTGCGAGGCGCAGGCCATCGGCCTGGTGGCGATCGGGCCAGAGGCGCCGCTGGTGGATGGTCTGGCCGATTCGCTGCGCGGCGCGGGGGTGGCGGTGTTTGGCCCCTCGAAGGCGGCGGCGCAGCTGGAAGGCTCGAAGGGCTTCACCAAGGATCTGTGCGAGCGCGCGGGCATTCCCACCGCCGGCTATGCGCGGGTTTCAACGCAGGCCGATGCGCTGGCGGCATTGGCCCGCTTTGGCGCGCCAGTGGTGGTGAAGGCCGATGGCCTCGCCGCCGGTAAGGGCGTGACCGTCGCCATGACCATGGCCGAGGCCGAGGAAGCGGTGCGCGAGATCTTCTCCGGCCGCTTTGGGCCAATTGACCAAAACGGGGCGGGCGCCGAGGCGGTGATCGAGGAATTCATGGAAGGCGAGGAGGCCAGCTTCTTTGCCCTCACCGACGGCGCCTCCATCCTGCCCTTCGCCAGCGCGCAGGATCACAAGCGCGTGGGCGAGGGCGATACCGGGCCCAACACCGGCGGCATGGGCGCCTAGTCGCCAGCCCCGGTGCTGACGCCCGCGCTGGAAGCCGAGGTGATGACCCGCATTATTGCCCCCACCGTGAAAGCGATGGCGGATGAGGGCACGCCCTATTCCGGCGTGCTGTTCGCCGGGCTGATGCTGACCGACGAAGGGCCAAAGCTCATCGAATACAATGCCCGCTTTGGCGACCCCGAGACGCAGGTGATGCTGGCCCGGCTGGAAAGCGATCTTGGCGAACTGCTGCTGGCCTGCGCCGAAAATCGCCTCGGCAGCGTGGAGCCGCCGCGATTCTCGGCCAACACGGCGCTGACTGTGGTGATGGCCGCCAAGGGCTATCCCGGAACGCCGGACAAGGGCGGGCTGATCGAAGGCGTGGATGCCGCCGAGGCCACCGGCGCGCAGGTGTTCCATGCCGGCACCGCGCTGGACGCCGGCGGCGCGCTGGTGGCCAACGGCGGGCGGGTGCTGAACGTGACCGGGCGGGGGCCCAGCGTCACCGCCGCGCAAGGGGCCGCTTATGCCGGGGTGGATGCCATTGCCGCGCCGTCGCTGTTTTGCCGGCGGGATATTGGCTGGCGAGAGGTGGCGCGGGAGGCGGAGTGAGGGGCTGGGGAAGGGGGAGTGAAGGTGCGAGGGACTCGTCCCTCGCGCTCCCTTTCCCTTTTTCGTCGCGCATCACCTGCGCTGTGGCGCCCTGCGGCGCAGCAGGCTTTACCAGCCTGCGGCGCGGCGATGTTGCGCTGTGGGTGAGCGGCATGCAATGCTGACAGTTCCGGGGGCGCGAGGGGGTAACCGATTTGCATCGGCAAATCGGCACATTAAACGCCCCCTCGCACCTACCATTTCTTCGTCAAATCCCATCACGCATAGCGGGTAACCGTCGACCCCGGTGCCGGCGTGGTAGGCGCGGGGGCCGGGCTGGCGGCGGCAGGCTTCGCGCCGCCCGAGCCATCGTGATCGCCATCGGCGTCAACGCCGCCAGCCTTGCCGGCAACCTTGGAAATAAGGGCGGACAGCGCCGACTGCCCCTGCGTGGCGCCCGCGCCGGAAACTCCTGAAATGCTCATGCGATCTCTCCATGCGGCGCAGTGGATAGTACGCCGCATAGCCAAGAACGGCCGGGCCGGGTAAAAATTCAGCCCGGCACCGCGGCACACAGCGCCTTGAGATCCGCCTCTGGCCGGGCGCCATAGTGCGAAATCACTTCGGCGGCGCAAATGGCGCCCAGCTTCAGGCAGGCCTCCAGCGAAGCCCCGCGCACATGGCCGAACAGGAAGCCGGCAGCGAACAGGTCGCCAGCGCCGGTAGTGTCGATCACGCGCGTGACGGGTTCGGCGGGCACCACGGCATGCTCACCGCCACGGAAAGCGTGGGCGCCCTTCTCGCCGCGGGTAACGACGACGGTGGGCACCTTGCCATGCAGGCTGGCCAGCCCCTCGTGGAAATCCTCCACCCCGGTGAGGGCGGCCAGTTCGTGCTCATTGGCAAAGAGGATATCGATCTGGCCATCGGCGATCAGCGCGCGGAAATCATCGCCATGGCGCGCGATGACGAAGCTGTCCGACAGGGTGAAGGCCACCTCGCGCCCTGCGCCCCGTGCCGCCGCGATGGCCCGCCGCATGGCCTGGCGCGGCTCTTCCGGGTCCCACAGATAGCCTTCGAGATAGAGCACGCGGGCCGAGGCGATGGCGTCCTCGTCCACGGCGGCAGGCGGCAGGAACTGGCAGGCGCCGAGATAGGTGTTCATCGTGCGCTGGCCATCGGGCGAGACGAAGATCAGGCAGCGGGCAGTGGGCGGGTCGCCAGCCTGCGCGTTGACGGGCCGGGACGGCGTGGCGAAGGCGATGCCGCCGGAGCGGATGTCGTGCGCGAACACCTCGCCCAGCTGGTCATCCGCCACCTGGCCGATGAAGGCGCATTTGGCGCCCAGCGCCGCCAACCCCGCCAGCGTGTTCGCCGCCGAGCCGCCGGAGATCTCGCGCGCGGGGCCCATCGCCGCATAGAGTTCGTGGGCGCGTGCCGTGTCGATCAGCGTCATGCCGCCGCGCGCCATGCCCAGCCTCTCGATCAGGGCGTCGTCCGCCGGGGCCATCACATCGACGATGGCGTTGCCAATGGCGATGACATCGAGCGCGGCGGCAGATGCCGGCGCTTTCGGGACGGTGGTCATGGCGAACGCGGCCTTTCGCGGGGGTATGGGGAAGCTGCGACCTAGCCGCCCCGCCCCGCCCCGGCAAGGGCCGCTCGCCAGGCTGGCCAGCCTGGCTGGAATGTGGCACTTTCCGTCCGCGCTGCCCGGTTGACAGGCCCCCGCCCGGGGAGGATCCTGACCCATGATGCCCGCACCCACCCGCTTGCCCCGCCCCGCCCGCGATCAGCCGCGAGGCCAGCCCCCGCACCGCCCGCGGCGCGCGGCGGCGGCACTGCTGGTGGCGCCCATCGTGCTGATGCTGGCAGGCTGTGGCGGCGATGGCGACAGGCCCGCCAGCGCCGGCACGCGGCCAGCGGGCGCCCCGGTTGCGGTGCTGCGCCCAACCCCGCCACTGCCCGTGCAAATTCAGCAGATCCCGGGGGTGGAGGGGGTTATCGGTGCGGATGCGGCGGGGCTGATCCGGCTGTTCGGCACCCCCCGGCTGGATGTGCGCGAGGGCGATGCGCGCAAGCTGCAGTTCGCCGGCGTTCCTTGCGTGCTGGATATCTATCTTTATCCGCTGTCGCCCGGCCACGCGCCGGTTGCCAGCTATGTGGATGCCCGGCGCGGCGGCGATGGCCGCGCCGTGGACCGCGCGGCCTGCATCGCCCTGCTGCGCCGCCGCTGAGGCGCCCTGGCGCTGCCGATTGAGCGTTGCCCGCCAGTGGGGCGATTGGCGGGCCCGTGGCTCAGCGCCTCAATCTCGAACTGCTCGAGGAACCCGTCGTGGTTGGTGTCGACGGCGTTGAAGTGCTTGTGCTCATAGGCCAGCAGATCGTCCAGGGTGATGCCGGCGCGATAGTGGGTGTTGGCGCGGGAGAAGACGAGCGCGCTCAGCGGCTCGATAACCTGCCCCAGCGCGTCGTCCCGGTCGTTGTTGCCCAGCACCGGCGCCAAGGTATCGGGCACGATATTGCCGGCATAGGTCGCGCAATGCGACGCCGCCGCCGAGCCCATGTCCTGCTGCCAGGCGGTGAATTCGCTCAGGCTGATGGCGCCATCGTGGTTGGTGTCGATGTCGCGGAAGCGGTCGCGGATGGCCGCCTCGCGCCGGGCGGTGATCACCGATTCGATTTCCGCCAGCGTGACCGTGCCATCGCGGTTGACGTCGGCCTGGGCGAACATCGTCGCCACGGCCTTGTCGAACCGGTCCATGCTGATGGGCTTCAGATATTCCTGCGCGTGATAGTCGCCGATCTTGGCGGCGCGGGGCTCGTCATCATCCTGGCCCTGCGGTGGAACCACGCCCTGCATGTCGCCGCCCGGGCGCCCGCCACCCTGGGCCAGCGCGGGGCCACTTGCGGCCGCCACAAGCAAGCCGATCACACACAGTGCCAGTTTCCGCATCACTAATCCCTCATGTTTCAAGCAGACCCCGCCCGCGCCGTCTGTGCCAGACTTGTGCGCGGATGGATAGAGACAGGCACAGGGCAGCGGACGATCTCCCCCGCGCGCCGCTGCCGATGGGCCCAGATGCCGATGGGCCCAGACGCCGACGGGCTCAGATGGTGAAGCTCTCGCCGCAGCCGCAGGCGCCCTTCGCATTGGGGTTCTCGAAGGTGAAGCCGGCGGTGAAATCGTCCTCCACCCAATCCATGGTGCTGCCCACCAGATAGAGCACGCTGGCGCCATCGATGAAAAAGGCGCCGCCGGGCGTGTCGATGCGCTCGTCCATGGCATTGGCCTGGCTGACGTAATCCACCGAATAGGCAAGGCCCGAGCAGCCCCGGCGCGGGGTGGAGAGCTTGACGCCGATGGTGCCTTCGGGCGCCTTGGCCATCAGCGCGGCAACCCGCGCCTCCGCCGCAGGGGTGAGGGCAACGGCGGCAGGGCGGGGGCGAATTTGGGGGCGGGTGGTGGTGGTTGGCGTGTCGCTCATCACAGCATTCCCAGTTCGAGGCGAGCCTCATCGCTCATTTTGGCCGGATCCCACGGCGGATCCCACACGAGATTGACCTCGGCATCGCGCACACCGGGCACGGAGCTGACGCGCAGCTCCACCTCGCCGGGCATGCTCTCGGCCACCGGGCAATGCGGGGTGGTCAGCGTCATGGTCACGGCAACCGAGGCCTCGTTGCTCACCTCCACCCCATAGATCAGGCCGAGGTCGTAGATGTTGACCGGAATCTCGGGGTCGAAAATGTCGCGCAGGGCAGCGATCACCGCCTCATACAGCGCGCCGCCGGGCTCGCCGGCGCTGGCATCGGCCGGTTTCTGGCTGAGGAAACCCTCGAGGTAATCCTTCTTGCGCTCCAGCTTGTCGCCGGCGGATTCAGCCGGAGCGTCTTCCACCCGCGCGCGCGGCGGGGTGGGGGCGCTGTCGACCTCTTCCACGGTGAAGCGGCCAGAACCGTTAGGGGTCTCGTCATGAGATTCGGGAGACATCAGCCGAAAATCCTTCTCGTTCGTTCTATACCGCGCAACAGGGCGGCGATATCACTTTCGTAACTATACAAGCCAAAGCTGGCGCGGGCGGTGGCGGGCACGCCCAGATGCTCCATCAGCGGCTGGGCGCAATGGTGCCCGGCGCGGATGGCGACATTTTCCTCGTCGAGGATGGTGCCCAGATCATGCGGGTGCACGCCATCCAGCGCGAAGCTGACGATGCCCGCCGAAGCCTCCGGCCCGAACAGGGTGACGGTGTTCATCGCGGAAAGCTCGCGGCGCAGGGTCTTCACCAGCGCGGTTTCGTGCGCATGGATGGCCGCCAGCCCCACGCCCTCGACATAATCGATGGCCGCCGCCAGCGCGATCACCTCGGTGATGGCAGGCGTTCCCGCCTCGAAACGCTGCGGCGCGGGGGCGAAGGTGGTGCCATCGAAGCTGACCTTGTTGATCATCGCCCCGCCGCCCTGCCACGGGGGCATGGCGTCGAGGATTTCCGCCCGCGCCCACAGCGCGCCGAGGCCGGTGGGGCCATAGAGCTTGTGCGCGGAAAAGGCGTAGAAATCACAGCCCAGCGCCGCCACATCCACCGGGAAGCGCGGCACCGCCTGGCAGCCATCGATCAGCACCTTCGCGCCCACGGCATGGGCCATAGCCACCGCGCGCGGCACATCCAGCACGCTGCCCAGCACGTTGGAGACATGCGACAGCGCCACCAGTCTGTGCGCGGGGGTGATCATCCGCTCCGCCATGTCGAGATCGATATGACCGTCCACCGTCAGCGGGCAAACGTCGATGGTAAAGCCGAGCCGCCCGGCCAGCAGCTGCCACGGCACGATATTGGCGTGATGCTCCAGCCGCGAGAGCAGAATGCGGTCGCCGGGCCCGAGATTGGCGGGACCCCAGCTGTTGGCCACCAGATTGATCGCCTCTGTGGCGCCGCGGGTGAAGACGATCTCGCCCTCGGCACCGCCAATCAGCCCGGCCACCTTGCGCCGCGCCGCCTCGAAGGCCAGCGTCATATGCGCCGAGCGCGAATAGACCCCGCGATGCACCGTGGCATAATCCCGCCCCAGCGCGCGGGCCATGGCATCGACCACCACCTGCGGCTTCTGCGCGGTGGCGCCGGCATCCAGATAGTGCCACGGCTGGCCATTCGGCGTGACGAGACCGGGGAAATCGGCGCGCAGGGTGGCGGTGTCCAGCGGCAGGGTCAGCGCAGCATTCATAGCTCGCCCTCCAGCAACCGGCTCAGGCGGTCCTGCGCCTGCGCGTGCAGATTGTCGGCATCGGCGGCACCCTTCAGCGCCTCGGCAATGAAGGCCTGCAGCATCAGCGCCTTGGCTTGGCGCGGGGCGATGCCGCGCGAGGCGAGGTAGAACAGGCCCATGGCGTCCAGCTCGCCCACCGCGCAACCGTGGGCGCATTTGACGTCGTCGGCATAGATTTCCAGCTCGGGCCGGGCGTTGGCGGTGGCCGTGGGGCTCAGCAACATGGCCCGCACGCTTTGGGCGCCGTCGCTGCCATCGGCGCCGCGCTCCACCCGCACCTTGCCGAGGTAGGTGGCGCTAGCCGTGCCCCCCGCCACGCTGCGGATGATCTGGCGGCTGGTGGCATCCGGCTCGGCGTGGGTCACCTCGGTGGCGATTTCGAGCTTGTCGTTGGCACCCGCCAGTTGCACCCCGCCGATGAACAGGCGCGAGGCCTTGCCCAGCCGCGCCTCGACGGCGATGCGGCTATAGGTGCCGCCGAGGTTGAGGATGGTCAGGTCAAACTCGGCGTGATCTTCCAGCACCAACAGGATCTGGCGGGCGATGGGCTCGCCCCCGCCACTCCGATCGCCGCCATCCTGCACCAGTGTCAGCGCGTCGCTGCCGCCCGCCGCTACATGGATTTCCTCAACCGCGATCGGCCAGATCTGCGCCAGCGCGTTCGCCGGGGCATAGCGCCAGTCCTCGGATTTGGAGGTGGGGATGGTGGCCAGATCGCTCACGCGACGTCCTCGTAGCCATGGTGCTCCAGCTGCACGGCCAGCTCCGGCCCGCCGCTGCGCACGATGCGGCCGCCGGCCAGCACATGCACGAAATCCGGCCGCACGTAATCGAGCAGGCGCTGATAGTGGGTGATCAGCAGCACGGCTTTATCGGGCTTGCGCATGATGGAATTGATCCCCTCGCCGCAGATGCGCAGCGCGTCGATGTCGAGGCCGCTGTCGGTCTCGTCGAGGATGGCCAGCTTGGGATCGAGGATGCCCATTTGCACCATCTCGGCGCGCTTCTTTTCGCCGCCGGAAAAGCCGACGTTCACCGGGCGCTTCAGCATCTCCATGTCCAGCTTCAGCAGCGCGGCCTTCTCGCGGGCGAGCTTCAGGAACTCGCCGCCCGAGAGCGGGGCCTCGTCGCGCGAGCGCCGCTGGCTGTTCAGCGCCTCGCGCAGGAACTGCACGAAGGAAACGCCGGGGATCTCCACCGGATACTGGAAGCCGAGGAACAGCCCGGCGGCGGCGCGTTCATGCGGGGCGAGGGCGAGGAGGTCTTGGCCATTGAAGCTGACCTCGCCGCCGGTGACCTCGTAACCGGGCCGCCCGCCGAGCGTGTAGCCCAGCGTGGACTTGCCCGCGCCGTTTGGCCCCATGATCGCGTGGATTTCGCCCGCGTTGATGGTGAGGCTGAGGCCCTTGAGGATCGGCTTGTCCGCAACAGTGGCGGAGAGGTTATGGATTTGGAGCATCAATGCTATCCTGATTGTTCATCATTTCCGAAAACGCTGCGTGGCCGATTGCTGCGGCTAGGGCACACTCCAGGATAACAGCCTCCATACGAGCAGCGAACTTTTCAGCCCGCTTGACCCCACCCCGGAATATAATTGGCAACGCCCGTTCCCTAAGCAACTGGCGCGCAGCTTGCCCGCAAAAACCCACCTGCAATTCGGCATCAGCTGCGAGGCGCCCAAATCGACTAGCTTCATCATTCATTTCTAGCCCAAGCCTGCCGGAGAATTTTGCGTCCTCCTCCAGTTCCTTGAATTTGGCATGGAGTGTCGAGAAGCGACCGACCAAATCGTAAAGGCGGTTTGCCAGTTCTGCTCGACCTTTCTCGAACATTACCCCACGCTCCCCTCAAGCGAAATCCCCAGCAGCTTCTGCGCCTCCACGGCAAACTCCATCGGCAGTTGCTGCAGCACTTCCTTGGCAAAGCCGTTGACGATCAGCGCCACCGCCGCTTCCTGATCCAGCCCGCGCTGCATGGCGTAGAACAATTGGTCGTCCGAAATCTTGCTGGTGGTGGCCTCGTGCTCGATGGTGGCACTGGGGTTGCGCACCTCGATATAAGGCACGGTATGCGCGCCGCTGGTTTTGCCCAGCAGCAGCGAATCGCACTGGGTGAAATTGCGCACGCCCTCCGCCTGCGCCGCCACACGCACCAGCCCGCGATAGGTGTTGTTCGAATGCCCGGCGCTGATGCCCTTGCTGATGATGGTGGAGCGGCTGCCCTTGCCGTTGTGGATCATCTTGGTGCCGGTGTCGGCCTGCTGGTAATTGTTGGTCACGGCGACCGAGTAGAACTCGCCCACCGAATCCTCGCCATTCAGCACGCAG
>CAIXXP010000049.1 GCA_903923465.1 uncultured Sphingomonadales bacterium | reverse complement strand
TGGTCGCAACGCCCGCCATGGCCGAAAATGCCAATGCACCGGCCGATGGGGCGACGACGGCCAGCCCTGCTTCGGACGGCGGCGACATCATCGTTACCGCGCGTCGCAAGGAAGAATCGCTGCAGTCCGTGCCGATTTCGGTGACGGCGCTCTCGCAGACGGAACTGACCGAACGCTCGGTCACATCCGCGAACGACCTGCCCAAGATCGCCACCGGCCTGGTCGTCAGCTCCGACACCGGCAACCCGGGCGTTCCCACCTTCTCGATCCGCGGTCGCGGCCAA
This sequence comes from uncultured Sphingomonadales bacterium, assembly GCA_903923465.1. Classification (GTDB taxonomy): domain Bacteria; phylum Pseudomonadota; class Alphaproteobacteria; order Sphingomonadales; family Sphingomonadaceae; genus Novosphingobium. The sequence goes on along the minus strand of CAIXXP010000049.1, from coordinate 2,324 downwards.
GTCTTTGGCGCTGCCACCGGTTCGGTGGAAACCTACTTCGCCGATATTCCGCTGAGCTCGACCTTCGAGATGCCGGCGCCGCCGCCGCAGTTCTTCGACCTCGGCACCTTGCAGGTCCTCAAGGGGCCGCAGGGCACCCTGTTTGGCCGCAACACCACCGGTGGCGCGGTGGTTATCGTGCCTCAGGCGCCCAAGCTGGGCGTGACCGAGGGCTACGTTCGCCTTCAGGGCGGCACCTATGGCGACTTCCAGGCCGAGGCCGCCCTCAATCTGCCCCTGGGTGACAAGGCCGCCCTGCGACTCGCCGCCTTCGATTGGCAGCGCAAGGGCTACATCAACAGCTCGGCCACCGATTCCGTGACGGGCCAGCCGCAGAAGGACATCACCTCCGGTGCGACCATCGGTTCGCAGAACTTCAACAATGTGAACACCACCCAGCTGCGCGCCTCGCTGCTGGTCAAGCCGGCCGATGGCTTCGAGAACACCACGGTGGTCTCGTATATTATCGAAAAGAGCCGCGCCTCGGCCAGCCTCGGGCTGGAGCGCACGTCGGCCTCCACGGCTATCCTCGCGCCGTCCTGCGGGCTCTATTGCGCCTACATCGATGTGAGCCTGTACAAGCCGGCGTCGCACTATCTGATGGTGGCCAACACCACCAAGGTTGATGTGACCGAGGGCCTCAAGCTCAAGAACATCTTCGGCTACAACCACTCGGTCGGCTTCAGCAACGTCGCCACGGACTCGATCGGTTCGGCCAATGTCTTTGTGCCAGCCGGCGGTGCCCTTGCGGCTCAGCTGCCGCCCGCTTTCCATGGCTACTATCAGGTCAATATCGATCTGCCGGTGCCCGCTCGGGCGCCGAAGAACGATCAGTTCACCGACGAGCTTCAGCTGCAGGGCAGCGCCCTCGATCACAGGCTGAGCTACACGCTGGGCGGCATGTACGACAAAACCTCGCAGCCGCATGGCCTGAACGACATCAACATCTATTCGGTGTCCTATTCCGGCCTGCTGAGCCAGTTCCATAACGCGATCAATTTTGAAGCGACCGAGGTGACGAACAAGGCCGTCTACGCTTCGGCCACCTACTCGCCGGTCGACAAGCTGAACATCACCGCCGGCTTCCGCCAGACCTGGGTCGACCTGACGCAATATGGCGCCTCGGCCAATTACGGGTTGCCGGGCCTTGGCATCTACGCCCCGCCGGTGTCGGTGCCCTCCACCCCGATCGTCGGGAACAAGGGAACCTACAAGGGCAGCACCTATAACCTTGGCGTCGACTATCACATCGATAACAGGACCATGGTTTATGGCGGCTATCGCCATGGCTGGAAGCGGGGCGGTATCAACCCCTCCTCAATGCCGGTATCGCTTTATGCACCCGAGACCGTGGATGACTTCGCCGTGGGCGTGAAGTCCAAATTCGCGGTTGGCGGTGTGCCTGTTCGCTTCAACGCGGAACTGTTCTACGACCCCTACACCGGGATGCAGACCTCTTCGCTGACGGTGGGCAATGGCCAGTTGGAGACCGTGACCATCAACGTCCCCAAGACTCGTTACGAAGGGTTTGACGCGGACATCCGGGTCCAGCCTGCCGCCTGGCTCGATCTCTCCGGGTCCTGGTCCTACAATGATGCCAAGTTCACCCGCTGGCCGGACCCGGCCTTTGCGGCGAACAATCTGGCGCTGAACGCTGTGCCCTATGTTTCCAAGAACAAGCTGCAGGGCGGCGTGCGGGTTCACACCGATCTGCCGGGTAATGTCGGCGAGGTTGTCTGGCTGACGAACTACAACTATCAGTCCGCCAACTACACCAGCCCGAATAACGCGGTTCTGGGTGTCGTGACGCAGGGTCTTTTCGGCATGACCGTGCCGCCGAGGTCCGTCTGCGCCGGCGGCATTTGCGGCAACACGATCCCCGGCTACAGCACGGTGGATATGCGGCTGGAACTGAACCATGCGTTTGGTTCGCGTTTCGATGTCGCAGCGGGCGTAACCAACCTGACCAACAAGTTCTTCCTGCTGGGTTCGAGCGGGACGATTGATCTGGGTGCGGAAGGCTATGCCGTGGGTGCGCCGCGGATGTGGACTTTCGAAATCAAGACCAAGTTCTGATCCCATAGCCAAACCGCCAGGCGGATGGCTTTATGAAACTGGCCGGGAGCGCGCTCCCGGCCAGTTTTTTTGTGCGTGGGATTGCCCCCCGGCGCCCATTGCGCCGGGGTGTGTGTTGGCCTGCTCAGGCGATCATGGAGTTGAGGCGGCCTTTGATGATGGCCTCGGCCTCGGTGACCATGCGGGTGATCAGTTCCTGGCAGGTGGGG
>CAIXXP010000048.1 GCA_903923465.1 uncultured Sphingomonadales bacterium | reverse complement strand
GGCCCGCCGCCGCCTTCCGGGCTCACCCAGTCGATGTTTTGCGTCGCGTCCTTGATGTCGCAGGTCTTGCAATGCACGCAGTTCTGCGCGTTGATCTGCAGGCGTGTGTCATCGCCCTCACCCACGAACTCATACACGCCCGCCGGGCAGAAGCGCGCTTCCGGCCCATCATACAGCTTCAGGTTCACCTCTACCGGCACGGCGGGATCCTTCAGCCGCAGATGGCAGGGCTGGTCTTCCTCGTGGTTGGTGAAGGAATAGCTCACCGAGGTCAGCCGGTCGAAGCTGATCACGCCATCGGGCTTGGGATAGGCGATCGGCTTGTACAGGTCGGCCCGCTGCGTGGTGCTGGCATCGGTGTGATGCTTCATGGTGAAGGGCAGGCCGATCTTCAGCGTGCGCATCCACATGTCGATGCCGGCCAGCAAGAAGCCGATATCCTCGCCCAGCTTGGCGATCAGCGGCTCGGCGTTGCGCACCAGCTTCAATTCCTTGGCGATCCAGCTGCTGCGCACGGCGGCATCATATTCGTCCAGCGAATCCTGCTCGCGCCCGGCGGCGATGGCGGCGGCAATCGCCTCGGCCGCCAGCATGCCGCTCTTCATCGCGGTATGGGTGCCCTTGATGCGCGGCACATTGACGAAGCCCGCCGAGCAGCCGGCCAGCACGCCACCGGGGAAGGCCAGCTTCGGCACGGACTGCCAGCCGCCCTCGTTGATCGCCCGCGCGCCATAGGCCACGCGCTTGCCGCCTTCCAGAATGGCGCGGATCTCGGGGTGCTGCTTCCAGCGCTGGAATTCCTCGAAGGGGTAAACGTAAGGGTTCTTGTAATCCAGCGCGGTCACAAAGCCGAGCGCCACCTGGTTGTTTGCCTGATGATACAGGAAGCCACCGCCCCAGCTGCCGCTCTCGCTCAGCGGCCAGCCCTGCGTGTGGATCACCTTGCCGGGCACATGCTTGGCCGGGTCGATGTCCCACAGCTCCTTGATGCCGAGGCCATAGACCTGCGGCTGGCAATCCGCCTCCAGGTCGAACTTTTCCTTCAGCCGCTTGGTCAGATGGCCGCGCGCGCCCTCGCAGAACAGCGTATATTTGCCGAGCAAATTCATGCCCGGCTGATAGTCGCCCTTCGGCTGGCCATCGCGGTCCACGCCCATGTCGCCGGTCTGCACGCCGATCACGGCGCCCTGATTTGGGCCTGGGGCGTCGTCATACAGCACCTCGGCGGCGGGGAAGCCGGGGAAGATCTCCACGCCCAGTTCCTCGGCCTTGCCCGCCAGCCAGCGGCACAGATTGCCCAGCGATCCGGTATAGGTGCCCTTGTTGTGCATCCAGCCCGGCGTGATCAGATGCGGCACCGAGAAGCGCTTCTTCTTGGTCAGGATCCAGTGGTGGTTCTCCGTCACCGGCACCTCGGCCAGCGAGCAGCCGTCCGTCCGCCAGTCCGGCAGCAGCTCGTCCAGCGAGCGCGGGTCGATCACCGCGCCCGACAGGATGTGCGCGCCGATTTCCGAGCCCTTTTCCAGCACGCATACCGACAGATCGGCATTCACCTGCTTCAGCCGTATCGCCGCCGACAGGCCAGCCGGCCCGCCACCCACGATAACGACGTCATACGGCATCGATTCCCGTTCGCTCATTGTGTCCCCGCTTGTCTTTCCGCGCCAGCGCGCCGTGCCATGTGGCCTGTTACCGTGATTTGCCGAAACGCAAAAGCCGGCAAGGCCCTCGCGCATCCGTTGCTTTCGCCTTGATTGCTTGCGCGTGACAGGTCAAGACCCTCGCGCCCCATAGTTGAGCGCAAACGCGCGCCATCGCAAACGTGCAGGTTCGCAAGCCCTTGTCCCCAGCCGATTCCCCCTCCGCTTCCGGCATCGCTCCCCCCGCCCGGCCCCAGCCGCCGCTCGCGGCAGCGGTTGCCGCCACGCTGGCCTGGTGGCGAGAGGCCGGAGTCGACAGCCTGTTCGAGGACGAGCCCCGCCGCTGGCTGGCCCCGGCCAAGGCGCCAGAGGCCACGTCGACACAGCAGACCACCACTCCCGCCCCACCACCGTCCATGTCCCAGCCCGCCCCGGCGCCCATCCGGCTGGGCGGCCCGCGCGAGGCATGGCCCACCACCCTGCCCGCCTTCCACGCCTGGTGGCTGACGGAGCCCAGCCTCGACCACCCCGATCTCACCGGCTTCGCGCCCCACGGCGCCACCCAGCCCCGCATCCCCCCGCGCGGGCCGGCCAACCCGCCACTGATGGTCATCGTCCCGCAGCCGGAGGAAGGCGACGCCACCCATCTGCTCTCCGGCCCGCAGGGCAGGCTGCTCGCCGCCATCGTGCCGATGCTCGGTTTCTCCGAGGCCGAGGTGATGATCGCCAGCGCCCTGCCGCGCCCGATGCCCCTGCCGGATTGGCCGGCGCTGGCGGCCAGCGGGCTCGGCGCGGTGCTGCTGCACCACGTCGCGCTGGTGGCGCCGCGGCGGATTATTGCCTTCGGATCGAACGTCCTGCCGCTACTGTCACACGCCCAGCCGCAAAACACTGTCGCTTTCCCGCCGCTTAACCATGAGGGGTTTGTCTGCCCGCTGCTGCCAGCGGGCGATCTGGCCATGCTGCTCGAACGCCCGGCCGCCAAGGCCCGTTTCTGGCAACACTGGCTGGAATTTTCCGGGTCCGATGGTGCGGCCCCCCACTCGGGCAGCGCGGGGTAATACAGGCGTGCATAAATCAGGCGTGCAGGGTTCCATGCAGCACAGGGCTGCCGCCGGGCGCGAGGCATCGCGTCCCCATGCCGCCATGCGTGCTCCCGCTCGCGCCGCGCGCCGCCTTCTGCCCGGCCTCATCGGCCTGTGCGCCGCGCTCCTGCCCCTCTCCGCCAGCGCCAACAGCGCCGCCGCCGCCTATTTCTCCTCCCGGGCAGACCGCACCGCCGTCCCCCGCCTGCTCAGCGAGGATGAGCGCGCCTTCTACCGCGACCTCTTCGCCGCCCTGCACAAGTCGGACTGGGCGAAGGCGCAAACCCTGCTCGCCCAGCGGCCGGATGGCCCGCTCCACGCCATCGCCACCGGCGAGATGATGCTCAGCGGCCAGAACCCCGCCGGCGCCGGGCAAAAGATTGATCCCGCCGCCCTCGGCACCTGGCTCGCCGCCAACCCCACCCTGCCCGAGGCCGAGCCCATCGCCCAGCTCGCCACAAGGCGCGGCCTCACCGCGCTGCCAGCCCTGCCCGCCGCCCAGCCGCTCATCGCCCTGCCCAGCGCCCCGCGCCGCACCCGCCCGCGCGAGATCACCGATGGCACCATGCCCGCCACGGTCGCCGCCGCCATTGCCGACGCGATCAAGGCCAGCAATCCCGGCCAGGCCAAGCTCCTGCTCGACGGGGTGGACGCCGTCCTCAGCCCCGAGGCCCGCGCCGCGTGGCGCCAGAAGGTCGCGTGGAGCTACTATATCGAGAATGACGACGCCTCGGCCTTCGCCATGGGCCTCGCCGCCGGCGACGGCAACAGCACCATTCCCGATCGCGACGGCTCGATCACCGCGCCCACCGCCGGCCCGTGGGCGGTGGAGGGCTGGTGGGTCGCCGGCCTTGCCGCATGGCGCGTGGGCGATTGCGCCAATGCCCAGGCCTCCTTCGCCCACACCGCCGCCGACGCCACCAACCCGGAGCTGACCGCCGCCGCCCTGTTCTGGCAGGCCCGCGCCGCCGTGCGCTGCCGCGCGCCCGACAGGGCCGAGGCCGCCCTGCGCACCGCCGCCAGCTTCGATGAAACGCTCTACGGCATGCTCGCGGCCGAACAGCTTGGCCTCGCCCTGCCCGCCACCCACGCCGCGCCGGATTTCACCGCCGCCGATTGGCAAACCCTGCGCGACATTCCCAATATCCGCACTGCCGTCTCGCTGGCCGAAGTCGGCGAAGACGCGCTGGCCGACGAGGTGCTGCGCCATCAGGCCCGCATTGGCGATCCCGCGCAATATCAGCCGCTCTCGCGCCTCGCCCGCGATCTCGGCCTGCCCGCCGCGCAATTGTGGATGGCCTATAATGTGCCCGCCGGCGCCGCCCCGGCCCCCGCCAGCCGCTATCCCATGCCCAAATGGAGCCCCACCAGCGGCTGGCAGATCGACCCCGCGCTGGTGCTGGCCCACAGCTTGCAGGAATCGCAGTTCCACGCCGGCGTCGTCAGCCCGGCCGGCGCGCGCGGGCTGATGCAGATCATGCCCTCCGCCGCCCGCCAGCACGCCGCCGAACTCGGCTATGCGGGCACCGTCGACGATCTCAACCGCCCCTCGGTCAACATGGCCTTCGGGCAGGCGCATCTGGAATCCCTGCGCGATGCCTCGGCCACCGGCGGCCTGCTGCCCAAGGTCATCGCCGCCTACAACGCCGGCATCCTGCCCGTCGCCCGCTGGAACAGCCAGATCCACGACGGCGGCGATCCGCTGTTGTGGATGGAATCAGTGCCCTACTGGGAAACCCGCGGCTACGTCGCCACCGTGCTGCGCAACTACTGGATGTACGAACGCCAGGCCGGCGGCGTCTCCGAAAGCCGACAGGCGCTGGCGCAGGGCCTGTGGCCCAAGTTCCCCGGGCTCGGCGGCTCCGGCCCCGGCGTCACCCCCCCCGGCGTCACCCCGTTTCGCGTGGCGGTCAACGCGCCCGCCAGTGCCGCCTCCGCCCCCTCGCTGAAAGTCGACCCCCTTGGCTATTGATCCCGAGCGCACGTTCAAGCCCATCGCCATCGCCCTGCTCACCCTGTCCGACACCCGCACCGAGGCCGACGACACCTCGGGCGACATCCTCGCCGAGCGCATCACCACCAAGGGCCACACCATCGCCACCCGCGCCATCGCCCGCGAGGACGTGACCAAGCTCGTCACGCTGCTGTCAGACTGGCTCGACGATCCCGCCATCGACTGCATCATCACCACCGGCGGCACCGGCCTCACCGGCCGCGACGTCACCCCCGAGGCGCTGGACCAGCTGAAAATCGCCAATCAGGGCAAGGACATCCCCGGCTTCGGCGAACTGTTCCGCTGGATCAGCTACTCCACCATCGGCACCTCCACCGTCCAGTCCCGCGCAATGGCGATCATGGCGCAGGGCAAATACATCTTCGCCCTCCCCGGCAGCAACGGCGCGGTAAAAGACGGCTGGGACCGCATCCTCGACGAACAACTCGACAGCCGCAACCGGCCCTGCAATTTCGTCGAGCTGATGCCGAGGTTGAAGGAAGTTTGAAAGGAAAGATGCGAGGGCCATCGCCCTCGCGCTCCCAAAACTGTCAGCCTCGCGCCAAGGGTTCAGCCAAGCGCCACCCCGCCGCGCCGCAGGCTTTAAAGCCGCTACGCGGCAGGGCGCCCGGCCGCAGAACCAGCACCAACCTCTACAGTAATGGGAGCGCGAGGGGGTAACCCCCTCGCACCTACCTCTTCCCCTTAAACACCCTACCTGCCCTCAAACCGCCCCAAACAACCCCAACCCCCGCACGTCATCCTCGCTCAGCACGATGCGGAACAGGTCCCCCAGCGCCGCGCGATAGTCCCCGGCATCGAGGAATTCCATCGTATCGCCCCGCCCCTCGTGGTGGATGGTCATGCGCCGCCCGTTCAGCGAGGCGAAGCCCTGCGGCAGCACGATGGTGGCTAGGTCCATCCGGGTGAAGCGCGATTCCGCGCGTGTCGCCGTCCAGTGGTTCGACATTTCGAGGTCGGCCGGCGCCACTTCGCCCAGGTCGAACGAATATTGCACCTGCCAGTCCTCGTGGGGCAGCACCCGGCCATCGGTGGCGGAGGGCGGCCCGGCGCGTTCCAGCCGCCATTGCCCGGTCAGGCCGCCATGCGGCCCCACGCGGCGCAGGCGGTGGCGCGCGCCATCGGCGCTGGTGGCACAGGCACCATCGCTCAGCGGCAGTGGCGGCACATAGGCGGCGCCAAAGCCGGCATCCGCCACCCACAGCCCGCCGCCCTCCGCTTCTCCCACATCCACCAGCACCAGCACATGGGTGCGCGCCGGGATTGCAATATCCGCCGCATCCGGGTCCGCCCCCAGCCACACCCGCGCCAGCAGCGGCCGGCACGGCAGCCCCATCGCCCGCAGCATCGCGGCATAGAGAATGTTGTGCTCAAAGCAGTATCCGCCCCGCTGCCCGCGCACCAGCTTGGCATAGATGCGCTCCGGGTCCAGCGAAATGCCCCGCCCCAGCCGCACATCGAAGTTCTCGAAACCGATCGCCTGCCGGTGGGCGAATTGCAGCGCCGCCAGCCCCTCGGCGCTGGCCACCGGCCGCCGGCCCAGCCCGATGCGCAGCAGATAGCCGCCCAACGCGTCGCCACTTGCCACCCCGCCGGCAAAACCCGCCATTGCCCACCCTTTCGCCCGCCACGGCCCCAGCCACAGCCCCGGCCCGCCTCATACATTTCCCGCCCGCCACATGCCAGCACTTGCGCATATGTTCTATTTATGTTCTATGGCCGTATGGCTCCGAAACCGTCCCGTCCGCCGGTCAAGGCCCCCATTCCCCGTGGTCGCGGCGCGCCATCGGGCCAGCTCTCCACGCGCTTTGGCCTGCCCACGCGAGAGGCCGATGGCGACTGGCTGGACGCCAGAACCACCATAGACGACCCCTCCCCCCAGATCCGCACCACCGTCACCGAGGAACACCCGCGCACCATCCTCTCGCGCAACAAATCGCCAGACATCCCCTTCGACCGCTCGCTCAACGCCTATCGCGGCTGTGAACACGGCTGCATCTATTGCTTCGCGCGGCCCACCCACGCCTTTCTCGATCTCTCCCCCGGCCTCGATTTCGAAACCAAACTCTTCGCCAAGCCCACCGCCGCCAAATTGCTGCGGCAGGAATTCGCCAAGCCGAAATACGCCGCCGCCCCGCTGGCCATGGGCACCAATACCGACCCCTATCAACCCATCGAGGCCCACTACCGCATCACCCGCCGTGTGCTGGAACTCTGCCTCGAAGTGCGCCACCCGGTCACCATCACCACCAAATCCGACCGCATCCTGGCCGATCTCGACCTCCTCGCCGAACTCGCCCGCGCGAACCTCACCCAGGTGATGATCTCCGTCACCAGCCTCGATCCCCACCTCTCGCGCCTGCTGGAGCCCCGCGCCGCCACCCCCCAGCGCCGTCTCGCCGCCATCGCGGCGCTAGCCGGGGCCGGCGTGCCCACCCATGTCTCCGTCGCCCCGGTCATCCCCGCCCTCACCGACGAATTCATGGAGGCCATCCTCGCCGAGGCCGCCGAGCGCGGCGCCCGCGCCGCCAGCTGGATTCCCGTCCGCCTGCCCCACGAGGTCGCCCCCCTGTTCCGCGAATGGCTCAGCCAGCACTACCCCGACCGCGCGGCCAAAATCATGGGCATCATCCAGGACATGCGGGGCGGCCGCGACAACGATCCCCGCTTCACCACCCGCATGCGCGCGCAAGGCGTCTGGGCAGACCTGCTGCGCGCCCGCTTCAGCAAAGCCACCACCCGCCTCGGCCTGTCACGCGAAGCCGTCGCGCTGGATTGCAGCCAGTTCATCAAGCCCTCGCGCGATGGGCAGTTGAGTTTGTTTTGAGTGTGGGAGGATTTTGGCGAGCGAATTTAGGGGAAAAACGGGGAAGACGCAGGGGCTAGCCCCTGCACCCCATAACGTCTCCCGGCGAGAGGCCGCGCCAGGGGCACCCCCGCGCCCAACCTCACCGCGCCGCAGGCATTATTGAAAGCCACTTCGCGGCCAGGCGCAACCCGGCAGAACCAGCGCCAACCTCTACAGTAATGGGAGCGCGAGGGGGTAACCCCCTCGCATCTTCACCCTTAAAACCTAACTTCCCAACCCCTAATTCACCACCCGCAACACCGGCGCCCCCCGCCTTGCCGCCAGCGAAACATTGCGCACCCCGGCGATCGCGGCCACTTTCTCGGCCAGTTCGCCATCCAGCGCGAAGTCCCGCCCCAACCGCAGCTCCGGCTCGGCGCCCATCCCGGTCTTCAGCCGTGCCAGCACCTCGCCCTTGCCCATCGCCGCGCCGCCAGAGCCCGTCCCCGCGCCAAACAGCAGCGCCAGTTCGCCAAAGGCCTCGGGCACCTCGACATCAAAGCTCAGCACCATCCGCGCCGCGCTTTTCACCTCGGCCAGTGCCTGCGCGCCGCGCACGGTCACGCGCGGCGGCTCATCGGCGCTCGGGCTGTCGAGTTCCACCTGCAACAGCACGCAGGCCCCCTCCCTGGCCCATTGCACAAAGGGCTCCACCATCGCTTCCTCGAAGCAGGATGCGGAAAACTGCCCGGTGGAATCGGAAAACTCCACCACCACATAGTCCTTGCCGCGCTTGGTCTTGCGCTTGTTCACGCCCTCCACCATCGCCGCCATCACCGCCTGCGCGCGCCCGGCCGCCGCCCCGCCCCCCTCGGATTTATTGGGCGCCATCAGGCTGGCATGGCTGCGCGCGCCATTGGCCGACGCCACCGCGCGATACTGCTCCACCGGGTGCGCGGCGAAATAGAAGCCGAAGTTCTCCCGCTCCTTCGCCATCTGCTCAGACCGGCTCCACGCCACCGCCTCCACCAGCCGCAGCGCCTGATGCTCCACGCCGTCGCCGCCAAACAGCCCGGCCTGCCCGGATGTCCGCGCCCGCGCCGCCTCCTCGCTCACCGCCAGCAGCATATCGGCATTGGCCAGCACCTTGGCGCGATTGGGCTCCAGCGAATCAAACGCACCGCTCGCCGCCAGCCCCTCCAGCATGCGCCGGTTGAAGCTGCCGTGCGGCACGCGGGTGAACAGATCCTCCAGGCTCACGAAAGGCCCGTTCGCCTCCCGCTCGGCCACCACCACCTCCATGGCCTTCTCACCCACGTTGCGCACCCCGGCCAGCGCATAGCGCACCTGCCAGCCCTCCTCGGTCTGCTCCACGGTAAACTCGGCCTCGGAAGCGTTCAGATCCGGCCCCGCCACCACCATCCCGGCCCGCCGCATATCATCGACATAGACCGCCAGCTTCTCGCTCTGATGCATGTCGAAACACATCGCCGCCGCGTAAAACTCATGCGGATAGTGCGCCTTGAACCACGCCGTCTGATAGGCGAGCAGCGCATAGGCCGCCGCGTGCGATTTATTGAACCCGTACCCGGCAAACTTGTCGATCAAATCGAACAGCTCATTGGCCTTGGCCGCCTCGATGCCCGAGACCAGCTTGCAGCCATCGACGAACCGCACCCGCTGCGCATCCATCTCGGCCTGCACCTTCTTGCCCATGGCCCGGCGCAGCAAGTCGGCGTCGCCCAGCGAATAGCCGGCGAGGATCTGCGCCGCCTGCATCACCTGTTCCTGATAGACGAAGATCCCGTAGGTCTCGGCCAGAATCACGCTCAGCTTTTCATGTGGATATTCAATCGCCTCCGCCCCGTTCTTGCGGCGACCAAACAGCGGAATATTGTCCATCGGCCCCGGCCGATACAGCGAGACCAGCGCGATGATGTCGCCAAAGTTGGTCGGCTTCACCGCCGCCAGCGTCCGCCGCATCCCCTCGGATTCCAGCTGGAACACCCCGACGGTATCGCCCCGCTGCAACAGGGCATAAACATCCTCGTCGTCCCAACTCAGCGTGGAGAGGTCAATCGATATCCCCCGCCGCCCCAGCAGATCCACCGCCTTGCGCAACACCGACAGCGTCTTCAGCCCGAGAAAGTCGAACTTGATCAACCCGGTATCCTCGACATACTTCATGTCGAACTGCGTCACCGGCATGTCGGATCGCGGGTCGCGATACAGCGGCACCAGCTGCGCCAGCGGCCGGTCGCCAATCACCACCCCCGCCGCATGGGTGCTGGAATTGCGCGGAGATCCCTCCAGCTGCATCGCCAGATCGATCAGCCGCTTCACCTCGGGCACCGTCTGATACTCGCGCCGCAGCTCACCCACGCCGCCCAGCGCCCGCTCCAGCGTCCAGGGGTCGGTCGGATGGTTGGGGATCAGCTTGGTCAGCCGGTCCACCTGGCCATAGGGCATCTGCAGAATGCGCCCGGTATCGCGCAACACCGCCCGCGCCTTCAGCTTACCAAAGGTGATGATCTGCGCCACATGGTCCGCGCCATATTTCGCCTGCACATAGCGGATCACCTCGCCCCGCCGCGTTTCGCAGAAGTCGATGTCGAAGTCCGGCATGGAAACGCGCTCTGGGTTCAGGAACCGCTCGAACAGCAGCCCCAGCCGGATCGGGTCGAGGTCGGTAATCGTCAGCGCCCAGGCCACCACACTGCCCGCGCCCGATCCACGCCCCGGCCCCACCGGAATATCATTGGCCTTGGCCCACTGGATGAAGTCGGCAACGATCAGGAAATAGCCGGCAAAGCCCATCCGGTTGATAATCCCGGTCTCGAACTCCAGCCGCGCGAAATAGCCGTCGCGCTCCTCCTCGGCCATCTCGCCATAAGGCGCCAGCCGCGCTTCCAGCCCGGCCCGCGCCATGTCGATCAACATCTGCGCCTCGCCTTCCTTGTCCCCCGCGAGGGAAGGCAACAGGGGCTTGCGCTTCGGCGGGGCAAAGGCACAGCGCTGCGCCACCACCAGCGTATTGGCCACCGCCTCGGGCAAATCGGCAAAGATCTCGGCCATCATCCGCGCCGATTTCACCCAGGCCTGCGGGCAGGATCGCGGCCGGTCGGCGGCATCCACATGGGTGGCGCCAGCAATGCACAGCATCGCATCATGCGCGGCAAAGCCATCGGGCTCGCCAAAATGCGCCGGGTTCGTCGCCACCAGCGGCAGGCCCCGCGCATAGGCGAGGTCGATCAACCCCTCCTCGGCCGCCGCCTCCGCCGCCTGCCCCTCACGCGCCAGCTCGATATACAGCCGCCCGGGAAACAGACCCTCCAGCTGGTCGCACAGCGCCTCCGCCGCCTCGATCCGCCCCGCCGCGATCAACCGCGCCAAGGCCCCGTCCCCGGCCCCGGTCAGACAGATCAGCCCATCCGAATGCCCAACCAGCTCATCCATCCGCACATGCGGGTCCATCTCCAGCGGACGCCCCAAATGCGCCGCCGAGACCAGATGGCACAAATTCTCCCACCCCGCCTCGTTCTGCGCATACAGCCCCAGCCAATCAATCGCGCGCCCTCCGACAGAGGGCTCCTCATTCGCCACCGCCAGAAACGTCGCGATAATCGGCTGCACGCCCACATCCCGCGCATATCCGGCAAAGCTGGGCGCGCCATACAACCCGTTGCGGTCGGTAATCGCAATCGCGGGAAACCCCCGCTCCTTCGCCAGCTTCGCCACCCCCTTCGGGTCAATCGCCCCGTCGAGCATCGTATAACTCGAAAACACCCGCAGCGGCACGAAAGGAGCATATGTCATGGGCGTGATCCTATGGCCGGGGGGCGTCGCGGATCAAGCCGATGCACAAGAAAAGACGTGGGAAGGATGAAGGGAAAGGTGCGAGGGCCATCGCCCTCGCGCTCCCGGAACTGTCATTGTTGCGCCACGGGTTCACCCAAGGAGCAAGCTCGCCGCGCCGCAGGCCTAAAAGCCGCTTCGCGGCAAGGCGCCACGCCGCAGAACCTACGCAACGTCGACAGGTATTGGGAGCGCGAGGGCGATGGCCCTCGCACCTTCCCTTTATCTACCTAAAGCAATCCCTCAATGGCCTCGGCAATCCTCTCCGGCGCCACACTAGGCCCAAACCGCTTCACCACCCGGCCATCGCGCCCAATCAGAAACTTGGTGAAATTCCACTTCACACGGCGGCTGCCCAGCACCCCCCGCGCCTCATCTTTCAGCCATTGCCACAGCGGCGGGGCCCCATCGCCATTCACTTCCACCTTACCCATCAGCGGAAAGCTCACGCCAAAGTTCACCGAGCAGAACTGCGCGATCTCCTCAGGCCCACCCGGCTCCTGCCCACCAAACTGGTTGCAGGGAAAGCCGATCACCTCGAACCCCCGGTCGCGATACGTCTGCCACAGCGCCTCCAGCCCGGCATATTGCGGGGTAAAGCCGCATTGGCTGGCGGTATTCACCACCAGCACCACCTTGCCCAGCCGACTGGCGAGCGCCTCCTCCTGCCCGTCGGGCCGGGTGGCGGAAAACTCAGCCAGCGTCGGCACCGGCTCAGGCCCCGGCGCGGGGGAAATCGGGCCGGGCGTAGAGTTCCATGATCTCGGCCACGCCCAGGCGATGGTCGCCGGTGCGCTCGATGACATAGGCGGCGCGCTCGCCCTCGGCCAGCATCGCGACATAGCGCACCAGATCGGCCAGCGTCCCCGCCCGCGCGGCAGAGAAGCCGCTCAGCACGCCGGCGTCCCCGGCGCGATGCAGCGTTGCGGCATCGTCCCAGTCCACGCCCGGCCCCCGTGCGGCTTCGCCTCCAAAGGTGGCGGGTGTATGGCTCATGGATATTCCCTTTCACAGCGTGCCGGCCCATCAGCGCCGGCGGAATCACTGCCCGCCTTTGGCCGGATTCGGCGCGGGTTTCAAGTTGGCGCGTGTCATGGGTGCAAGGTGGGAAGACGGGGGAAAGCGAGAGCCTTGGCGCCTCAGGCCCCAACCCCTTGCCGTCTCCCGACGCGAGACCGCGCCGCGGGCTCCGCCCCGCCCGACCTCTTTGCGCCGCAGGCCCCAAAAGCCCCCACGCCGCGATGCCAGCGCCACCGTCCAGCCCAAACCCGACCCTTCGCCGGAAGACGGCAAGGGGTGCGGGGGCCATCCGATTTGCATCGGCAAATCGGCACATCCAGCGCCGCCCCCACCCGCCGGAGGCCCCTACCCCAACCCTGAAACCCTACCCCAGCACCCCGTCATGCAGCCGCACCACCCGGTCCATCCGCGCCGCCAGCCGCTCGTTGTGCGTGGCGATCAGCGCCGCGCTCCCGGTTCCGCGCACCAGGTCCAGGAAGGCGTCCAGCACCTTCTCGGCGGTGGCCTCGTCGAGGTTGCCGGTGGGCTCGTCGGCCAGCACCAGCATCGGCCGGTTGGCCAGCGCCCGCGCCACGGCCACCCGCTGCTGCTCGCCGCCGGAAAGCTGCGAAGGCCGATGCGTCAGCCGCGCCCCCAGCCCCAGCAGCGTCAGCAATTCCGTCGCCCGCGCATCCGCCCCGCCGCGCTCCACCCCCGCCACCAGCTGCGGCAACACCACATTCTCCAGCGCGGAGAAATCCGGCAGCAGATGGTGGAACTGATAGACAAAGCCGATCGCATCGCGCCGCAGCCCGGTCCGCTCGTCGCCGCTCAGGCCAGAGGCATCCACCCCGCCAATCTCGATCCGCCCGCCAAAGCCGCCCTCCAGCAGGCCCACGGCTTGCAACAGCGTGCTCTTGCCCGAACCGGAAGGCCCCAGCAGCGCGACGATCTCGCCCGGCGCCAGCGCCAGATCCACCCCGCGCAGCACGGCGATGGTCTCGCCCCCTTGCACAAAGCTGCGCGTCAGCCCGCTCAGCCGCACCACGGCACCGCCCACATCATTCATAACGCAACACCTGCACCGGGTCCGTACTCGCCGCCCGCCGCGCCGGGTAGAGCGTCGCCAGAAAACTCAATACCAGCGCCATGCCGGCAATCGCGAAAATCTCCACCGGATCGGCCCGCGCCGGCAGATGCGTCAAAAACCGGATCTTCGGGTCCCACAGGTTCTGCCCGGTCAGCGCCTCAATCGCGTTCACCACATTCTGGCGGAAGGCAAGGAACAGAAACCCCAGCCCCAGCCCCGCCAGCGTCCCCGCCGCGCCGATTACGCTGCCGATGGTGATGAAGATCTTCAACACGCTCTGCCGGCTCGCCCCCATGGTGCGCAGAATGGCGATATCGCGCGTCTTGGCCCGCACCAGCATGATCAGCGACGAGAGGATATTGAACACCGCCACCAGCACGATGATGGAGAGCACGGTGAACATCGCCACCCGCTCCACCGCCAGCGCCTGAAACAGCGAGGCGTTCATCGTCTTCCAGTCGGTCACGATCGCCCGCCCGCCCAGTTGCCGGGCCAGCGGCGCCAGCGTCTCGGCGGCGGTATCGGCATCGCGGGTCCTCACCTCGATCATGCCGATGCTATCCCCGGTCAACAGCAGGGTCTGCGCATCGGGAATGGGCATGATCACAAACGAATTGTCATAATCATACACGCCAATCTCGAAGATCGCGCCGATATGATAGGAAATCTGCCGCACAGAGGTGCCAAACGGCGTCGCCCGCCCGCTGGGGTTGATGATGGTGATGTCGTCCCCCACCCGCACGCCCAGATTTTCCGCCAGCCGCGCGCCAATCGCCACCGTGCCGGCATTGGCCTTCACATCGGCGATATTGCCCGAGAGCACATGCGGCGCCACCGCGCCAATATCTTCCGCCGTATTCCCGCGCACCACAATCGCCTGCACCCGCCCGTCAAAGCTGGCGAGCAACGGCTGCTCGATCAGCGGGCTGGCATGGGTCACCCCCGGCGTGGCGCGCGCGCGGGCCAGCACCTCCTGCCAGCCCTCCAGCCGCCCGCCATAGGCCTGAATCACCGCATGCCCATTCAGCCCGACGATCTTGTCGATCAGCTCGGCACGAAAGCCGTTCATCACGCTCATCACGATCACCAGCGCCGCCACGCCCAGCATCACCGCCGCCAGCGAAATCCCGGCCACCAGCGCGATAAAGCGCTCGGCCTTGCCGGGCAGCATATAGCGCCGGGCGATCATCCATTCAAAAGGAGTGAGCAGCAAAAGGGTCTCCGCGCCGGAAAATTCAGGTGCCAATCCATCCGATTACGGCGGCGCCCTGCCACGCACCCAGGGGGCACGATCACCGCCGGGGGTTTAAGCGCCCACCCGCCGCGAGGCAATCACCAAAGCGCCGCAGGCCCTAAACCCGCAGAACCAGGGCACCACGCCGGGCACCTGCCCCAACACCGTCAGTAACGGGGGTTTGGGGTGCCAACCGGTTCCTCTGGAGGAACCGGCCCATTCCGTGCCACCCCAAGGCTTCCCTACCGTCCACTCTATTTGCAAAGCCCCGCCCCGCCCCCGGCCGCCAAAACCTTGCATCCCGCCGCCCCGCACCCCATTTACCGCTTCACCCCCCTCCCCCCGCCCCCTCCCCCGCCCCCTCCCCCGCCCCTCACGCGGCAGCCTCTTGCCATCCG
>CAIXXP010000047.1 GCA_903923465.1 uncultured Sphingomonadales bacterium | reverse complement strand
GTGGAGGTAATCGTGCTTGGCGCGCATTTCCTCGTATTCGAGGAACATGCCGTATTCGCTTTCGGGCATGCCGATGGTGTCGAGCAGGTGCGAGTAGGCGGCGATGTGGACGGTTTCCATGTTGCTGAAGGCGGCCAGCATCATCTTGATTTCGGTGGGCTTGAAGACGCGGGAGTACTTCTCGTGGTAGCAATCCTGCACCTCGACATCGGCCTGGGTGAAGAAGCGGAAGATTTGCGTCAGCAGGTTGCGCTCGTGCTCGGAGATCTTCTGCGCCCAGTCGCGGCAGTCCTCACCCAGGGGCACCTCCTCGGGCATCCAGTGGATCTGCTGCTGGCGCTTCCAGAAATCATAGGCCCAGGGATATTCGAAGGGCTTGTAGGTCTTGCGGGCTTCGAGAAGAGGCATGGGCTTGAGTCCTGTGGGTATGAAGTGTGGATTATAGCATGAAACGGGTGGCGCGGGATCAGCCGGTGCGACCGGCGCCGATGGGCAGCGCGGGGATGGTGACGACGGTGTAGACGGCATCCTCGCTGCCATGATTGCGCCAGCCATGCAGGATGCCGCGATCGACGCAGAGGTCTCCCGGGCGGAGGGTGACGTCGCCGGTTTCCAGCTCGATGGTGATCTCGCCGGAGATGATGGTGAGGTAGTCGATGGTGTTGGTGCCGTGCAGCGGGGCGCCGGCGCCGGGCGGGATGCGGCAGAGCATGAACACCGTGCCGCCGTTGTGGATGAGATCCAGCGTGAAGGGCGGGATAACGTCAGCCGTGCCGGAATTGTCCGCCGGGATGGTGGGGGTGTGCCACGCGGTCATGGCGCTGGGGTGGGTTTCGGGCAGCGGGCCATCGATGATGGCGGTGCTTTTGCCATGGGCATCGAGGCCGGTGACGACGCGGCGGATCATGGGGCGGATCATGCGCGGGTTCCCGCCGTGGCCGGGCCTTGCGAGGCACAGGACGCGCCGGGGGCGGGCTGGCTGGGCTTTGCGGCTGGGGGGTGGGGCATGGGGCGGGTCCTGTGGGTGGTGGGGGTTTGGGTTAGGAGGAAGGTTTTTGCAGGGGGGTTACCCCCCTGCACCCCATTACTGTCATTGTTGCAGGTCATCGATCCTGCCGCTCTTCACCGGAGCAGTTCGCTTCTGAGGGCGAGGACGGGATGCAGCCACCGTTCATATTCGCACGAATTTGAAAGTAGATCAGCGCCACGGCGACAATTGCGGCGAAGGCCAAGCATAGCATCGCACACCAAGTGCAGTCCTCGGGGCGGCGGGGCTCTTTTTTCGACAGCTGTGTCACTGAGCAGCTTCCTGGTCGCGCGCTGGCTCAGCCGTGGCGTAACGTCGCCGCGCCGCAGGCTTTAAGGCCGCTTCGCGGCATGGCGCTGACGCCGAGATGGTGTGCCACGGTGACATTGTTGGGAGCGCGAGGGGGTAACCCCCTCGCACCTTCCTCAGCTTCTGCGACCGTCTTCTTCTTGGGCAACTCCCTTAAAGGGGCCGCCAGAAGTTTTCTGCTGCATGAACTGCCCAGTACTCCTGTCGCGCTTTACGAAGTTGCCATTCGGCGCTTGAAACTGAGTTCGATTATCAACAGACCCACGCCGAAAGCCTTCATTGGTGTTCCTAGCCATAGCCATTTGCTCCATAAATATCGCGAGCTTGGGGGTGTAACACCCCCAAGTCTAACCCCTTGACCCCGCTTACTGACAGGCCAGACATTCTTCGTAATCCGTCGGCGTGGCCAGTTCGATGACGGGGGCTTCGGAGGTGTTGTCGGCCTCCACCCCGCCGGCGAAGCCTGCGCGTTGGACGCTCTTCGAGCGCAGGTAGTAGAGGCTTTTGATGCCCTTTTCCCACGCTTGGTAGTGCAGCATGGCGAGGTCCCATTTGTCGACATCGGCGGGGATGTAGAGGTTCAGGGACTGGGCCTGATCGATATAGGGCGTGCGGTCGGCGGCGAATTCGAGGAGCCAGCGCTGGTCGATTTCGAAGCTGGTTTTGAACACGGCCTTTTCCTCTGGCGAGAGGAAATCGAGGTGGGCGACCGAGCCGCCGTGTTCAAGGATGGAGTTCCACACATTGGTGGAATCCTTCGATTTCGACTGGAGGAGCTTTTCGAGGTAGGGATTTTTGATCGAGAAGCTGCCCGACAGGGTTTTGTGGGTGTAGATATTGGCCGGGATCGGCTCGATGCAGGCCGAGGTGCCGCCGCAGATGATGCTGAT
>CAIXXP010000046.1 GCA_903923465.1 uncultured Sphingomonadales bacterium | reverse complement strand
GGTGCTGTCAGACTAAAATTGCCGTCGGGGCAGGGGGCTGATAAAACGGCGGAATGAGCAAGCCTGCCAACCCGTTTCGCTGTTTCGACTCGTCGCCCGAAGTGATCCGCATGGCGGTGATGCTGTATGTCCGGTACCCGCTGTCGCTGCGGAACGTTGAGGATCTTTTGGCCGAACGGGGTGTCGACATTTGCCATGAGACAGTACGGTTCTGGTGGAACCGGTTCGGGCCGATGTTCGCTTCCGAAATTCGTCGGCAGAGGGTCAGTCGGATGCGTGGCATTCGACACTGGCGCTGGCACCTCGATGAGGTGTTTGTGAAGATCAACGGCGAGCGCCATTATCTGTGGCGCGCCGTTGACCATGAGGGTGAAATCCTGGAGTCCTTCGTCACCAAAAAACGAGACAAATCGGCGGCTTTGAAGTTCCTGAAGAAGGCATTGAAGCGCCACGGCCGGGCCGAAACCATCGTTACCGACGGGCTCCGATCATACCCCGCGGCGATGCGGAAACTGGGCAATCTGCACCGCCGCGAGATGGGCCGCTGGCTCAACAATCGGGTCGAAAACTCCCACCTGCCATTCAGGCGACGAGAACGAGCGATGCTGCGGTTTCGAAGGATGAAATCGCTACAAAAGTTCGTCTCGGTCCACGCCAGTTTCCACAACCATTTTAACCAGGAACGCCACCTCGTCGACCGTCAGACTTACAAGATCCGTCGCTCGGCCGCGCTGGCCGAGTGGCAGAATATTGCGGCCTGAGGTTGGCCACTTTCGGCCTTCGTGCGCCAATCGGAGACGAGTTGCGATTAGACTGACAGCACCCAGCGCGGTGATGTGGTTCAGCACCGCGCGCCTGACCTGGCCGGCGCCCAGCGGCGCGTCGCGAAAGGTGCCGAGATCGATCGAGGGCGCGTCGCGCCAGCGGGCTCGATCAACCGTCAGCGCGGCAAGGGCCAGCAAGGGGCTGGTTTCGCGCTGGAGCACCCGGTCGATGAGATCCGCGCAGCCCACGGGCAGGCGATCCTCGGCGCTGGTCTCGCCCATGTCGCTGGCGAATAGAGTGGCGGCGTGCTGGGGCGCGATGGCGGCGAACACTGCCAGGCCATCCCCCTCGCGGGCGCCCTGTTGCGACAACCATCCCGAGACGGTTTCCATGACGGCTGGGCGATTGACCGGGGCGACATAGATGCCGCCGGCGCCGCCCCGCCGACTTTCCACCGCCGAATATTCGACCAGAATGCTCAGCGCCTGGCGCCAGGTGTCGCGCCCGACATTGTACCTTTGCATCAGCTCGCTTTCCTTGCCGAGGAACTCGCCCGCCTTCCAGCCCCTTTCGCGGATCTCCCGCATCATCGCGCGCGAAACCAGCGTCGGCAGGTTGCCCGACTGCGAGGCCATTTCCGCCCAGCTGTGCCGCGTCGGCTGCCGCCAGACCGCCCGCAATCGGTCGAAATAGGTATGGGCATAATCGCTCGATGCCCGCTGCGCGGCACCGACATCGCCCGCGATCAAGGCGCTGATCCGGTCATCCACCAGCGCCTGCGTGCGGGCGGTGAACGCGGGGTCGCCCCAGGCCAGTTCTTCGAAGGGGATGATGTTGCGCATAAATCGCAGCATCACCGCCTGGCCGAGCACGATCACGGGATTGCCGGTTAACTGGGTAATGGCCTGTTCGCGCCGTGCCGCCAGCGCACTTCTGATCATCGGGTCCGCGGCGGCCTGACAATTGGCGTGGAGGTCGGCGATCATGGCCGCGTCTGCCACGCCCATCCGCGCGCTGGCGCGGCGCAGCACCAGCCCGTCCAGCGCCACCGCGTCAAAGCGGACGGCGCTGCGGGCGGCCTCGGTCCGTTCCCATAGCACCGCGATGATGTTGGCGGCCGCATCGATGGAGGGCTGATCGGCATAAAGGCCGCCAGCCACCCCGCGCCGCATCACCGCCAACTGGCGTTGTTCGAGAATGCGGATGGCCCGGCGCAGCGTGGCCAGGCTTACCCCGTGGCGGGCGCGCAACTCCGCCTCGGTACCCAGGAGGCCGCCGGGGGGCGTCTTGTCGGCTTCCATCCGTTTCCGGATTTCATCTGCGATCTGGCGGGCTGTGCTCATGGTGTCACTCTGAATGGGATGCTATATAAAAGGCATATAAAAGGGGAATCACAATAAATCCATTGATTAGCCGTATGCACTCGGGTATCCGGCGATTTGAGGGTGTGAATTGACGTCTAGATCAATGAGGCTGAGGGGTATGGACAGAAGGGCGTTTCTCGCCTCATCAGCAGTCGCGCCACTTGTGGCGGGGGGTGTTGCTGCGAGTGCGATTGACGCCAATATTACCTGGCTGCCCGCTTGGCAGATCCGCGAGGCCATTGTCTCTGGCAAAATTACCGCACTGGCCGTCACCGATCACTTCCTGTCCCGTATAGCCCGGCTCGATCCGCAGTTGCACGCATTTCGCGCGATAGATGTGGCCGGCGCGCGAGAGCAAGCCCGCAATGCCGATGCGGCGCTGGCCCGGGGCGAAAAGCCCGGTCTGCTGCACGGCGTGCCAATAGCCGTGAAGGAAAATGTGGCGACAAGGGGATTTCCCTCGCCCGCGCAGGGGCATCGGCCGGCCGATGTGGCATCCATCGACATGACGCCAGTGCCGGAGGATTCGATCATCGCGGAGCGCTTGCGCAAGGCGGGCGCGATTATCCTCGGGGTTACCGTCATGCCCGGAATGGGAATTGCCGTAGGCATGCCCGATCTGGCGCATCATCCGCGCAACCCGTGGAATCCCGAAAAGGTGCCGGGATCCTCGAGCGCGGGGTCGGCGGCGGCGGTGGCGGCCGGCATGGTGCCCATCGCCATTGGCGGCGACGGCGGCGGTTCGACCCGGCTGCCCTCGGCGCTGTGCGGCCTGATCGGCCTGCACACGACCACCGGCCGCGTGCCTGCCGCAAACTACCTGTCGGCAAAGCTGGCGCTGACCGATACCCACGGGCCGATCACCCGTGACGCGCGCGATGCGGCCATCGTCATGCAGGCCATCGCCGGGCCGGATGGGCGCGACATGCTCTCCACCATGCATCCCCCCGCGCCGGACTATCGCGCGCGCATGGGCGAAGGCGCGCAAGGGCTGAAGCTGGGGTGGACCGACGACTTCGGCTTTGCCGGCAAGTATTTCGTGGCCGAAACGCCGGCAATCATCGCCCAGGCGCATGAGGCGGCGCAAGGTTTTGCCCAACTGGGCGCCAGCGTGGATGTGCCCGGGATCGCGCTGGAGGACTTCTGGCCCCATGTCGCCACGACCATGGCGCAGTATGAGGGGCACACCCAGCCGGAAGCGGCCATGCGCGCCGCAATGGAGCTGCGCGGCCGCAACCGGGCGAAGCTGGATGCGCTGCTGGACCACTACGACTTCATCCTCAGCCCCACGGCGATCTATACCGCGCCCAGCGTGGAACAGTGGAACGCCGACTGGAAAGACCAGGCCTATCCACCGTTTTACACGGCCGAAACCTTTATGTTCAATTGGCTGCAACTGCCCGCGATCAGCCTGCCGATCGGTTTTTACAACGGCATGCCGATTGGCCTGCAGATGGCCGGCCGGCCCGACAGCGAGCCGCGCATGCTGGCGGCGGCGGCAGCCTTCATGGCCAAATTCCCGCAGAACCGCCGGCCCATGGTTAGCTGAGGGTCGCAGTGGGGCAATGACTTCGGGTGCGCGCGGGAAGGCGCCGCCCGTTTGGATTTTACAACGCCAAAATCTGGCAAACAGGAGGGGACATAATATGCACATGAGATGGATACTAGCCGCGAGCGCGCTGGCGATCTCGACATCGGCCTTTGGCGAAGAGGCGGCACCCGCCGCCCCCGGCGCCTCGGCGCAGAACTCGATTGGCGACATCGTCGTCACCGCCCGCCGCCGCGAGGAATCCTCGCTGAAGGTGCCGGTTGCGGTTACCGCGTTTGGCGCCGAAGCGTTGCGTTCCAAGAGCATCAACACGCAGGACGACCTTGTCTCGCACACGGCCAGCCTCACGATCACCCCGCAGAGCGGCCGCCGCGAGCAGGGC
>CAIXXP010000045.1 GCA_903923465.1 uncultured Sphingomonadales bacterium | reverse complement strand
GTGTGCGGGGTTGAAGTGATCGGGGGGAGGAACAAAGAGAAACGGGGAAAGGGGAAAGGGGAAAGGGTGAAGATGCGAGAGACTCGTCCCTCGCGCTCCCATCCCCTGTCATTGTCGCGCCACGGGTTCACCCACAGCGCCGCCCCCGCCGCGCCGCAGGCATTAACAACCACCAAGCGGCAAGGCACCCCCCTCGCAGAACAAGCGCAAACATCTACAGTCCCGGGAGCGCGAGGGGGTAACCCCCTCGCACCTACCCCTTCACCTACTGCAAACCCTCAACTAACCCCCGGCCGCCTATCTTGCGGAAACCGCTCGAGGAACCGCGCCGCTGCCGCCAGCATGCGGGGTTCGCTATCCGGCCGCCCGACCATTTGCAGCCCCACCGGCATGCCCTCATGGAAGCCGATCGGCAGGCTGATGGCGGGCAGTTGCAGCCAGTTGAACATGAACGTCTCGGCGGTATAGCGCGGCGGATAGTCGGGCGCTTTCCAGTTCTCGTTCCACTGCTCCACGGTGGGGGCGGTATAGACGGCGGTCGCGCTCAGGATGAAGTCATAGCGCTCCAGCAGCGCGTCCATCCGCGCCCGGTTGCGCCCGCGCACCTCAAAGTCGGCGCGCATCACCGCTTCGGTCTGGGTGTGCCCCTCATACTGCGCCATGGTGGTGGCGACGTGCGGCCAGAAGTCCTCCAGCGCCACATCGGCCTTTTCCACCTGCGCGCCCAGTTGGGCAAAGCCCTGCGCCGCCGCATGGGCCTGCGCGATAATCGCCGGGGTTTCGGGCACGAAATAGGTGCTGGCAAAGCCGAAATCGTCGGTCCACCCCAGCTTCATGCCATTGGCCCCGCCGTCCCAATGCGCCAGATAGTCGGGCGCCGGCGGATGCACGGTAGAGAGCATGTCGCGCCCGTCCGGCCCGCCGATCACCTTCATGATCAGCGCCGTGTCGCGCGCATCGCGGGTGATGGGCCCGAAAGTCACGGTCAGCATCAGCTTCTGCGATTTGTAGTTGGCGTTGGGCACGCGCCCGGTGGTCGGGTGCAGCCCGAGAACCCCGCACAGCGCCGAAGGCAGCCGCGTCGAGCCGCCGCCATCGGAACCAATCGCCGCCGGCACCAGCCCCGCCGCCACCGCCGCGGCCGATCCGGCGCTCGATGAGCCCGGCACCTTCGCCGGGTTCCACGGGTTGCGCGGGTGGTGGGCGAGGTCAGGCATGCCCGCCGCAATGCCCATCCCCGGCATGATCGTCACCCCCAGCAGAATCGCCCCGGCCTTGCGCAGCCGCTCGGCGCAGATCGAATCCTCCTTCACCGGCGTCAGGTCGATCGAGGCGACATCGCCGGGCCGGTGCCCCTGCTCGGGCGCGGGAAAGCCCCGCACGGCCACATGCTCCTTCAGCGCCATCGGCACGCCAAACAGCGGCCCCGGCGTCTCGCCCCGGGCCAGCGCCGCATCGGCCGCGCGCGCCTGCTCGCGGGCGCCGGCCACATCCACCACGCGAAAGGCGTGCAATTGCGGGTCCAGCCGGGCGATGCGGGCGAGGAAATGGTCGGTCACCGCCAGCGCCGAGATCTTCCCCGAAACAATCGCCTCGCGAATGCGCCAGGCGGGCCACCAGGTCAGGTCGCCATCGCCGCTCACCGCGCCGGCAATGCCAGCCCCCAGGCCCGCGCCCAGAGGCGCCACCGCCGAAGTCGCGAGAAACTCTCTCCTGTCCATAACCACGCCTCTCTCCAAAATAGGGTCCGATTCGACCGACACCCCCGAACGATAACGCCCTATCCGGCAATCATCAATCGCACTTTTCCCATCCCCGCACTATATAGACTACCATTCACCCAAACCCCGCCGCGCCCGGCAACACCCCGCTGCACCACCCCGCCCCCGCCGACCGCGCTCACCCCACCACACCCCAGCCCCCCCACCAACACCCCGCGCAAAACTGGCCTTTCCCCCCACAATCGCCTATAAGCC
>CAIXXP010000044.1 GCA_903923465.1 uncultured Sphingomonadales bacterium | reverse complement strand
TATTACGAGCGCCATCACCGGGTGCGCTACACGGCCGAGGCGCTGCGCGCCGCGGTCGAGCTCGCCGCGCGCTACATCACCGACCGCAAGCTGCCCGACAAGGCGATCGACGTGATCGACGAGGTCGGCGCGAGCCGGATGCTGGTGCCGGAAGCGCAGCGCCGCAAAATCGTCACCTTGAAGGATGTGGAGGATGTGGTCGCCATGATCGCCCGCATCCCACCCAAATCCGTCTCGACCGACGACAAGGAAACCTTGCGCAACCTCGAGCGTGATCTGCGCTCGATGGTGTTTGGCCAGGACAAAGCGATCGACGCCCTGGCGGCGGCGATCAAGCTGTCGCGGGCCGGGCTGCGGGAGCCGGAAAAGCCGATCGGCAACTATCTGTTCAGCGGCCCGACCGGCGTCGGCAAAACCGAGGTGGCACGCCAGTTGGCCTCCACCCTTGGGATCGAGCTGATCCGCTTCGACATGTCGGAATATATGGAACGCCATGCCGTCAGCCGGCTGATCGGCGCCCCACCGGGCTATGTCGGCTTCGACCAGGGCGGCATGCTGACCGACCAGATCGACCAGCATCCGCATTGCGTGCTGCTGCTCGACGAAATCGAGAAGGCGCATCCGGACCTGTTCAACATCCTGTTGCAGGTGATGGATCACGGCAAGCTGACCGACCATAACGGCAAGGCGGTGGATTTCCGCAATGTGATCCTGATTATGACCACCAATGCCGGCGCGTCCGACATGGCCAAAGAGGCGATCGGCTTCGGGCGCGAAGGCCGGGTGGGCGAGGATGAAGACGCGATCAAGCGGATGTTTACCCCGGAATTCCGCAACCGGTTGGACGCGGTGATTGCGTTTGCCAACCTGACGCCGGAAATCGTTGGGCGGGTGGTGGAAAAGTTCGTCATGCAGTTGGAAGCCCAGTTGGCGGACCGCAATGTGACGATCGAACTGTCTTCCGCCGCGAAGGAATGGCTGGCCGAGCGTGGGTATGACCGGTTGAATGGGGCGCGGCCGCTGGGCCGGGTGATCCAGGAATACATCAAGAAGCCGCTGGCCGAGGAATTGTTGTTCGGCAAGCTGGTCAATGGTGGCTCGGTCAAGGTGAGCTTGCGGGACAATGCGCTGGACTTCGAGTTCGTGCCCGCCCCGGTACCGGCGCTGCCACAACCCGAGAGCAATGGACCGCATGATGGTGGCCCTGAGGGTGAGGAGGGGGCATCACGCGCGCCGGAGACGGTGCACTGAATGCTGTATGGAAAATCTGACTTAGTAATACTTTGTCAGTAAACATCATCTAGTGCCTTGCTGAAGATGACGCGAACGGCACCCCTTTGTGGAGGTGCCGTTTGTGCGTCTAAGCAGCGAGGGACATGATGCAACAAGAAGCGCGCATAGACCGCCAGGCTCGTTTGAGTTTTGCTGGCATCTCGGCCGAAACGACCCAGGTTCTGAGCGAGTTCTGGCACATCGCCAAACCGCAATTGCCGACGATTTTGGATGGTTTTTATCGCCATGTAGCCACCGTGCCGGATTTGGCGCGGCGGCTCGGTACCGATGTGGTGCGCTTGAAATCCGCCCAGGGATCGCATTGGGAGCGGTTGTTTTCCGGCCGCTTTGATGATGAGTATTTCGACAGCGTGCGTCGTATCGGCTTGGTGCATAACCGCATCGGGCTGGAACCGCGCTGGTATATCGGCGGCTACAACTTCGTGCTGAGCGCCCTCACCGATCTGGCCATTCGCACCTATCGCCTGCGGCCCGGCAAGGCGCAGGCGGCTATCCGGGCGGTGAATGCCGCGGTGATGCTCGACATGGATGTAGCGATTTCCGTTTATCAGGACTCGCTGCTAACCGACCGCGCCGCGCGCGGCGTGCGAGTGGATGCGTTGTTGCAGGTATTTGAGGGTAAGGCCGCCGATATGGTGGCGCATGTTGCCGCTGCCGCCAGCCAGTTGCAGGCGACGGCACAGACCATGGCGGGCATTGGCCAGGCGGCCAATCGGCAGACCAGCGATATGGCCACAGCGGCCGAACAGGCGAGCGGCAACGTGCAAACCGTCGCCGCGTCGGCCGAGCAACTCTCGGCCTCTGTGAACGAGATTTCCCGCCAGGTGGCGCAATCGGCGAAGATCGCCGGACGGGCGGTGGAAGACGCCGATCGTACCAATGACACGGTACAACGGCTAGCCGAGGCGGCGCAGCGCATTGGCGCCGTGGTTAACCTGATCTCGCAAATCGCCGGGCAGACCAATCTGCTGGCGTTGAACGCCACCATCGAGGCGGCGCGGGCCGGCGATGCCGGCAAGGGGTTCGCGGTGGTGGCGGCTGAAGTAAAAAATCTGGCGGCGCAAACCGCGAAGGCGACCGATGAGATCGGCGATCAGGTCGGCCGCATCCAGGCCTCGGTGCGGGAGGCGGTGAGCTCCATCCAGGCGATTGGTGCGACGATCGGCGAAATGCATGAAATTGCCACCGCCATTGCAGTGGCGGTGGAGGAGCAAGGCGCGGCGACACAGGAAATTGCGCGCAGCGTGCAGGAAGCCGCGCAAGGCACCCAGGCGGTGGCCAGCAATATTGACGGCATCAGCCAGAGCGTGGCGCAGACCAACGGGGTGGCTGAGGAGGTGCTGGGTGCGGCGACCGGGCTGACCGATCAATCGAACCTGCTGAATGCCGAGGTACGCCGCTTCGTGAGTGACCTCAAGGCGGCCTGAGGCGCGATCAGGGCGCGGCGGCGAGTGCCATCAGATCTTCCGCTGTGGTGGCACTGGCGCCGAGGTCCTCGAAGAAAAACGCTGTGATGCGCTTGAGTTGATCGAGGAAGCGGGCGAGGTCGTTGGTGTCGCGCACATAGGGTGTGTGGCCGGGCGCGAGCGACGGGCTGTGATAGGTGAGGCTGAAAACGCGGTGGCCCTGCTTGAGCATGGCCAGCACCAGGCGGCGTTGGGCGGCGAAATCCACGCCCTCCGGGGTAAGGGTGATACGCTCGAGCAGGCCAGTGCGCGCGAGGAGGCCGGGCAGACGCAGGCGTTGGCCACGTTTGCTGGTGGCGAAATCATAGAGTGCCGGCCCCTGCCCTGCCAGCGCGCCGGCAAAGCCACGGGTCATCGGTAATGCGAACATATCGCCATCAAACCAGAACGGACGGTCTGGCGTGCCACGGAAATCCGGGCCGTGATCTGGGCGCAGATCGGAATGCACCAAGGCGCTCAGGTCTATGCGATAGCCGAGCGCGCGCAGACTGGCGATGGTTTGCTGGCCAAGCCCATAGCGGCCGGCCTTGAACATGGTGGGGCGGAAGCCGAAATTGGCGGCGATGGCCTCGGTGATCGCGACCAGTTTGGCACGTTCCAGGGCTGGCGGCAGGTTGCAGGCGTAGGAATGCGCCTCGGTTACCTCCTCCTCATGCGGGGGGGTTACCCAGGGATGCAGATGGGTGCCGATCTGGCATTGGCCGGTATCGCGCAGGGATTTTAGCACCGCGATGGCCGAGGGCGTGGTGGCGACGGGATAGTCGATCACATAGGTCGGGCGCAGACCATAGGGGGCGAAAATTGCCTGCGCCAATGGCTGGGCGGCAATGGCGGTCACGGCAGTGCTGGCGCGGTTGAAGGGGGCGGCCCAATCAAACTCCTCCTCCGTATCCACCACCACTTGCAGCAGCGGCTTGCCGGGAGGAAGGCGTGCCGGCGTGACGGCACCGAATAAAGCGGCGGGGGTGGCAATGCGCATAGTGTCCGTGTAACCTTTAGATGCAATATTGGCGAGCCTGCCTTTACAATATCGGGATTAGATTAACGCAATGCCGCCGGCATTTGAGATCATCAACGACCTGCCCCGCGATGCTTTGGCGGCGATGTGGGCATCATTGGAACAGCGCGCCAATCCGCCGTTTTTTCTGTCCTGGGACTGGATTGGTGGCTGGATCGAGACTGCGGACCTGCGCCCGGCGATCCTGGTGGGGCGCGAGGGCGGCGCGGTGGTGCTGCTGGCGGCGCTGATGCCGGCGATGCGGCCATCGCCATTGGGCTGGCAGGTGCCGGCGCTGCATTTGAATGCGGCTGGGCGGGCGGAGCTCGACAT
>CAIXXP010000043.1 GCA_903923465.1 uncultured Sphingomonadales bacterium | reverse complement strand
TGATCGTGTAGCCGCCGCCGCAACAGCCGCAGCGCATCAGGCCCGACAGCCGGAAGCGGGCGCGGTGCGTTTCGTTGAGCGGATTGCCGTCGGCCGTCGCCGCCTTGCGCTCGATGCCCTCGCGCATCGCCTCCTGGCGGGCTTTGGCTGCATCCCAGACTGCCTCGTCGACGATCCGCAGATGCGGCACGTCCTGCTTCTCCCAGCGATGGGGTGGGTTCGGGCGCGCGATGCGCCTGCCGGTTTGCGGGTCCTTGACATAGGCGCAGCGGTTCCATTCGAGCGCGCCGCGGTAAAGCGCATTGTTGAGCACCCCGGTGCCGCGCGCGTGCTGGCCGCGGATCGTCGTGTTCGACCACGGCCGGCCGCCGGGGCCCGTGATCCCCTCGCGGTTGAGACGGCGCGCGATGACCTCCGGGCTTTCGCCGACGGCGAACTCGCGGAAGATGCGGCGCACGACAGTCGCCTCTTCCGGGGCGATCTCGCGGTCGCCTGCTTGTCCGCCCCCAAGTGGCACGCGATAGCCATAGGCGAGGCCGCCTGCGCTCTTGCCCTTCAGCACCCGCCCCAACTGGCCCCGGCGCGTCTTCTCGCCCAGATCCTTGATCGCCATCTGCGCCATCATGCCCATCACCGCGACATGGATCTGGGTGATCTCGCCCAGCGTCGGGGTAAACAGCTTCACCCCGTGAAACGCCAGCCGGTCCTGCAGGTCAGCCGTGTCGGCAAGGCGCCGCCCCAAACGGTCGACCGCCTCGCAGATCACCGCCTCAAAGCCCCGTCGTCCGGCGTCAGCCAGAAGCTTCTGGAACCCCGGACGGAACCGGCTTGCCCCGCTCAGCGCCGCGTCCGAATAGGTCTTGACAATGCTCCAGCCTCGCTCCGCCGCATACCGCCTGCAGACCTCGACCTGGTCGCCGATCGAGGCAGCGCTTTGCAGGTCCGACGAGTAGCGGGCGTAGATGACTGCGCGCATCAGAGGGGTCCTTGTGTGGCGGTATCAGGCGGTTCGTCCATCCATTCCGCCAGAGCGGCGGAGTGCCTTTTGGCCGCGTCAATGTGGAGTGCGTGGTTGTAATGCCGGTTCGCGATCTCCGGATCTGCATGGCCCAGAATCGATCCCGTGATCCGGGCGTCCTCGGGATTGTGCCGCACGAGGGTTGTGACGTCGATATCCCGGAACCAGTGCGGCGGGATCGGCTTGCCAAAAGCCTCCTCGGTTCTGCGGCGGAAGACATTATGCAGGGAGCGCTCGGCGAGTTCCGTGCCGTCCCGCGAGATCCAGAGCGCATCGGTCTGGATGTGTTTGGCCTTGCCGGAGGTCGTGAGCAACACCGGACGGTAGGTCTCGATATAATGCCGCAGGCCGTCCACGAGATGCGGCGCAAGAGGCGCCTCAAGGGACCTCTTGCCCTTGGTCTCCTTCGCTCCGAAGGTCATAGCTCCGCTGCCTTCGTCGAGAAAGAGATGGCGACCGACCCTGATGGCGGCGAAGTTCTTGATCCGGAACGGCCGGCGGATCAGCGTCACAATCGCGATCCCGTCTCGATAGAGCAGCGCGCGTTCCAGCTTGGTGACGCCGTCGGGGTTTTTGCGGCTTTTGGCTGGAACGGACTCGGCCATCTGCATCAGGCCAAGACCCAACTCCTCAACCTGCCAGGCCATCTTGAGGCGTTCGAGCTTGTTGCGGCTTGGAATGGCGTCCATGCGCAGGTTATCGAAGCCCGCCTTCAGCCAGTCCCACGTGGACGGGTGGAGATGGGGCGTCATGACACGCACAGCGTCATAGAGTTCCTGGGCGCGGTTGTAGGGCGTCCAGCCGGTGTTTGTTTCCTCGACATCATTCAGATAGGCGTCCACCCGCTCGCGCGTGACGAGGGCCTCGGGCGCCGTCTCCTGAATGGAATATCTCTTCTCGATGTGCCAGCCGAGCCAGACGCCCCAGCCTTTTGCGGTCTTGCGGACGCTGTGCGGACGCCAATGGGCCGCGCGACCGGACGGCTTGAAGGGCCCGCCGACCAGGAGCGCCTTCGCCCAGCGTTCCTGATGAACCGCAGGCCAGAGAGCGAGGGGCAGGCAGTGGGGTTTGAACGCCATGATCAGGCTGCCCCCTTCGGCGGCTGCATGTAGGAATCGATGATTGCGTCAAAGCGGGTGAAGGCGTCGCGATGTTCGAGCCCGGTGTAGAACATGGTGGTGGTGCGCAGCGATTTATGCCCCAGCAGGCGGCGCACCGTCTCGTAATCGCCGGGATGGCGCTTCAGATAGATGAAGGCCGCCAGATGGCGGAAGAGATGCAGGTTCAGATGGATCCCCAGATGCTCCTTGATGAAGCGCGGGATCTGGGCGCCAAGTTCGGTCTCCGTCTTCTGGCGCGCCGTGCGGGAGATGAACAGCGCATGGGTCTCCTTCTGCAGAAGGAGAGGCCTGTAGACCTTCAAGTAAAGATCCAGCAGCTGGATGGTCCCCAGAGGGAGGGGATATTCGAGGTCGATCCGGTTCTTCACCTCATGGTCGGGGAACACCAGGTAGCAATTGGTGTCGCTGATGCGGTGGAGATGCTTGGTGAGGTCGATGGCCGCGAGGTTCTTGGCGCGCACGGGCGCCACCAGCAGCAGCGCGACAGCGAGAGCTGACTGCACCACAATAGCCTCGCCGAGGGTCGGCTGCTGAGGGTGCAGAGCGGCGAGGGTGTTGGAGGGCAAATTGACCAGACGGCGGATGTTGCTGTCGTCGGTGAAGGCGCGCAGCTTGGTGCGGTTGCTGTCCACCATGCCGTCATTCTTCTCGCGGAACGCGCGCTCGGCCTCCTTCAGCAGATCGATGATCTCCGCGTCGCAATGCGCCCAGTCCTTGGCGATCCCCTTGAGCAGGCGAATGCGGTTGTAATTGTGCCCGCATTCCGCGCCGGCGCCCTCCGCCCACATCTCGTCCAAAATGGCGTCGAGCGCCGCCTTGGCGACCAGATCCTTCAGGCCGACGAGATCCTCGATCGCCCATCCGCGCTTGGCGAGCATGGTGACGATCTGCAGGACCTTCTGCTGGACGTCAGTCTTGGTCTTCGGGCTGCGCGGGCCCTTGCGGCGCGGCGTGAAGCGGCCCCCGTTCGAGGAGCGGTTCATGAAGCCGACCAGATCCTCCTGGAAGCTCACGGACAGGGCGGACAGCAAAACCGAGGGGTTTTTGCGGCGGCTGACGACGCTCAGCTCACAAGCGGGCCAGTCCGGGCACGTCACCATGCAGGCGTTCCAGATCAGCTTGATGGACCGGATCAGCTGGACCGGACGCGGCAGCAACTTGGCCTTGGCGGCGCTCTCAAGCTCGACCAGCAAGGCGTCGTTGACCTGAGACGGCTCGATCCCGCGGCTGGAGGCATAGGACGCGAGCACGCGCATGTTGCTCAGTTTGTGCTTTCCCTCGACCGCGAGGAGCATGCTGCTCCAGCTGTCAGTGAGGGGGGCGAAGAGGGGATTGAAGGGGCGTGCCATGGGGCCTCCTGTACCTGATCATAGTCCTATATTCAAGGCTATAATCGGTGATGAAGTTGCAAGTGGATTTGATTACTTACAATAAAAACAACTCACTATGCTCACAAGCGCGGCCAAAAGCCCATGCCCCAAGAAAGGAAAATAATCATATACAGGAGCCGAGGGCTATTCATCGCTACCCTCCACGCGGGCAGCCTCGCGGGCCACCTGACGCCCAAGCAGACGCGCCAAAGCCCCCAGCGCGGCCAGGCTCTCAGGCGTCAGATGGGGGAGATCAGGCTGGTCGGACCCGTCCGACGCCAAGGCCTCCCGCGCGCCGACCTGCGAGGTCGGGCGGGTGGTCTGCTTGGCCTTGCGGCCGGGCGTGGCGGAGCGCGTCGTCATGCCCCGGGAAATAATTCCGGTCGGCCATCCAATGTGGCGTCAACCGTGTAACAGCAACGCTGTCAGGACTATTCGACCGGATCGACCGGGTGTTGCTCGGCCGCGCCTTGTGATGCTTCACCGAGGCCCAGAACCGCCGCAACGCATTCTCCGGTGATCCGACGCCTGCCTTCTCCAGGACGAAGTGGGCCAGCCGTCCGAACGGCCGCTTGTCGCTGCGGCTGCTGCGGGGTGCCTTGCCTGTCGCCTCAAGCCAGAGCAGGGCGAGGTCTGCGACCAAGACATCGACCGCCTCGTCTGCCGGGTGGCCGCCTTTGTGGATCGACTCGCGGGTGGTTGCGGGCTCGCCGACCGGCTTCAGTCTCAAAAACTCCCCCATGATCAGGGGCTCGACGTGTGGCGCGGAATTGTAGCCGTCCTCTCGCAATTGCCCCAGAGACAGCGCCCGGCCCGCTGCGATCAGGCCCGGCAGCTTTTCGAAGAGCTCCTCGTCCGGGCAGGTCTGCGTCCACTCACACAATGCCTTCCACGTGAGATCGGCCTCGCCACCCAGCTCGGGATGGCGCACCCTTGCGCGGTACAACAACTCGTCCCGCGCCAAAACCGGCAAGCGTGGAAACCTGCGGCGGATCTTTGCCGCGTTCCGCTCGTCCGCACACGCCATGAAGAGCTCGCGCAGGTCCTCCCGTGCTGAGCGGCGCTTATGATCTTCCGTCGCGCTTTGACGATATTGGCCGAAGGCTGTCTGGAGGCCCGCGATAAAGGCCTTCATCTCGTCCGGCATCGCTTTCGAGCCACCCTCGCGCAGGAGCTGCCAGAGCTGTTCGCGCTCGTTGGCGTCGATCTCGAGCTTATTTTGGGGGCGGTCTGGGGCGGGGTGAGCGGGCATGTTCGGGTGCCGATGAGTTTGTGCGGCACAGTATGACTTGGAAGGGCGTGTCGAAAAACAACCCAGGCGGCTTTATGAGCACTTAACCTCGGCGGTCTCAAATTTGAAGCGCAACACCCGGCGGGATAGCGGGTGTTTCCATGAGACAAGCATTCAAACATATTGACGCGGGCGAGCGGGATTTCATTCACCGTCATCTGAACGAGGGCCGCAG
>CAIXXP010000042.1 GCA_903923465.1 uncultured Sphingomonadales bacterium | reverse complement strand
TATATTCCCCCACTCGTTTGCCAATGCAGATGACATATTCAGGCGTAAGCCCCTTTATTATGTCCACCCATAGCCCCTCAGCGAATGAGTTGGCGGCCTTCTTGTTCGCAAGGGTTGCTAACCTTGGGCTACGAAATGGAATGAAATAAGCAGAAGCAGCGTCGTCGATAGGAAAATTCAGAAACTCAAAAAGCCGTTGAATCTGAACCTGCAAGGAGGCCTTCCCAATAGGCTTATTCCCCCAGCTCTCGTGCAGATATGCGCTACCGGCTTCCTGCGACCAAGTCGGATCGTCAAAAGCTCGACCGTCGCCGCCTCCGGGATTCAACGTCACCAGAAGCACTCGAGGATTGGAAAAATTAGCCTCTGGACACGCCATAAAGCGCCATCCATCCTTGTATCCCAAAGACCGATATGCGGCCTCGATACGCTCTTTTGTTACGGACGGATTCACTCCGCCGCCTCCCGCTGATGCGCATTAATCCGCGCCTCCAGCTCCGGCCGGAAATGCTTGATCAGCCCCTGAATCGGCCAGGCAGCGGCATCGCCCAGAGCACAGATCGTGTGCCCCTCCACCTGCTTGGTCACCTGCTGCAGCATGTCGATTTCGCTGATGTCGGCATCGCCGGTGCGCAGCCGCTCCATCACGCGATACATCCAGCCGGTGCCCTCGCGGCAGGGCGTGCACTGGCCGCAGCTCTCATGCATATAAAACGCCGACAGCCGAGAAATGGCGCGTACAATATCGGTCGACTTGTCCATCACGATCACGGCCGCCGTGCCAAGGCCACTGCCCACCGCCTTCAGCCCGTCAAAGTCCATCGGCGCGTCCCAGATCTGCTCCGCCGGCACCAAGGGCACCGAGGAACCACCGGGGATCACCGCCAGCAGATTGTCGCGCCCGCCGCGAATGCCGCCGCAATGCTTCTCGATCAGCTCACTGAACGGGATGCTCATCTCTTCCTCGACCACGCAGGGCCGATTAACGTGCCCGCTGATCTGGAACAGCTTGACGCCCTTGTTGTTTTCGCGCCCGAAGGACGAGAACCACGAGGCGCCGCGCCGCAGAATGGTCGGCGCCACAGCGATGCTCTCAACATTGTTCACCGTGGTGGGGCAGCCATAGAGGCCCGCGCCCGCCGGGAAAGGCGGCTTCAACCGCGGCTGGCCCTTCTTGCCCTCCAGCGATTCAATCATCGCGGTCTCTTCGCCGCAGATATAAGCCCCGGCCCCCCGATGCACGAAAACGTCGAAATCATAGCCCGAGCCGCAAGCGTTCTTGCCAATCAGCCCGGCGTCATAAGCCTCGGCCACGGCGGCAAACAGCGTCTCGGCCTCGCGGATATATTCGCCGCGAATGTAGATATAGGCCGCCCGCGCCCGCATGGCGTAGCCCGCCACCAGCGCGCCCTCGATCAGCTTGTGCGGATCGTGGCGGATAATCTCGCGATCCTTGCACGAGCCCGGCTCGGATTCATCGGCGTTGATGACGAGGAAGCTGGGCCGGCCGTCTTTCGACTCCTTCGGCATGAAGCTCCACTTCATCCCCGTCGGGAAGCCGGCCCCGCCGCGACCGCGCAGGCCGCTGGCCTTGATCTCGTCGATAATCGCATCCTGCCCGCGATCGAGCAGGGCCTTGGTATTGTCCCAATCGCCCCGCGCCTGCGCCGAGGCGAGATTCCACGGCTGATAGCCATAGAGATTGGTGAAAATGCGGTCTTTGTCAGCGAGAGCCATGACTTACCACTCCCCCCGGTAATCGTGATTTTCCGTCGCCATGGCGGTCAGCGAGGAGAGTGCGCCCACCGGCTCCACCGTGTGGCGGCCCGGCTCCTGCGTGCCGGTCTTCGGCTGCTCGCCCCTGGCCAGCGCATCGAGAATCCCGTTCAGCCGGTCGGCGGTCAGGTCCTCGTAATTGTCGTCGTTGATCTGCACCATGGGGGCGCTGGCGCAATTGCCCATGCACTCCACCTCGGTGAAGGTCCAGAGGCCATCCGCCGTCACATGCCCGGCCTTCATGCCCCGCTGGTGACAGGCGGCAATCAGATCGTCGCTGCCGCGCAGCACGCAGGGCGTGGTGCCGCAGACCTGCACATGGAACCGGCCCACCGGCACCAGATTATACATGGTGTAAAAGGTCGCCACCTCCACCACGCGGATGATCGGCATGCCCAGTTCGCGCGCGACGAATTCCATCACCGGAATCGGCAGCCACCCCTGCGTGTTGGTCTCCGCCCCCACCTGACGCTGGGCCAGATCGAGCAGCGGCATCACCGCGCTGCGCTGGCGCCCCTCGGGGTAGCGGGCGATAATGGCCCTGGCCTTTTCGGCGTTCTCAGCGGTCCACGCAAAGGCGCCCCAGCGCGCACGCAATGCGACAGTATCAGGTTCAAGATGACGGGCAGCCATTAGCGGATGAACTCCACGCGAGAGCACTTGCCCTTTTGATCGGGATGGGCCTCGAACGAATAGACAGCGACAACCTCGAAAGGCTCGACCAGCGGCGAACCATCCGTTGCGGGGCCGCGCGTAACATATTCACGAAACAGCACATAGTCGCCAATGGCTTGGCTTTGGCGGATCTCGGCATGGTTCTGCGGCCATTTGGCGAAAGCGGCGGCAAGGCCGGTGCGCGTGCCTTCCTTACCCTCACGGACCACTGCCCCGCGATAATTCGCCTCGCAGGCGTCATCGGTCATGAACGAGACATAGGTGTCCACATCCTGCGCGTTATAGGCGGCGATCATCGCCTCGGCGGTTGCCAGATTGCTCATGCCGCACCTCCCCCATTGTCACCATAGTGGGCATAGGGGGCTTCCACCTCGCCCACGCAGGCCCAGACCAGCGCGGCAATCCACAAAATGCCCGTATGGCCAAGCACCAGCGACAGCAGCACGATCCACCAGCGCGAGCGCGCATGGCGCTGAAACGCAATGACGATCGGCAGGAAAACCACCACCAGCCACAGCAGCGCCACCGCCAGCATGATGGCCAGCGGCAAGGCGGTAAACCAGGCGATCACGCCCAAAACCAAAGCGGTGATCACCGGTCACACTCCCCGAACACGACATCGATCGCGCTGAGAATGGCGGTGATGTCGGGCAGCATGTGGCCCTTGCACATGAAATCCATCGCCTGAAGATGGCTGAACGCCGTCGGGCGGATCTTGCAGCGATAGGGCTTGTTGGTGCCGTCGCTGACGAGATAGACGCCGAACTCGCCCTTGGGGCTCTCGGTCGCGACATAGACCTCGCCGGCGGGCACGTGGAAGCCCTCGGTATTGAGCTTGAAGTGGTGGATGAGGCTTTCCATGCTGGCCTTCATCTCGGCGCGCTTGGGCGGGCTCACCTTGCGGTCGTCGCTGGCGATGGGG
>CAIXXP010000041.1 GCA_903923465.1 uncultured Sphingomonadales bacterium | reverse complement strand
GTTTGTTCCCGTTATTTTCCGTTTTGAAAATTTTCGCCGGCGGAATGGGTCTCATAAAATCCCCTTATTTCAGAGGGTTTTATGGTGGGCGCGGCAGGGATTGAACCTGCGACCCCACCCGTGTGAAGGGTGTGCTCTACCACTGAGCTACGCGCCCGCTTGGCCAAGGGAGATCCTTGGGCGGAGCAGCGCCCTTAGAGAAGGTGGCGCCGCTTGACAAGAGGGTTACTGGTTGGCCGGCAAGGTCTGCCGGCGGGTCCCTGATAGGCTATGGCGGTTAACCGCAGGTTGCCACCGCCGCAAGAATCAACAGGCGGTTGACTCCGCCCGCGCGGCACCTAAAGCGCATCGGCTATGACTGACGAAACGCCAGAAGCCACGCCCGAGACGCCTGCTGCCGCCACCGGCGCCGATGTGCCGCCCGATCGCCTGGCCATCAGTTTCAAGAGTCCGTTCTTCGATCAGGAGAAGCTGGCGCGGGGCGTGGGCATCCGCTTCAAGGGCGTGGTGCGCACCAATGTCGAGGAATACTGCATTTCCGAAGGCTGGGTGCGGGTGCAGGCCGGCAAGGCGATGGACCGCAAGGGCCAGCCTTTGACCATCAAGCTGAGCGGGCCGGTCGAGGCGTGGTATGAGGATCTGGGCGAGGGCGCGCCGGTCGCGAAGGCCTGAGCAGGCGCCATGGCGGCGAAGCCGCTTTAATTATCGGGCTGTGCGACCAGATGCGACGGTGAACCGACGCGCGACGCAGGCAGTATCGGGAGCGCGAGGGGGTACCCCCTCGCACCTGACCCTTAATCCTTAACCCAAAAAGCTACCACTTGAGGAAGGCGGCGATCAACTGGCCGATCGGATCGTCCGCCCGGCCGGAGCGGCTGAGGTCATGCTCGCCGCGCAGGGGCTTTTTGTTGTAGATGAAGCCCTGTACCGGCCATGCCGTGCTGCCCAGGCCCTTGATCGGGTCGAACCACACGCGCACCGCGCTCCAGTCGTTGTTCGGCGATACATCCACCGCCTCAACGTCATTCTCGATCTGGCCGCGCCGCCCATGGATGATACTCCAGTTGGCATGGCGCAGCAGAATGGTGCGCGAATCGACAATCCGGCTCACCGCTGCCACATGGCCCAGCACCATCTTGCCATGGGGCTTGAAGGTCATCACCGCCCCCACTTTCGGCGCAAACCCGCGCGCGTAGTGCCCTGCGGCCTGGCCCCACCAGGTATGGGCATCGCCAAACAGGCGAACACCCGTCACCTGGCGCGCATAGGGCACGCATTGCAGATATGGCGGCAGCTTGATCGAGCCACCGCCCGACACCGCGAGGATGTCGTCGATAGGGCTTGCGGGTGTCGGCGTGGCCACAGCCATCGTCACCATCGCTGCCAGGGCAAGGATCCGCTTCTTCATGTAAACAAAATTATCAGGCGCCGGTTAGGGCTACCCTGCGGGGAATGGTTACTATTTCGGCAACGTGCTGCCGGGGGGGCGGCACGGGTTTGCCGGGTGTTCCCGCCGTTTTGCTTGCTGTTTTGGGGGTTATGGGCCAGTTGGGGGGTCACATGACCAACACAGATCTTCCCCAGGTAATCATTATCGGCCGCCCCAACGTCGGCAAGTCGACCCTGTTCAACCGACTCGTCGGCAAGAAACTGGCGCTGGTCGACGATCAGCCCGGCGTCACGCGAGACCGGCGCATGGGCCAGGCCCATCTCGTCGGCCTCGATTTCACCATCGTCGATACCGCCGGCTGGGAGGATACCGATCCCTCCAGCCTGCCCGGCCGCATGCGCGCGCAAACCGAGGTGAGCATTGCTGGCGCCGATGTGGCGCTGTTCGTGATTGACGCTCGAGCGGGCATCACCCCGCTGGACGAGGAGATTGGCCGCTGGTTGCGGGAGTCTCGGGGCGGGCATGGGCAACCGCTGCCGGTGGTGCTGCTGGCCAACAAGGCCGAGGGCCGCGCGGGCGAGGGCGGCCTGCTGGAGGCCTATTCACTCGGCCTTGGCGAGCCGGTGGCGATCAGCGCCGAGCACGGGCAGGGCATGGCCGAGCTGTTCGAGGCCCTGCTGCCGATACTGGAGCCCAAGCTGCCCAAGGGCGACGACGACGATGCCGACGAACCCTATGGCAGCCGCGAGGGTGAGGAGAGCGGCGAGCCGGAAGAGGAAGACGAGGAGGCGCTGAACGCCGCACCGCTGAAGCTGGCCATCGTCGGGCGCCCGAATGCCGGTAAATCCACCCTGATCAACGCCATGCTGGGCGAGAACCGCCTGCTCACCGGGCCGGAAGCGGGCATCACCCGCGATTCCATCGCCATCGACTGGGTGTGGACCGACCCCCAGACCGAGGAAGAACGCCCCGTCCGCCTGATCGACACCGCCGGCATGCGCAAGAAGGCGCTGGTGCAGGACAAGCTGGAAAAAATGGCCGTGGCCGATGCCCGCCACGCAGTGGACTTTGCCGAGGTAGTGGTGCTGCTGCTGGATGCCACGCGCGGGCTTGAGCATCAGGACCTGAAGATTGCCGCCATGGCGCTGGAAGAGGGCCGGGCCCTCATCGTCGCCATTAACAAATGGGACGTCGCCGAAGGGCCATCGGGCCTGTTCAATGGCGTGCGCGCCGCGTTGGATGATGGCCTCGCGCAGGTGCGCGGGCTGCCGCTGCTCACCGTTTCCGCCCGCACCGGCAAGGGGCTGGACCAGCTGATCGCCACCGCCTTTGAACTGCGCGCGGCGTGGAGCAAGCGTATCCCCACCGCCGAGCTCAACCGCTGGTTCGACATCGCGCTGGCCAATAATCCGCCGCCAGCACCGGGCGGGCGCCGCATCAAGCTGCGCTATATCACCCAGGCCAAGACC
>CAIXXP010000040.1 GCA_903923465.1 uncultured Sphingomonadales bacterium | reverse complement strand
CGCGGCGAGGCTCGCGGCCTGCGGCATAGCCGCCGTTTCCGGAAGATCCGCGCCCCTCGCCGGGTTCTCGCTCGCAGAGCGTTTTTGCCATGCTGAACGTGCGCCGCAACGTCATGTTCAGCTTTGTCGAGGTGTGCACCACCAGCCTGCTGACCTTCATCAGCTACCGCGTGGTCGTTCGCCTCGGCGGGTTTCAGTTGCTTGGCATCTGGTCGGCGATGATGGCGTGGCTCGGGCTGAGCGGGCTGGGTGATCTGGGCCTCGGCGGGGCCTCCACGCGCTTCATCGCCGGGCTGGACGCGAAGCGGGACACCAAACGGATCTGGGGCTATCTCGGCACCGCCATCATCAGCAATTTCACGATGATCAGCACGCTGTCATTCCTGAGCTACCTCGCCGTGACGCATTGGTTGGTGCTGCTGGTGGGCCCCGCCCATGTCGCGGTGGCGCGGCAGGCGCTGCCGTGGATGGTTTGCGCCGTCGTCAGCGTCAATCTGGGCATGATCGTCAACAGTTCGCTGATCTCGCTGCACCTTGGCTTTATCCGCTCGATCATCATGATTTCGGGCAACCTTTTGCAGCTGGGCCTGGTGGTGTGGCTGGTGCCCCGCTATGGGCTGGTCGGCTTTGCCACGGCGCAGATCACCCAGTTCCTGCTGGCGACCGTGGTTGCCTGGGTGGTGATTTGCGTGAACCTCGGCCAATTCCGCCTGCCGCTCGGCTTCCGCTGGCGGATCTTGCGCGAAATGCTGAGCGTGAGCCTGATGCTGCAGGCCGCCAATATCGCCAACAGCCTGTTCGAGCCGCTGTCCAAGGTGCTGGTCAGCCATTTTGGCGGCATGCAGATGCAAGGGCTGTTCGAATCCGCCTACAAGACCGTGGCCACCGCCCGCAACGTGACCGCCAGCGCCGCCGGTGCCACCGTGCCCGCCCTCACCCGCTATGCGCTGACCGATATTCCGCAGGCGCAGGAACTGTATCGCAAGACCCGGCGCAATACCGGGCGGGTGCTGTTCTTCATATTCGGCGGCATCATCCTGGGGTCGCCGGTCATTTCGCTGATCTGGTTCGGGGCGATCCATTACCAGTTCGTCGCCTTTGTTTCGCTGCTCGGCATGGGCTGCCTGACGGCCGGCTGGTGCGCGCCGGCCTATCTGCTCGGGCAGGCGACCGGGCGGCTGCGCGGGGTGTTGATCGCCACGGGCACGGGCGATATCCTGCTGCTGCTGGGCGGGCTGGCATTCGGCTTTGCCGGCATGCCCTTCATGATCGTCGCCGTGACCGCATCCTGCCTGATATTCAGCAACCTGTTGGTCTTGCGCCTGAACGAGCCGCTGATCGGCCTGGGTCGCGGGGCGTCGCGGCCGACGCCGGCGGGTGTGGTCGCCACGGCGGCCAGCGAATAACAATGGTGCCGCGCCTATGACCACCAAAGACGAAACCGTGATCATCCTCGATCTGGCCATGAACGATGATGGCCATCGCGGGAACTATATGGCGCTGCTGAACCGGCTCTAC
The DNA here is from genome assembly GCA_903923465.1 of uncultured Sphingomonadales bacterium. Classification (GTDB taxonomy): domain Bacteria; phylum Pseudomonadota; class Alphaproteobacteria; order Sphingomonadales; family Sphingomonadaceae; genus Novosphingobium. The sequence continues at coordinate 4,674 of CAIXXP010000040.1, read as the reverse complement.
GTTACGCAACGGGTGCCTTTCAGCTGGGGCGCGGCGCTGACCCGGCAGCCGGTGCTGGTGCCGTTGATCGAGGAATCGCTGAGCAAATATGTGGCGGTGTGCCTGTTGCGCAGCCTGCTCGGCCGCCGCACGGTGGGCTTCCTCTTCCGCCCGAGGCCGGCGCTAGAGGGGCAGAACCTGCGCCTGCGCTTCAAGCGCTGGTGCCTACGGGCGCTGTGCCGCCTGCCCGGCACGCGCACCCTCATCATCCTGCCGTTTGCGGTCGAGCCGGGCTTTGCGACAATCGCCGACGATTGGTTCTATGATTTCGAGACCTGGGACCTGACCGGCGACGGGCAAGTTTCCGCGCATGCCCCCGGCCCGCTGGCTGCGGCTATTGCCACTGCGGCGGCGGGCCGCAAGGTTTGCTGCACAATCGGGCGACAGGATACCTCCAAGGGTTTCGACCTGTTCACCGGCCTCTATCTGTCCTCCGCACCCTTGCGCGACGCGATGCTGTTCGCCAGCGGCGGCAAGGTGGCGCCGGAGATGATCCACAGCGCCGATGCCTTTGCGGCGGCGGGTGGCTTTGCCCGGCCGCGCTTCATCACCGATGAGGAATTGCTGGATCTCTATGCCTCCGCCGATCTCATCTGGTGCGTCTATGCGCCGGAATACGATCAGGCATCGGGCATATTGGGCCGGGCGATGCAGCTGGGGGTGCCGGTAGTGGTGCGCAAGGGCTCGCTGATCCAGCGCCTGTGCGAGATCGAGGGTGTCGTCCATGTCGCACTCGACGAGGCGACCGATCCGGCCGAACTGATCGCGCTGGCCGGCCAGAAAGACCCCGCCGGGGGCGCCGCGCGGGCCCGGCGACACCGCGAGGAAAGCCTGCGCCGGCTGAGCGCTGCCCTGGGCGTTCAGCCAAGGGCGGGCGTCGCGTAACGTTCAGCCGCCGCGCAGGCTGCCCCACGCCGCCATCGCGCGGGCCCGGGCGGCCTCGTGGCTGATCAGCGGCTGTGGATAGGTGGCGGGGGTGGCACCGAACTGATGCGGGTGGTGGATGGCCCCGTCCGGCAAATGCGCAAGTTCCGGCACAAACCGGCGGATGTAGCCTGCCATGTCGAACTTTGGGCTTTGCACCAGCGGCGCCATCATCCGCGAGAACACCGGCGCATCCACGCCAGAGCCCGCGACATATTGCCAGTTCATCGCATTGGCACCAAGATCCGCGTCGAGCAGGCAATCCCAGAACCAGCGCTCGCCGCGCCGCCAGTCGATCAACAGGTGCTTCACCAGAAACGAGGCGGCAATCATCCGCACCCGGTTATGCATCCAGCCGGTCTGCCACAGCTCGCGCATGCCGGCATCCACCACGGGATAGCCGGTCTGGCCTTTCCTCCAGGCGCGAAAATCCCGATCCGCCTCGGCGCCTTCGCGCCACGGGAAGCGGTCAAACGGCGCGCGCCCGTTTTGCTCCGCATAGCGCGGGAATTGATCAACAAGGTTGAGCCCATGCTCGCGCCAGGCGATCTCGGAGCGAAAGCAGGCGGCGCCGGGGCCGGAATGCCCCGCCACCGCCTGCCACACCGCGCGCGGCGAGATTTCGCCGAAATGCAGATGCGCCGAAAGGCGGGACGTGGCGCTGAGCGACGGCAGGTCGCGGTCGTCCTTGTAGCTCCCGACCAGATCGACAAAGTGGCGCAGACGCCGCCATGCACCCTTTTCGCCGGGCTGCCACTCGGCGAACCCGGTCGACCAATCAGGGGCGGTGGGCAACAGGTCCCAGGCGGCCAGCGGCTCGGATTGCGGCCAGAACGGCGGTGCGGGAATGGCGTCTGGCGCCGGCAGGGGTTGCGGCGGCGGCATCATTTGCTGCACCCGGTTGTACCACGGGGTGAACATGCGATAACGCTGGCCACTGCCGTTCAGCACGGACCGCGGATCGACCAGCTGGTTGCCCTCGTGCAGCACCAGATCCAGCGTCTCGGCAAGTTCCGCCTCGGCCTCGCGGTGCCACGGTTCGAAATGGCGGATGGCATGGATGCGGGTGGTGCCGAGGTCACGCGCCAGTTCGCGCAGGATCGCCACACTGTCGCCCCGCCGCAGCACCAGCGCGCTGCCGCGTTTGGCATAGCTTTGGCCGAGGGCGACAAGGCTGTGGTGCAGCCACCAGCGCTGAGCCCCGCCAATGCGCCAAGCGCCCGGGCGCTCGTCGTCGAGGATGTAGACCGGCACCACGCCGCCCTCGGCCATCGCCGCCGCCAACGCGGGATGGTCGCTGATCCGCAGATCCTGGCGAAGCCACAGCAGGCTGGGTGTCATGGCAACGCGGGCATGTCAGGGGGGCACAGCGGCAAACTGGTCATGGCCGATGGCATAAACCGCCGCGCGCCCCAGGAGAAGGCGCCTAAAGGGGCATTACAGCCCGGCCTCTATGGCGAGACGGATCGCCTCGGCGCTGCTGTTCAGCTCCAGCGCCCGCAACATCGCGGCCCGGTGCATCTTGATCGTCCGTTCGCTCAGGCACAGCTCGTGGGCGATCTGCTTGTTGAGCATGCCCTTGGCCAGCGCCGTCAGAATTTGCCGTTGGCGGCGGGTGAGCCGGTCAACCATCTGGCGCGCGGTTTCCTGTCGGCCGGGGGCCGGGCCGGTTACCTCGACCTGCGAGCCGATGTAGTAGATCAGCTCTCCCCGCTCATCGAACAGCGGCGCGATCATCACCGCGTTGTTGAACGTCGTGCCGTCCTTGCGGTAGTTGATCAGCTCCACCAGCGCCGGGCGGGCGGCCTTTATCGCCTGGCGCAACAGGCCGGTGCGCTCGGGCGCCGTTTCTGGCCCGCGCAGAAAACGGCAATTGCGGCCGAGTATTTCCGCCAAAGGATAACCGGTCAGCCGAACAAAGGCATCATTGCAGGCAACAATGGGATTATCCGGTAGACGCGGATCGCTGACGACGGCAGCGACCGTACTGTGAGCGATAAGGGATTGCGGGCTCATTGTTTTTCCTGGGATGCGCTGCGCTCACCTAAGGCCATGACGCGCCATGGGCAACCAATGCTTGAAGTATACCACCGAACAACCCGCTGAAGCACGCGCCGGATACGAATGGCACAACTATTCGGTCTCGGCGTTCGCCCAAAACATCACCCACAGCACAATCTGATCGGCGTGCCGAATGCCAACAGGTGCCGCGCCCCGCCCACAGCGACGCCCGCATCTTTGGCGCAACGCTGGCGGCCAAAATCCGCCAAGCGCCCGCAAACGGCGTGGCGCCGAAAATGGGGGCGGCCCGCGCAGGGCTCCCCTCTGGCCCGAGGACAAGCCGAGGCGGCATGTCTTGGAGATGGACAATTTATTGCGCTTAACCACGCGCAACAGGGTGCTGGAACAGGGATTTCAGCGAACAATCCAGCGGATTGCCACGACATTGGGACTACATGGGGTTCGCCGTCTGAACAAATCGTGAAACAGCGCGAAACCGCACTGCCTGAAGCCATTTGATACCGGGGCGTGAATTATTCTCCGGCACCCTTCCCGGCACGCCATATAACCCATTGGAAAAAATGGTGCACCCGACGGGATTCGAACCCATGGCCCCCAGATTAGGAATCTGGTGCTCTATCCGGCTGAGCGTCGGAAAAGTATTGTCTTTCATCATCTTACTCACCCCGCTTTTGAGAGACTGAATTTTTGGAAGCAATATGGAAGCAGCGCACCCACTTCGCTCTGGATCGCGTGGCACATTTGCGTGCGACGCAGAATCGTCAGGATGCTGCCGATCGAACGGAAGGGCAGCCAAGCTAACACACCCCTGGAGAGGGACCTTATCGAGATTTTGAATCAAATACTTAAGGTCGATCGGAAAATTGAATCAGTGAAGCAGAGCCACCTTGGCGGGTGGGACCAAGGACCACACCCCCTCCCCGGCACCTTACCCGTTCGTTGCATCGCACCCCCAAGATGGGAAAGCCGGGATGGCTAGGCGGAATCGCCGCAATGTGATAATGTTACATCGTTATGGCTGCACCGGTTTGTTCTATCTGCCTTCGGCACAATCACGTGGACATCGAGTCCGCACTCTCGGAGGGCAATTCAATTGCTGCAACGGCCGCACAATTTTCTATCAGTAAGTCGGCGCTGGGCCGCCACAAGCTGAACTGCATCGCGCCGAAACTAGCGGCAGCAGCAAAAATGCTTCAGCCTGTCCGTCAGGTCCGCGAACCCGTTGAAAGAGCCAAGGCCATCATGTCCGGCGCGGCACCCACGGCCGGCGAAATCATGACACTGACCAGCTTGGTCGAGCGACTGGCACGTTCACTGGATCGACTTGAAGGGGCTGCGATCGCTGCGGCAGATGAGAACCTGCATTCCGCCCTGGCAGCGGTTTCGGGGCAATTGCATCGGGGGGTAGAATCGGCAGCCCGGCTCCAAGGGATGTATGCCGAGCCTGACGCACATCAGCAGACCAAATTCAGCATCAACATCGTGATCCCGAGTGCATCCTGAAGCTGACCGTCGCACAACCTAAAAAAACGCGCTTCGCCAGCCTTTAGAGGTGGCCTGGCAAAACTGCACACGGGGATGAGTAGATTTTCTGCCTGACGGCGGCCATCTTGCCGCATGACAGGAGATCAGATGAGCAGACGACCACGCCGGAACCACAGCCCGGCATTCAAGGCGAAGGTGGCATTG
>CAIXXP010000039.1 GCA_903923465.1 uncultured Sphingomonadales bacterium | reverse complement strand
CGCGCCGGCTTTTTTGTGCTCGCGATGCGATCAGCGCTTGCCCTCAAGCAGCCCCTTCATGTTGCTGCTCATGAACAACTGGCGCTCGGCGTCAGTGAAGTCCTTGATCTCGTGCAGGAAATCAAGCGGCTTGGCGAGGCATTCGGCATGCGGCCAGTCGCTGCCGAAAATCAGGCGCTCGACCGGCACGTACTGGCGCAGCTCGTTCATGTCTTCCTCGTAGTAGGGCTCGACGAAGAAGGATTCCTGGAACTGGTCAATCGGGTGGCGGGCGAACGAGGTCGGCATCTGGCCATAGGCGCGCTTGAACATCTTGAAGAGATGCGGAATCCAGATCGAGCCATTCTCCGCCGAAAGGAAGCGGATGTTGGGGAAGCGCGTGACCACGCCATGCGCGATGAGCGACGCGCACATGTCGGCCACGGCGCGGCCCTGCAGGTCGATGCAGGCCTTCAGCGGGTCGGAACGGTCGAAGGCCAGGGCTTCCTTGGCGCCCTTGCTCCACCACTGATAGATCTGGTCGTAGCCGCTGTCGGAGACGTGCAGGGTGACAAAGACGCCCGCTTCATTGACGCGCGCCCAGAAGGGGTCGAATTCGGCGCTGCCCGGCGAACGCGAGCCGAAATGGCCCGGCACCGGCGCGGGGCGGATCATGATGGCGCGCGCCCCATTGGCCAGCGCGAATTCCAGCTCCTGAACTGCCAGTTCGACATTGGCCAGCGAGACGTAGGCGGCCGGGAACAGGCGATCCTTATAGGAGAAGCTCCATTCATCCACGACCCAGGCGTTGAGCGCGTGGATGACCGCGGCCATCAGCTCGTGATCCTCGTTCATGTGGCCCTCGATAACCGAAGCCAGCGTGGGGAAGATCAACTGCGCGTGGATGTTCTGCTTGTCGAGCAGCTTGAGGCGCGCCTCGGCATTGTGGAATTCCGGCTGGTTGGCCAGCGGATCGCCGGTCATCTCGCGCAGCGACAGGCCCTCGGGATTGTTGCCGCGGAACCACATTTCGTGGCTGCCAGGTGCGGCGACCACCTCGAAATTGGGATTGGGGATGTAGTCGCTGATCATCCCGTTCACCGCCAGCTTCGTGCGACCTTCGACCGTTACATACTGGAAGGCGCTGCGATACTTCTTCGGCAGGTGGCGGTGGAAGCTATCCTGAACCTCGTAGATATGCCCGTCACCATCATAGATGGGATAAGGGAGCGTACGGGTCTCCTGCTCGATGACCATTTCTTGAACGACAGCCACGGTTTTTCTCCTCGACCTAGGCAATGTTTTCGGGAATTTGTTTTGTTTTTCTGCTTATTATCAGGCGTCAGGCGGCGGGCCGGAACATCGGCAGCCACACATCGTCGTCATGCTCGAAGAAGACCTCGACCGGCATGCCGATCTTCACGTCCTCGGGCGCGACGTCCTTCAGATTGGTCAGCATTTGCAGGCCAGGCTGCTCGTCCAGGGCGACCACGGCCAGCACATAGGGCACTTCCATGCCCGGTGCCCAGGCCTTGGCGTTGATCGTGAAGCTGAACACGGTGCCCTTGCCGGAGACCGCCTCCGGCTGCAGATGACGGCCGAAGCACTTGGGGCACACCGGGCCGGCGTGATGCAGCCAATTGCCGCAATCCTGACAGTGCAGGATCATCAACTTGCCGTGCTCACCCCCGGTCCAAAAGGCGCGGTTGAGATCGTCCAGGCGCGGCAGCGAGCGTTGAAACCCTGCGTTCATTGTTTGGCACTCCGCTTCATGGACCCAATCCCCTCTGTATGTGTCTATATCCATCACGACCAATTGGCCGGCCGCCCGCGGGCAGCCGACCAACGGGTCCAGCATGCGTTCAAGTCTATTGCCTGCCGCAGCACAAGTCATTCAGGCGCACGGGCATCCCGAATTGATCACACTTGTGCTGCGGCCGGCGCAAGCCTGCCGCTTATTCGGCGGGCTCCACCATGCCGTCCAGCTCGGTGCTGCGCTGGAACATCTTGGTGATGTCGGCCGAAGTAACGGGGCGTGCCTTTTCGCCCGCTGCCAGCGGGGCGTGGCCGCCATAGGACACCGGCGAGGTGTCGACATGCTCCCCCGCCTTGCGCAGCGCGCGGACGGTGGCATTCTCGCGACCACCGACGAGGCCGATGGCATCGAAGTTGAACCACTTCAGCGCGTTTTCATGCGTGATCTTGTTGATCGTGGCATCCGGCAGGTGCTTGACGGTGTCGTACAGACGCTCCGGCGCGACCGGCCACAGCGTGTCGCTGTGCGGATAGTCGCACTCATAGGCGATGTTGTCCTCGCCGATGGCATCAACGTTATCCAGACCGAACTTGTCGTCGATGAAGCAGGTCAGGAAGTGCTCGCGGAAGATGTCGCTGGGCTTGCGGCCACCGAAGTCGGCGTGGGTCCAGGCACTGTGGTGCTCATGCGTGAAGTCGATCCGCTCCAGCAGATAGGGAATCCAGCCAATACCGCCCTCGGAGAGCGAGATCTTCAGGTCCTTGTAGCGCTGCAGCGCCTTCAGATGGGTCCAGTCCGCCGCGGAATTGACGATGGAGATCGGCATCGTCGTGATCCAGGCGTCGATCGGCGATTCCATGGAGGCGTGGGGTGCCTGGGCGCCCGAACCGATGTGGATGTTCACCACGATCTGCAGGTCGTTGCAGGTCTTCCACAGGGGTTCCCAATACTCGTTGTGGATGCTGGGCAGACCCTTGGTGGCGGGATTGTCGCTGAAGGTGATGGCGTGGCAGCCCTTGGCGCTGACGCGCTTCAGCTCGGCCACGGTCGCCTCGATATCCCAGAACGGCACCAGCGCGAGCGGAATGTTGCGCCCGGGATAGGTGCCGCACCACTCGTCGATGTGCCAGTCGTTATAGGCCTGCAGGATGGTGATGGCGTCTTTCTTGTTCTCGAAGCTGTGGAACAGGCTGCCGTCGAAGCCGACCACGCTGGGGAAGTTGACCGAGGCGAGAATGCCGTTGACGTTCATGTCGTCGATGCGGCCATGAATGTCGTAGGAACCCTTGCGCATCTCGCTGAGCGAGGCGGGCTCGAAGCCAAACTCTTCCTTCGGGCGGCCGGCAACCGCGTTCAGGCCCACGGCGCCCGCGCGGCGGCCTTCATACAGCCAGTAGTCGGCGCCATTGGCGTCGCGGCGCATCACGGGCGCAATCGACTTCTGGGCCTGGGTGAGGTGGTTGTCATACATATTGCCGGGCTCGACGATGTGGTCGTCGACGCTGACAATGATCATGTCCTCAAGCTTCATCTGAATTCTCCCGCTTTTGTAAAACTTACAAGTCGTCAGTTTTACGACAAATTGGCATCACTGCAACAAGAATCTTGCCTGCCGCCATCATCTCGCCTCGCGCCCGGAACGGCGGGTCGCCGGGCCCTGGAATGGAGCCCGCCGCGCCCGCTTCCCGCGGTCAATCGAGTCGCACCAGTTCCCGCCCGGCCCGATTCTCGGCGATGCCGGCGGCGATTTCGGCAGGCACCCGGCTGCCCGCGCCGAAATGTGATTCGATCGCGCCGAGCAAAATCTTCGCCAGTTCGGCCTCGCGCCCGCGCATCACCTCGCTGATGCCGCCGATGCCCAGCACCATCTGGGCGCGGCCATCCTCATGCGGCAGGGGTGCGGCGATGATCCCGCCGCCCCGCGTCACCATGTCGCAGGTGAAGGCGTAGCCGCGCCGACGAACCGCCTCCAGCTCGGCAATCAGCTCGCTGGCCTTGATCAGGGGCTGGCCATCCTCGGCATCGGCGTTGATGCGCATGACGATCCGGCGGATCTCGTTATCGGGCAACGTGCCCAGCAGGGCATAGCCCGCGCCGGAGCTGGCGATGGGCCGCACCGTGCCCAGCGTCATGTGCAGCCGGGCGGCGCTGGTGGCCTGAATGACATGAATATACTGCATGTGCAGGCCGTTGCGGTTGGCCAGCACAATTGTGTCGCCGGTCGCCTCGCTGATTTCCTTCATCATGGTGATGATGGCGCCCTCGGACAGGAACTGCGCCTTCATCCAGCTGCCCAGCAGCGCAACCCGGCTCGATGTGACATAGGTGCGCTTGAAGGCATCGTAGTTGATGTAGCCCAGCGCCACCAGGCTGCGCAGCAGCGCCGAGGTGCTGGACTGGGGATAGCCGAGGGAATCGGCCACTTCCATCACCGTGGCGGGCGCCTGCAGGTCGTCGAAAAACTCCAGGATCTCGATAACTCTCGTCGCCGATTTCACGGTTTTCTGATCAACGCTCAGCTTCTCGGAAATCCGCATTCGCTGAGCAGGCCTGCGCCGCGCGCTCATTCGCCCCGTCAGGATTGCGATCGGGCGCAAGCTTACTTGGCGCTTTCATCAATCCAGCGAGAACAGCGGATTCGGCTAGGGTGGCTTCGCGTGCGCTATGGCCAAAGTAATGCTCGCTGGCCTTGATCAGGGGCTGGCCATCCTCGGCAT
>CAIXXP010000038.1 GCA_903923465.1 uncultured Sphingomonadales bacterium | reverse complement strand
GTGCAATTCAAGGGACCCCCAATAGGCCTTGCGGCCAGAACACAAAGGACGAAGCTGCCTTGCGGTTTGGAAGTCCCCATGGGGCAGCGGAGGGTCCCTATAGGCCAAGGCCGGAAATCCGCAAGAAAAAAGGGGGGCTTGACGGCAAAATATCCCCCCGAATCGCGCGAGGATAGGCCATGTTAAGTCTATATGGCAGTTATGTGACGGCTTTGTGACAGCGCGAAGACCCCCGCCCGCCCGCGGCGCCCGCCGCCCTTCAGCTCAGCCGGTCGCGAAACGCCTCCCAGCCGAAGCATTTAACGCATTCCAGCCTGTCATCGGCCGAATCCCACAGCCAGATCGAGGGCAGCGGCACGCCATTGAAGGTGGTGGTCTTCACCATCGAGTAATGCGCCTGATCGAGGAAGGCGAACCGCGCGCCCACCGCCAGCTCACCCGGCATGCGGTAATCGCCAATCACATCGCCGGCCAGGCAAGACGGCCCGCCCAGCCGCACCAAGCCGTCCCCCCGATCGATTAAGGGCAACGGCTCCCCCGCCTCCGGCGCCGGCCCCTCGCCCAACATCGCCGGCCGATAGGGCGCCTCGATCACATCGGGCATATGGCAAGTGGCGGAAATATCGGTGATCGCCAGTTTCATCCCGTTCCACGCGGTATCAAGGATCGTCCCCACCAGAATCCCCGCATCCAGCGCCACCGCCTCGCCGGGCTCCAGATAGAGCTCGCAGCCGGTCTCGGCCTTCACCTGCCGCAGAAACGCCACCAGCGCGTCCCGGTCATAATCGGCGCGCGTGATGTGGTGCCCGCCGCCAAAATTCAGCCAGCGCACCGGCCCGCCATGGGTGGCCAGGTAAGGCGCAATGCGAGACTTCACCGCCTCCCACGTCTCTGCCAGCGGCGCGAAATCCTGTTCGCACAGCGCGTGAAAATGCAGCCCCGTCACGCCATCCAGATGCTCGGGTACCAGTTGCTCCACCGGAAAGCCCAGCCGGGAAAACGGCGCGCAAGGGTCATACTTGGCCACCTCGCCGGTCGCATGCTGCGGGTTGATCCGCAGCCCCACATCAAACCCCGCGCGCCCGGAATCTTTGGCCGCATCCAGCACACCCCGAAACCGCGCGATCTGCCCCGGCGAGTTGAAAATCACATGGTCGGATATCGCGCAGATCTCCGGCAGATCCTCCGCCTTATACCCCGCGCAATAGGTGGCGATCTCCGCCCCCCTTTTACCAGACGCATAATAGTCCCGCGCCAGCCGAGCCTCCCACAACCCGCTGGTGCACACCCCATCGAGATATTCGCCGATGATTGGCGCCACCCGCCACATGGAAAAGGCCTTCATCGCCGCCAGCACCCTGATGCCCGCCCGGTCGCGCACATCCGCAAGCACCGCCAGATTGGCCCGCAACCGCGCCACATCCACCACAAACGCCGGGCTATCCACCCGGCTCAGGTCAAAATGGGCAAAGGCCCCGGGATCGCCAGCTTTCGTTTCCATCACAGCAATCCTTCACCCCAGCGGCGATTTGAACACCAGCGCCGCGCCCGCCAAAATCAGCGCAAAGCCCGCCAGCTGGCTCACCCCCGGCTTCACCCCGAACAGCGCCCAGGCGACCAGAATGAACCCCGCCAGCGAAAACACTTCCTGCATCGTCTTCAGCTGCGCCAGCGAATAGACCTTCGCCCCGATGCGATTGGCCGGCACCGCCAGGCAATATTCGAAAAACGCCAGCGCCCAGCTCAGCAACACCGCCAGCCACAGCGCCCGGTGCGGCGCCTTCAAATGCCCATACCACGCCACGTTCATCACCAGGTTCGACGCCGCCAGCAGCGCAATCGGCAGCAGCGCGGTCCAGCGCATCAGAAAGCCACCGGCATCAAAACGCCACCGGCCCCGCCAGCTCCTCCACCGTCCACGGCAGGCCTTGCGTGTTCAGCATCGCCATGAACGGATCGGGATCGAGCTGCTCGATATTGAACACACCCCCTTCGCCATTGGCACCCTTCCACGCGCCCGTCAGCATCATCGCCGCGCCGATCATCGCCGGCACGCCGGTGGTATAACTCACCGCCTGATTGCCGGTTTCCTCATAGCACGCCTCATGGTCGCAAATATTCCTGATGTAGAAGGTCTTCTCACCAGACCCGTCCAGCGCTTCGCCCGTGGCGATATCGCCGATATTGGTCTTGCCCTTGGTCGTCGCCCCCAGCGTGCTGGGCTCCGGCAGCACCGCCTTCAGGAACTGCAACGGAATGATCTCGCGCCCTTCATACATCACCGGGTCGATCCGCGTCATCCCCACCGCCTGCAACACATTCAGGTGGGTGATATAGGCATCGCCAAAGGTCATCCAGAACCGCGCCCGCTCCAGCTCGGGAATGAACTTCGCGAGGCTCTCCAGCTCCTCATGATACATCATGTACATATTCTTGGGGCCCACGCCCTCGAAGTCGAACTGCACCTTGTGCGCCATCGCCGGCGTCTCGACAAACGCACCCTTTTCCCAATGCCGCGCCGGCGCCGTCACTTCGCGAATATTGATCTCGGGGTTGAAATTGGTGGCAAAGGCCTGCCCATGGTCGCCGCCATTGCAGTCCAGAATGTCGAGCTGGCGGATGGTGCGCAGCTTGTGCTTCTTCAGCCACATCGCGAAAACGCTGGTCACGCCGGGGTCGAAACCGCTGCCCAGCAGCGCCATCAGCCCCGCCGCCTTGAAGCGATCCTGATAGGCCCACTGCCAGTGATACTCGAACCTGGCCACATCCTTGGGCTCATAGTTCGCCGTATCCATGTAGTTGGCACCCGCCGCCAGGCACGCATCCATGATCGTCAGATCCTGATAGGGCAGCGCCAGATTGACCACCAGCCCGGCCCCCGTCGCCTTGATCAGCGCGGTCAGCGCCGGCACATCCTCGGCATCAATCGCATAGGTGCTGATCTCGACCCCGGTGCGGCTCTTCACCGATTCCGCAATCGCCTCGCACTTGCTCACCGTGCGGCTGGCCAGATGGATGTCGGAGAAGATCCCCGGGTTCATCGCCATCTTGTGCACGCAAACCGAGCTGACCCCGCCCGCGCCGATCACCAGAACCTTGCTCATCGCCAAACCTCCATCACCAGCAAAACAGCCGCCTCCCGCGCCTATACAGCCCCCACGCCACTTCTCAACCGGCGCGCGCAACCTCGGGGAGAATCGGGGCACGGCACGTGGGCAAAGCTGTGAATTGCAACAAATCCGCCATCAAACCGACGCAATTCCCGCCACCCCTAACCAATTGACAAGCCCCATTGACTTAGCCCCCCACCCCGGCAATCTCCCGCCCACACACGCACCCATGCAAACCGAGGGGAATTTCAATGGACGGTATGACAATCGTGCAGCCGGTAATCGCGCTGACGGCATGGACCATGGTGATGTGGTTCTGGATGATCGCCACCCGCATCCCGGCCATGAACGCCTCGGGCGTCAACCCGGACGAACTCGCTCTCGATCCCGATCTCTCGCTCGATGCCATCCTGCCGCCGCAGGTCCAGTGGAAGGCCCATAACTTCAACCACCTGCACGAAAGCCCCACCGTGTTCTACGCCGTGGCACTGGCGCTGGCCGTGCTGCACCGGGGCGACGGCATCACCTGCCAACTCGCCTGGGCCTATGTCGCCTGCCGCGTCGTGCACTCGCTGATTCAGGCCACCATCAACAAGGTGATGCTCCGCTTCATCGCCTACGCCCTCAGCACCTTCGCGCTGCTGGGCCTGATCGGCTATGCGGTCATCGCGGCGTTTTGAGGCGGGTATAGGTAGTTAGGGGAAGATGCGCGGGACTCGTCCCTCGCGCTCCCTTTTCCTGTCAGCGTGGGCGCCTCGGGTTCGGCCCTGCGCAACATTGCAGCGCCGCAGGCCTAAAAGCCGCTTCGCGGCAGGGCGCCACCTCGCAGAACAACCACCACGCCGACAGTATTGGGAGCGCGAGGGTGTAACACCCTCGCATCTTCCCCTTTAACCTCCAAACCTCTCACCCTTTCACAAACAAACTCGCCAGCTCCACATGGGTGCTCCAGCGGAACTGCCCCACCGGCCGCAGCTCCACCAGCCGATAGCCCGCGCCCGCCAGGCAGGCCGCATCGCGCGCCCAGCTCGCCGGGTTGCAGCTGATATAGACCACCCGCGCGACGGTGCTCGCGGCGATGCGCTCGATCTGCTCCCGCGCCCCGGCCCGTGGCGGATCCAGCAGCACCGCGCCAAAGCGGTTGAGCTCTTCGGGCAGCAGCGGGTTGCGAAACAGGTCGCGGTGCATCGCGGCCACCGGCAGCATTCTGGCGCCGGCCGCCGCCTTGCACACCATGTGCGCGGTGCGGTCCGCCTCGACCGCCAGCACCTTGGTCTCGCGCCCCGATCCCGCCAGCGCAAAGGCAAAGGTCCCCAGCCCGGAAAACAGGTCCGCCACCACATTCACGCCCAGATGCTCCGGCGCCAGCCATTCGCGGGCGGCGGCCACCAGCGCGCCCTCACCGTCGGCGGTGGCCTGCAGGAAGGCCCCCGGCGGCAGCGACACCGGCACGCCCGCCAGCGTTACAGTCACCGGCTCCGGCTCCCACAGCGCCTCCGGCCCATAGCCCTGGTCCAGCGTCAGCCGCGCCAGCCCCAGCTCCCGCGCGAAATCGAGGCAAGCCTCGGTCTGCGCCAGCCCCTCAACGGAAAGCCCCTTCAGCGCCAGATCCGCACCCTGGTCGGCCAGCGTCAGCTCCACATCCACCGCCAGCCGCCCATCGCGCCGCGCGAGAAACTGGCGGACCGGCCCCAGCAGCGCCGCCAGTTCCGGCACCAGCACCGGGCACTCGGCCAGATCGACGATGGTGTGCGATCCCGCCTCGCGATAGCCGAGCGCAATCCGCCCGCCCACGCGGCTGGCATGCAGCGAAGCCCTCCGCCTGCTGCCCGGCGGCGACAGATGCGCCGGCGCGACAATCTCGGCCACCAGGCCCTGCCCGGCGGCGCCATGCACCACCCGGTCGCTCACAAAACCCGCCAGCGCCGCCTCGCCCACATGCTGCAACTGGCAACCGCCACATTTGGGCTCCTGTGGTCGCATCGCTGGTGACGAAAAACCGGTTCCCACTTTTTCGCGCGATGCTCCGGCGAAATGCCGACACACCGGCACCACATAATTCGGCCCGCGCACCAGCCCGCCATCGGCGCCCAGCGCATCGCCCGGCGCCGCCCCGGCAACATAGCGGCCATCCTCCGTCACCCCATCGCCCTTCGCAGCGATGCGGATAATCGGGGAAATGCCAGTCATCTTGTCAGTCATCGGGCAGGGCCTCACTCGCCGCCCGACACGCGGGGCGGCTCAATCCGGCAGGCCCGTCCGGCCCGCTAAGTCAGGGCAGCCGCGTAGGCCTGTGGCACCGCCTCGGCAAGCGCCCCGGCCGAAAAAGGCCCGATCAGCCCCCGCGCCGCCTCGCCATGCAGCCACACGCCCTCGCCCGCCGCCGCCAAAGGCGCGCTGCCGCCCGCCAGCCGGCTGGCGATGCACCCGGCCAGCACATCCCCCGTGCCGGCGGTGGAAAGCCAGCTCGAGGCACGCGGCGCACACAGCACCACAGCGCCCGATTCATTGGCTGGCCCGGCGATCACCGTATCCGGCCCCTTGGCCACGATCACCATCCCCGTCGCCCGCGCCAGCACCCGCGCCCGCTCCACCTTGCTGCCCGGCGCGCCACCCTTGGCCGCCGCCAGCCCAAACGCCCGCTCCAGCGCGTCCAGTTCCCCCTCATGCGGCGTGGCGATCAGGCCCAGCGGCAGGCGCTCCCGCCCGCGCAACATCTTCGGCGTCAGCAGCACCAGCGCGTCAGCATCCAGCACCGCCGGAACCCCCGAAGCCAGCACCGCCTTCAGCCGATCGCGCGCGCCCTCGTCGCGCCCCAGCCCCGGCCCCACCAGCAGCGCGCCCAGCCGCGCATCCTCCAGCCGCTCGGCCAGATCACGCGGCTCCAGCACCAGCTCCAGCACGAGGTCCGCCGGCAGCCCGCCCGGCACGCCCGGCGCCAGCAGCTTGACGTAACCCGCCCCGGCCCCCTGCGCCGCCCGGGCCGCCAACAGCGCCGCCCCGGGCATGGCCCCCGCCACCACCGCCAGCAGCCCGCGCTTGTATTTATGGGCATCGGCGGCAGGCACCCGCAGCATGGGCCGCCGCAGCATCCGCCCCACTCCGTGCTCCACCCCGCCATGGTCCGCCCGGCAGCCGATATCCACCAGCTTCAGCCCGCCCATCTTCGCCGCCGCCGGCATCAGCACATGGGCATATTTCCAGGCCCCCAGCGCCACGGTCATGTCGAACGTGGGCAGCCCCTCGTTCAAACAGGCCCCCGTATCGCTCTCCACGCCGCTTGGCACATCTATCGCCACGCGCTGCGGATGGCTCGCCGCCAGCCGCGCCAGCAGTGCCGCGTCGCGCGCCTCCAAAGGCCGCGTCAGCCCGCTACCGAACAGACAGTCGACCAGCACCTCGCCGGCCACCGCATCCTGCGGCCCCAGCACCGCCCCGCCATATCCGTCGCGGGCAACGCGCGCCGCCTCGGTCTTCGGTTCACAAGCGGCCACCACCACCACCGGCACGCCCCGCTCGCGCAGAGCCTCGGCAATCACCCAGCCATCGCCGCCATTGTTGCCGGGGCCAGTCAGCACCGTCACCCGCCGCCGGGCGGCCATCCGCCACACATAGTCCGCCGCGCCGCGCCCGGCCGTCTGCATCAGCGCCTCCACGCTGGAGCCAGCGGCGATCAGCGCCGCCTCGGCGCTCCGCATCGCCACCACGGTCAGGATCTGGTCCGGCGCGCGCACCCTACTGGCTTCCGGCATTGCCAGAACCCGTGCCCGCATCGCCCGCCATGCCCGCATCGCCGGAAGGCCCCGCCTGCGCGTCATCGGGGTTGCTCGGGCGAATGATGTAGTGATCATCGCCCACATCCACCGCGATCGCGCCATTGTCGGCAGGGTGCGATGTCGCCTTCAGAAAACCGTCCTCGGTGGTCACCGTGCCGCCGGGCGCTAGGCGCAGGCGCACAAAGCTGCCATCGGGGTTGTGGATCACCAGCAAGCCGCCGGCATCGCGCTCCAGCCGGCAGTCCTCGTTGAACACGCTGGAATTGTTCAGCGCGCAGCTCACCATCTCGCCCAGCGGCTCGTCGCCGGCGCCATCGGCGGCCCCGCTGCTGTCGTCATGGTGCTGGCAGCTCGCCAGCGACATCAGGGCCGCCAGCATGGTCTGCAGCTTGGCGGTGTCTATGAAGCGGCTCAACATCTGCTTTTTCGCTCTTTCGCATCGCGGATTCCAGCCCGAACACCTGTGCCCGCACACGCATCACGCCCGCCCCGCCCGTTTTGGCGCAAACAGGCCAGCGGTCAAGCGGGCGAAGCGGGTTTTCCGGGCCGGTGTTCACCCCGCCCAGCGCCGGCAAACCATGCCGCGCAAACGTTAAACATCCCCTCACCGCCAGCGCCCGCCCGGCGATTTTTGCCGCGCCTCAGCCCAGCGCCAAACGGTTGCACAGCGCCGCCAGCCGCGCGGCCCAGCGCGCCTGCCCCTCGGGCCCGGCGATCTCGTCCTGGCGGATCTCCACCCCCAGATAGGGCCGCCCCTCGGCTTCCGCATGGCGGTTCATCGTATAGTTGAGGTCCCGCCCGGAATAGGGCTGCTGGTCCCCCACCATAAGCCCCTCCGCCGCCAACAGCGGTATCGCCCGGCGCGCCAGCCGATCATCCTGATTATACAGCACCCCCACCTGCCACGGCCGTGCCACCTCGGGCCGGCTGGCGAGCGCGGGGGTAAAGCTGTGCAGCGAGAGGATCAGCGCCGGCGCCGCTTCTTCCAGCAAAGCCGCCAGCCGGGCGTGATAGGGCCGGTGAAACCGCGCCAGCCGCACCGCCCGCCCAGCATCCTCCGGCGCATCGCCCAGCGTATCGTCCAGCGCCCCGTTCGGCGCATCGCCCGGCGTATCGTCCAGCGCCCCGTTCGGCGCATTCCCGGGAATGTCCACCCCGTCGCTCTCCACCGGCACCAGACAGGGCGCATCCTCGTCGCGGTTCAAATCGCACACCAGCCGGCTATAGCGCCCAACGAAAGCCGCCGTGCCCTCGCGCGCCGCCATCAGTTCCGCCACCGCCATGGTGCCGATGTCCTGCGCGATATGCTCGCCAAACCGCGCCGCCGGCAGCCCGAGGTCCATGTCCGGCGGCACGTCCCACCCGGCATGGTCGGCCACCACCAGAATGCCGCCAAAGCGCGGGGTGCCGATCAGCCGCCACGGCGTATCGTCCATCACCAAAGAACCGGTCATCTCAGCCGCCCCGCCAGCCGCCACCAGCCCGGATGCGTCGCGCCAATCCGCGCCTCGGCCGCCGCGCAAGCCTCCCAATCGTCAAACAGCGCGAAACAGGTCGCGCCCGATCCCGACATCCGCGCCACAAACGCCCCCGTCTGCGCCAGAGCCGCCAGCACCTCGCCCACCACCGGGCACAGCGCCAGCGCCGGCGCCTCCAGATCGTTGCGCCCGTGCAGGGCCACCGCACGCGCCGAGCCTTCCGGCATCGCCCCCCGGTCCACCCCGTCCCAGCCGCGGAACACCGGCCCGGTGGGCAAGGGCACGCGCGGGTTGACCAGCAGCACCGGGCATCCGGCGAGATCCGCAGGCGCCGGCGCCAGTTCGGTCCCGGTGCCGCGCCCCAGCACGCTCACGCTTTCCACGCAGGCGGGCACATCCGCGCCCAGCCGCGCCGCCAGCACGCGCCAATCCTCGGGCAAGCCGCAAGCCGCCTCCACCAGCCGGAACACCGCCCCCACATCGGCCGACCCGCCACCCAGCCCCGCCGCCACCGGCAAGGCCTTGTCCAGCGCCACGTCCCACGCCTGCCCGCGCGGCAGCAAGGCCAGCGCATCCAGCACCAGATTGCCTTCCTCACCTTCCAGCAAGGGCGCGAACTCGCCGCTCAGCGCCAGTGTGTCGCCGGCCCCAGCCGCCGCGCGCACCTCCAGCCTGTCGCCCGCATCCACGAAAGCGAAGAAGGTCTCCAGCTCATGATAGCCGTCCGCCCGCCGCCGCCGCACGTGCAGGGCAAGGTTGATCTTGGCGTAAGCCGTCTCGCACAGGGGGGTGTTGCTCATGGCCCCGCCTTGCCGCGCGGGAAGGCGGGCCGCAAGGGGGGAGTCGCAGGGAAGGCAAAGGGAAGGCAAAGGCAAAGCGGAGGCAAAGCGGAGGGAAAGCGAAGATGCGAGGGTGTTACACCCTCGCGCTCCCATTCCTGTC
>CAIXXP010000037.1 GCA_903923465.1 uncultured Sphingomonadales bacterium | reverse complement strand
GCGATGTTCTCATCGCCGGTGAAGAGGGCAAGCTGGCCGACGCCGGCTCGGTCGTGGTTTCGGCCGAGATCATCGCGCAGGCCAAGAGCGAGAAGGTGATCGTCTTCAAGAAGCGTCGCCGGCACAACTATCGCCGCCGCAACGGGCATCGCCAGCAGCTCACGCTGCTGCGCATCCTGTCGGTCGCGGCCGCCTGAAAGGGGAGTTTGAGCAATGGCACATAAGAAAGCAGGCGGCTCCTCGCGTAACGGTCGCGATTCTGCCGGTCGTCGTCTCGGCGTGAAGAAGTTCGGTGGCCAGGAGGTCATTGGCGGCAACATCATCATCCGCCAGCGCGGTACCCGCGTCTATCCCGGCGTGAACGTCGGCATGGGCAAGGACCATACGCTGTTTTCGCTGGTGGTGGGCCGCGTGCGCTTCCACGCTGGCAAGCTCGGCCGCAAGTATGTGTCGGTCGACTCCGTGGCGGAAGCCGCCGAATAAGCGGATGGTCGATAATGGGCCATCCAGACGGATGGCCCCGCCGGCGCTTTTGCTTCCGGCCGAATGAGGGAGAGGGCCAAGGTCCGTCTCCCTTTTTCATGTCTCCCTCACCGGTCCGCCCCTGCATTCGTACAGGGATTCGCGGACGTCATGGCAGTGTCACCCTGCGGCCTTAGGGCGTTTTTTTGTCGGGCGGGATCACCCGGCGGTTAAACGCGTTAAGACGAAAGCTGGGCCGCGCGATCCGCTGCAAGCGGATCATAAAACGGTCTGGTGAGCTGGCGGGGGCCTGAAGAGTGGAGCTTTTGCGATGTTCATTCGGAGCCAAAACCTGTTTCTGCGCCCGGTCTGGGCGGAGGATTGGGCTGCCATCCAAGCCGCGGTGAGCGATGAGGCGGTGGCCAGCAATCTTCCCTCCGTGCCCTGGCCCTATGGCGAGGCAGAGGCCCGCTGGTTTGCCAGCCAGGCGCAAAATCCGTATTTCCCGCATTTCCTGATCACCCAGCCCTACCGCGCCCATGATCCGGGCGGGGCCGAGGTAATCGGCTGCATCGGCCTGACCGAGCGGACCGGGCCGGATGGCGAGGCGCGGGCCGAGCTGGGCTATTGGATCGCGCGCGCGCATTGGCATCGCGGCTATGCCACCGAGGCCGGGCGTGCGCTGCTGACGCTGGCGCCGGTGCTGCGCCATCACCAACTGGTGGCCAATTGTTTCCGCGACAATCCCGCCTCGGCACGGGTGCTGCGCAAGCTCGGGTTTCGGCCGACGGGCGAGGTGACCCTGGTCACCAGCCCCGCGCGCGGCGAGCCGGCGGCTGCCGCCACTTTCGCCATCGATTTGCCGCTGGCCAATGATGGTGACGATTGCGGTGACAGCGCGCCGGGCGACGGCGGCATGGTGGAACTGCGGGCGGCGTAAGCGTCCTGGGGGTGGGCGGGGGCTCAGAGGCCTCCGCCCACCCGCGCCGCCTCGGCCTCGGCGGGAGCGATCAGCGCCCGGTCGTCGCGGTGCCAGGGGTGAAACCCGGGGCGGAAATAGCCCAGCCACGCGGGAAACACCCGGCGCAACGCCCCCGGTGATCCGAACAGCCACCATAGCACCCGCAGCTGCGCGCCCGCACCGGTGATGCCGTCCTGGCGCAATAGATCCAGCGTGTCGGCAATGCGGTTGCGGACGAACATCCGGGTGATCAGCAGCATCATCACGCAGCGCAGCCGCCAGCGGCGCCAGCGGCTCCAGCTTCGTGTGGCGTGCAGCCAGGTATCGAAGGCCACGCCCTTGTGCTCGATCTCCTCGATCGCGTGCCAGCGCCACAGGGCGAGCGTATCGGCATCGGCGCCGGCGTAGGCGGAAGGGCGGGCCAGCAGGTCGTGCGCCAGCATTGCGGTGAAATGTTCGAGGGCAATGGTGGTGGCCAGATTGAGGATCACCGGGCGGCCCCGCATGCGCCCCAGCAGGGCGGTGACGCGCTGGTCTATGCCGGAAAGGTCATAGCCGGCCTCCGCGGCCAGGCGGTTGAAGGCGAGGTGTTCGCGGCTGTGGTTCACCTCCTGGCCCACAAAGGCGCGGATGGCGGCGGCCAGCGGCGCCGGCGCTCCTTCGCGGTGGGCCCGCACCGCTTCGATGAAAAAGGCCTCGCCGCGCGGGAAGGTGGCGGAAAGAGCATTGTGCCAGGCAGTGGCCACCGGGTCGCCGCCGAGCCACCAGCGCTGCGGCGGGGCCTTTCGGGCGAAACGCCAATCACGCACGCGGATCGTCAGATCGGCCGGAGTCGGCAGGGGTGGGGCCAAGGATGGGGAAGAGGGGGCAGAGGGCATTGCTTGACTATTTCGCTCCGACAATTGGCGCCTTGTGGCA
This sequence comes from uncultured Sphingomonadales bacterium, assembly GCA_903923465.1. Taxonomy (GTDB): domain Bacteria; phylum Pseudomonadota; class Alphaproteobacteria; order Sphingomonadales; family Sphingomonadaceae; genus Novosphingobium. Next base: position 54,802 of record CAIXXP010000037.1, on the reverse strand, counting down.
CCTCTTCCCGGTTGCGCTGGCGTCTGTCGGCCGGCTGCGTGGTTTGCTCAAGGCGCCCCGGCTGGGGTTGGCAAGGGGATTCTGCGCATAGGCCCGTTTAGTGGCGGTTCCGGCCCCCAAATGCTCAACCTTCGGGCAGCCAGCCCGGGCGCAGGGCAGGGGTGATGTCGTCCACCCGCAGATGATCCACCGCCAGATCCAGCCCCTCATGGGCCGCGCGCTGGCGGGCCGGGTCGGATGCGCCGAGGGGCACGACGATCAGCCTGCGGTTCACCTTTTGGCGCCAGTTCATCCGCGCGGTGTTCTCCTGCCCGACATAGCAGCCCTTGGTGAAGGAGACGCCGTTCAGTTCGGCGGCATTGGTTTCCAGCCACAGCAGGTCGCCCTGTTCCGCCTGCCCCTCGCACACGCCGAGCGCAAGGCGATGGGCCGTCCACGCGGCGTCCGCTGGCGCATCATCTGCCGCCACCGGCGCCAGCCAGCGATAGCCGAGCGCCGGCAGGCGCGGGTCGGGGCTGGCACCGTCGCGCGCGGTGGCGCTCCAGTGGACGGCTATCTCCGGCGCCACGGCAATGGCGATCTGGCGACGCAGCCGGTAGAGGCTCAGCCGCCTGGCCAAAGCCCCGGCGGCCTCCGCTTCGCAATCCAGCAGCAGGTCGGCGCCATCTTGCCACACCAGAAAATCGAACAGCAGCTTGCCCTGTGGGCTCAGCAGCCCGGCGTAAACCGGCAGGGGAGAGGCGACGACATCGTTGGTGACCAGCCCCTGCAAAAACGCGGCGACATCCTCGCCCTCGGCCAGGGGAGACAGGCGCACGACAGCGCGGGTGAACAGGCGGGTGGGTTCCATGCCGTCAGAGGTAGTGCACGGGGCCGGAAACTTGTAGGGTGGCCGGCATGACTCACAGCAATAATTCTGTTCGCCCCCCCGAACTGGTGCTGACCGGCGGCACGGTTCACACGCCCAACGGCCCCCAGATGATCGATGTCGCCGTGCGCGACGGCAAGATCATCGGTCTGGGCAGCTTTCCTGATGCCGCCAGCCGTATCGATTGCACCGGCCTCGACATCCTGCCCGGCGTCATCGACAGCCAGGTGCATTTCCGCGAGCCCGGGCTGGAGCACAAGGAAGACCTTGAATCGGGCAGCCGCGCCGCGGTGATGGGCGGCGTTACCGCCGTGTTCGAAATGCCCAACACCAACCCCAATACGGATACCGAAGAGCGCGTGCTCGACAAGCTGAAGCGGGCGGGGCACCGCATGTGGTGCGACCACGCCTTCTACGTTGGCGCCACCACCGCCAATGCCGAGCATCTGGCCGAACTGGAGCGCATTCCCGGCACGGCGGGAGTGAAGATATTCATGGGCGCCTCCACCGGCAGCCTGCTGGTCGCCGAGGACGAGGCGCTGGCGCGGGTGCTGGCCAGCGGCGTGCGGCGCGTCGCCATCCACGCCGAGGACGAGGCGCGAATGAACGCCCGCAAGGATTTCCGCGTGGAGGGCGATGCCTCCAGCCACCCGGTGTGGCGCGATGACGAGAGCGCCCTGCTCGCCACGCAGCGCATTTTGCGGCTGGCGCGCGCGGCGCGGCGGCCCATCCACATCCTGCACATTACCACGCCCGCCGAGCTGGAACTGATCAGCCGGCACCGCGACGTTGCCACCTGCGAGGTAACCCCCCAGCACCTGACGCTGGCCGCGGAGGACGCCTATCCGCGCCTGGGCAGCCATGCCCAGATGAACCCGCCGATCCGCTCTGGCGCCCACCGGGATGGCTTGTGGCACTGGTTGCGCCAGGGGGTGGGCGATGTCATCGGATCCGACCACGCGCCGCATACCCGCGAGGAGAAGGCCAAGCCCTATCCCGCCAGCCCCAGCGGCATGCCGGGCGTGCAGACCCTGCTGCCGCTGATGCTCGACCATGTGGCCAAAGGCCGCCTCACCCTGCCGCGCCTCATCGACATGACCAGCGCTGGGGTCAGCCGCATCTTCGGCCTGCAAAACAAGGGCCGCATCGCCGTGGGTTGCGATGCCGACTTCAGCGTGGTGGATCGCAAGGGCCACTTCACCATTACCGAAGACTGGCTGGAAAGCCGCTGCGGCTGGTCGCCCTTCACCGGCATGGAACTGGAAGGGCGGGTGATCGGCACCATCGTGCGGGGCCACCGGGTGATGTGGGAAGGCCAGCTCGCCAACGAGGCCGTGGGTGAGCCGCTGCGGTTTGCCGGGGCGCTGTAAGGGGCCTTTAAGGGGGGCTTAAGGGGAGGTTAGGATGCGAGGGGGTTGCCCCCTCGCGCTCCCATTACCGTCCGTGCTGGTGCCAAGGGTTCGGCGCTGTGCCACGTCGCCGCGCGGCAGGCTTGAATTCCGCTGCGCGGCTGGCGCATGGTCGCTGGTGAAGCGCAACGCTGGCAGGATGGGGTGCGCCAGGGCCAACCGATTTGCATTGGCAGATCGGCACATTAAACTTGTCCCTCGCACCTATCCCTTCACCTTCACCCCTAACCTCAAACCACCCCATCCGGCGCCAGAACGCAGGGGTGGTCTCCGGCGGTTTCCACCTGAATGGTGGTGTGCCCAATGGCGAAGTGGCGCTGAATTTCGCTCACCACCGTGTGCAGGAAGGCGTCGCCCGGAAAGCCGCCGGGCATGACGAGGTGGGCGGTGAGGGCGGTTTCGGTGGTGCTCATCGGCCAGATGTGGAGGTCGTGCACCGCTTCCACGCCGGGAAGGTTGGTCAGGAAATCCAGCACGGCGGATTCGTCGATGTTCTCCGGTACGGCGGCAAGGCCCAGGCGCACCGAATCGCGCAGCAGGCCCCAGCTGCCCACGCCGATAATGGCGGTGATGACGAGGCTGGTGGCGGGATCGATCCATGCCTTGCCGGTGAGCACCACAGCAAGGCCCGCCAGCACCACGCCCGCCGAGACGGCGGCATCGGCCAGCAAATGCTGGAACGCGGCGCGCAGGTTGAGATCGTGGCTGCGGCCGCCGGCGAACAGCAGGGCGCCGATGCCGTTGACCACAATGCCGGCACCGGCGACGGCCATCACCATGCCGCCGGCCACGGGCGTGGGGCTGGCCAGGTGGCGAATGGTTTCCACCAGAATAGCGCCGAGGGCCACCCACAGCATGGCGGCATTGGTCATCGCCGCGAGGATGGAGGAGCCCTTCAGCCCCCAGGTGAACCGCGCCGAGGGTGGGCGGGTGGAGAGCACGCTGGCGCCCCACGCGAGCAGCAGCGCCAGCACGTCGGAGAAATTGTGCCCGGCGTCGGCCAGCAGCGCCATCGAGTGCGAGACGACTCCGGCGCCCACCTCGATGATGACGAAGCCGAGGTTCAGCGCCACCGCGATGGCAAAGGCGACGCCGTGCGAGGCGACGGCGTGGTGGTGCCCGTGGCCGTGCGAATGGCCATGCCCGTGACTGTGGCCATGGCCATGTTCGTGCCGATGTCCGCCATTGTGCCCAACGTGCCCATGGTCATGGCCTGGCGCATGGTCGTGATCGGCGGGGTGGTGGTGGCCAGCGCCCATGCGAGTTCCTTTTCGCGCAGGGCCACGGCGGAAGGCCGGGCCGAATCTGTGATCGCCTTTAGAGGCGCTTGCGGGGCACTGGCAAGCGGGAGGCGGGGGCTGGCCCCGGCCCGGTCAGTTATATACGCAGGCGTCGAGATCGTCGCGGCGGACCGCGCCGCTGCGCGCGGCGATGACGTTGCCATGGTGGCGGGTGAAGCCGGTGGCGCCCACCACCGCGCGCTTTTTCGGGCTGGGCAGCACAGCGGCGATGCGCGCGGCTTCCGCCTGGCTGAGGTAGGCGGCGGGATGGCCATAATAGCGCTGCGCGCCGGCCTCCACGCCATAGGTGCCGATGCCGGTTTCCGCGACGTTGAGATAGACCTCCATGATCCGCCGCTTGCCCCAGATGGTCTCGATCAGCACGGTGAACCATGCCTCCAGCCCCTTGCGGACATAGCGGGTGACGCCGCTGCCCTGCCACAGAAAGGCGTTCTTGGCGGTCTGCTGGCTGATGGTGGAGCCGCCGCGCAGCTTGCCGCCATCCATGTCGCGCTGAAAGGCATTGACGATGCCGGCCTGATCGAAACCGTGGTGTTGGCAGAAGCGTGAATCCTCGCCGGCGATAACCGCGTCCACCATCCGCCGGTCGATGCGGCTGAGCGGTTGCCAATCGTGATGAAAGCCGTTCGGATCCAGCACCATGGTCAGCGTGACCGGGGGCGGCACGACGCGATAAATCGTTGTGATCACCACCGAGATCAGGACAAACCACAGGACCATGCGCGCGACGAACCAGCCGAGCCGATAGGGCACGGAATGGCCGGGGCCGGGATGGGGGAGGACGGCGCGCATCGCGGCTGTCTCTAGCGCCGGTTCGGGGCCGGTGGCAATGCTGGCCGTGGCCGTGCGGGATGGGTCAGGCCTGCCCCGCGCCCGCCGTGCTCCGCGCTGCCCCCCGCTCCGCCCAGATTGCCAGCAGCCAGCCGCAGGCCAGGCACAGCAGCGGCATCGCCGGATAGTGGAAGCGCGTCTGCCCGGAGAACACCACCGCCACCGCCGAGAGATAGGCGACGATGCAATAGGGCAGCAGCCACCAATCGACCCATGGCTCGCCCGCCCGGCGGCGCTGGCGGATGGTCCGCACCGCGGCCACCGCCGCGCCCAGCAGCAGCGACCAGTACCACAGCTGGTTGATCGCGCGCAGGGCGTGGAACAGCGTGGCATGGGCGCCAAAGCCGCTGAAGCCGGTTTCATAGGCCCATTGCGATTCGCCATCCGGGCCCCACAGCTTGATCAGCTTGACCGGCATCATCTCGACAAAGCGCGCGGGATGGGTGCTGATCCATGCCATGCCGAGTCGCTTGGCCTCGCGGTCATAGGTCACTTCGTCGAGGTCGGTGCGGGCGTCGAGGGCCTTTACCACGGGATCGTCGGGGGTGAAGCCGCCGTTGCACTTGTCGCAATTGCCGGTGAGCAGGGTGATGCCGCCATTGGTCGACAGCAGCACCGGATGGCCCAATACGCGCTCGTTGCGCATGGACCACGGCGCGACGACCAGCGCGGCAAAGCCGATGATCAGCACGAAGCGGCCGAAGGCGGCGGGAATTCCCCGCAGCAGCGCGCGCCAGAACAGGGGGGCCGCCTGCGCCTGATGCAGCAGGCCGATCGCGAGGATCAGCGGCACGCAGACCAGCGTTTGTGCCTTCACCAGCGTGGCCAGGCCGAAGACGATGCCGCCCAGGCCAAGCGCCACGATGTCACCCCGCGCGATCAGCAGCCAGCAACCGGCCAGCAGCAGCGCGGTATAGAACACCTCGGTCAGCCCCAGCGGCATATAGCCGAAATTGTTCGGGTAGAGCGCCAGCAGCAGCAGGCCCAGCCGCCCGGCACCCCTGGCACGAAACAGGCGCGGCCCAAGATCCAGCACCAGCCAGCCGGTCAGCGTTGCCGCCGCCAGATTGAGCAGTTTGATGGCCAGCAGCCCTGGGCCAAAGACGCGGAAGGCCAGCCCCATCGCCAAAGGCCAGCCCGGGGGCCAATAGGCGGTGGGGGCGCCGTGGATCGAGAGATACCCCTTGCCCGCCGCCAGCTCCACCGCGCGGTGGAAATACCAGTCCGCATCCGAGGTGGGCGTGACGTTCAGCAGACACAGCGCGAGGCGCGGCAGCAGATAGGCCGCCCACACCGCCATCAGCCCGCCGCGCGTTGTGCAAATCCAGTCGAGTGCCCGTCGCATAGTCCGCTCCGATAGGTGCGGGGCGCCCTATGTGGCGAGCCCGCCGGCCCGATACGCGAGGCGCGCCCGGACAACCCTGCCTACGCCGCAGACCTTGAAGAAGGGTGAAGGCGGGGAAGAAGGGTGAAGGCGGGGAAGAAGGGTGAAGGCGCGTGCTTCAGTCATTTTCGGTTCAGGCTGGCGGGATAAAATTGGCGGCACAGCTTTATTCTGGAGGATGATTCCGATGCTGAAGCCTCGTCGCCACCTTCGCTCCACCCTGCCTGTCGCGCCCATGGCCGTTGTCGCCATGGCATTGCTGGCGGCGGGCGGTGTGGGGCTGGCCGCAACCGCCCATGCGCGCGACTCGCGTGCCGATGGGGGCTTGGCGGCCAGTGATCTCCACACGATCAATGTTACCCTGCCCGATGGCGCGGTGGCGCGGGTGACCTATCAGGGCACGGTGGCGCCGCGGGTGGCGCTGGTGCCGGTGGGCGTGGCCGGTGCCGCCTTCGCGCCGATTGCGGTTGGGGCGGTGCCGGGCGATCCCTTCGCTGCCGATCCGCTGTTCGCCGCGCTGGAGCGCCAGCAGGTGGAAATGGTGCGCCAGATGAATGCGATGCGGCAAGAGGCCCTGAGGCAGGCCGTGATAGCGCAGGGGGCGACGCAGGCCTCCGCAGCAGGTGCGCCGGGCGTGGTCCGAGTTGGCTCGCTGCCGGCGGGCGCCAGCTTCCGCTACAGCGTCACCTCCATCAGCAATGGGGCACATGGCTGCACCCAGACGGTGGAATGGCGTTCCGATGGTTCGGGCAAGGAGCCGCAGGTGATCCGCGCCGCTTCGGGCGACTGCGATGCGGCCCCCGCTTCGGGCAAGGCCAAGGGCTTCACCCCGACGTCCGGCATGGGCCGGGCGGAAGGATCACCGGCGAAACCGGCCCCGGTGGCGCCTGCCAGAGCGGCGCCGGCCGCACCGTCGGCGGGCGGATCCAACACCTGAGCGGCGTGGCATGGGCGGTGGGGCGTGGCCCTTGCCGCCCGTGGGCAGGTTAGGGGTTCAGGCGGTCAGGCGACGCGGGTGATCCCCGGCGCCGCGTCCGGCGCGGCGGGAGGTTGCAGCGCCAGCGCATAGCCGGCGAGCTGATCGAGGCGCAGGGCGGTATCGAACACCAGGCCATAGCTTCGTCCATGGCGCCAGCGCACCCAGGCGCTGAGTTCGGGAACGGCATCCAGCGACAGCACCAGCGCCTGACCCAGCGAGAAACGGGTGTCGGATTCAAAACTGGCGCCCTGGGTCGAGAGGTCACGCAGTTCCATTGGCCGCAACAGCCGATCGGCGAAGACCAGCCCGGCGCAGCGGATGGCCAGGCGGGGGCTGCGCTGCGGATAGGCACCGGCTTCGGCGATCAGGTCTGCGGGGTCGATCGGCTGGGAAAAGCGGAAGCTTGCCTGCCGCTCGCCCGACCACACGCCGAGCATCGGGTGGATCTCGCCATTGGCCAGTTCGAGGAAGGCGTGCGATATGGCGGGCAGGTCGTGAAACAGGCCCAGCTTCACGCCATGGGCCGAAACATCGCGGATGAAGCAGAGATATTCGCCGCTCTGGCACAGAAGCTTGGCGGTGCGCAGGGTGGCAATGGCGGTGCGGTGGCGCAGACGCGTGTCGACGGGCGCACCCGGCGCGGCGCGGCGATTTTCCGGATGCTGGTCGCGGGCGAGGTCCATGGCATTGCTCCACACGGGCTGGCACAGCGTGGCCCATGTATGCCCGGCGTAAGCGAACAGGGTAAATTTGGCGTTAACCGCGCTCTCCGGTCAATCCGCCGCCACCGGGCCCTTGGGCACCGAAGGGCGCCGGGTCAGCCAGATCAGGCCGATCATCGCCAGGCAGATCCAGCCCGACATCCAGAACAAATCCGTGGTGGCCAGCAGATAGGCCTCGGCCACGACCTGACGCAGTATGGCGGAACTGGCGCCCGGGAGGCCGAGGCCCTGCGCGCCGAGACGGCCGGTGGCGGAGACGAAGGCGGGGTTGCCGGCGACGGTCTGCTCCACCAGCCGGCTCTGGTGCATGGCCTCGCGACGGTCCCACAGGGTGGTGGTGATGGAGGCGGCAAAGCCACCGGCGGTAATGCGCAGAAAGCTGATGAGGCCGGTGGCCGAGGGAATGCGCTGGGGCTCTATGCCATCGAGCGAGATGGTGGTGAGCGCGGTGAAGAAGATCGCCATCCCCAACCCCTGCACCAGCATCGGCAGGATCAGATGGGTAAAATCGACCCCGGTGGTAAAGCCCGCCCGAAGCAGGAAGGAGGAGCCGAATGCGGCAAAGGCCAGGCTGGCCAGCCAGCGGACATCAATCTTGCTGGCCAGATGGGTGAGCGGCGGGGCCATGAGGATCGCCATCAACCCGGCCGGCGCCATCACCATGCCGGCCCAACTGGCGGTATAGCCCTGTTCCTGTTGCAGCCACAGCGGCAGCAGCAGCGTGTTGGCGAAAAACAGCGCATAGCCGCTGCAGAACACCAGCGTGGCAATCGCGAAGTTTCGCCGGCGCAGCAGGCTGAGATCGACCATCGGCACCTTTTCGGCGACCTCCCAGATGACCCACGCCACACAGGCAACTGCCGCCACCACCGCCAGCGCGATAATCATTGGCGAGGAGAACCAGTCGGCATTCTTGCCCAGATCCAGCATCAGTTGCAGCGCGCCGACCCACACCACCAGCAGCACCAGACCCACCATGTCGATCGGCAGCTTCACCGGCGGCGTGTTGTAGGGGCGCATGCGCGGCGCCAGCATCAGCACGGTAAGGATGCCCACCGGCACGTTGATCAGGAAGATCCACCCCCAGTGGAAGTGATCGGAGATATAGCCGCCCAGCAATGGCCCCGCCACCGGCCCCACCAGCACCGTGACCGACCAGATCGCCAGCGCCACGGCGCGTTTCTCGGGAGGGTAGACGGCGATCAGCAGCGCCTGGCTGCCGGGTATCAACGGGCCGGAGACCGCCCCCTGCAACAGGCGGAACACGATCAGCGAGGTCAGATTCCACGCCATGCCACACAGCAGCGAGGCCAGCGTGAACAGCGTCACCGAACCGATAAAGGTGGTGACAATGCCAAAGCGGCGCATCAGCCAGCCGGTGAGCGGCACGGTGACGCCATTCGCCACGGCAAAGGCGGTGATGACCCAGGTGCCCTTGTCGGTGCTCTCGCCCAGATTGCCGACGATGGTGGGCAGCGAAACATTGGCGATGGTGCCATCCAGCACCTGCATGAATGTGCCCAGCGACAGGGCCACCGCGACAACGGCCAGCGCAACCCCGTGCAGCGGCGGGGGCGAGGCCTCGCCATGGGCGGGGGTCGCGGCGGCGGGCGTTGTCACCGGCGCGCCGCGCGCCTGCGCGCCAGCAGGGCCGCCTGCGCCTTGCTGATCGTTCCGCTTGCTCACCGGATGGCTTCGGGCGGCGGGCGTCCGGTCAATTTGCGCCGCCATTGGCCGCGATGATGGCGGCTATGCGTTGGTCGATGGGGGAGGCGTCGGCGGGCGGCAGTTGTTCGACCACCCTGTGGGCGGGGGCGGCGGCCACGGGCCGGTCCGAATGGGTGGAAGTGTCGACCTCGGCGGTTACCGAAAGGCCGATGCGCAGCGGGTGGGCGTCCAGTTCCCGCGGGTCGAGCGCGATCCGCACCGGCAGGCGTTGCACGATCTTGATCCAGTTGCCGCTGGCGTTCTGCGCCGGCAGCAGGGCAAAGGCGCTGCCGCTGCCCGCGCTGAGCCCGACGACTCGGCCGTGGAAGGTGGCCGCGCTGCCCCAGGCGTCGGCCTTGATGCGCACCGGCTGGCCCATGCGCAGATCGGCCAACTGGGTCTCGCGGAAATTGGCGTCTACCCACACATCGCGCAGCGGCACCACGGCCATCAGCGGCGTGCCTGCGGCGATCTGCTCGCCGAGCTGGACATTGCGCTGGGCGACCACCCCATCCACCGGGGCGATAAGGCGCATGTGCCCCTGCGATATCGCCGCGCGCCGGATCTCGGCGATGGCGGTCAGCACGGCGGGGTTGTGGGCGACATCGCTGCCGGAAACCGCCGCCAGCGCCTCGGCCCGGTGGCCCTGGGCGAGGGCCAGCGCGGCCTCGGCATGGCGCAGGTCGTCGCCCGCATGGGCAAGGTCCTCTGTCGCCACCGCGCCACTGGCAGCGGCGGCCTTGCGCCGGGCAAGATTGCCACGCGCGGTGGCCAGCGCCGCGTCGGCCTCGGCCACTTCGGCGTCGGATGCGCTGAGGCGGGCGTTATCGGCGTGCACCTGCCGCACGGCGCGAGCCAGAGCCGCCTCGGCCGCCGCCATGTTCACCGTCACCAGATCCGAATCCAGCTCGACCAGCGTGTCGCCGGCTTTCACGGCTTGCGTATTGTCAGCGTGGATGGCGATGACCGTGCCGGCCTCGCGCGCGGTGATCGGCACGACTTTGCCCGCCACATAGGCATCGTCGGTGCTCTCGGTATTGGCGTGCAGCAACTCGTATATGCCCCAACCGAGCAGGGCAACGAGTGCGACCGCGCCGAGCAGCAGCAGCCGGCGGCGGCGGATGGTGCCGGGCGAGGCGGCCTGGGGGACCCCTTCGGCAGGCGGCTCATCGTCGGCGGCGGTGGTTTCGTACATGCCTTCCGCTCCCGGATCCTGCGGCGCGGGGGCATCGGAGGCCAGCCTGGCTTCCTTGCGCTCGCGCTTCTTGCGCTTTTCCTCGGGATCTTTCTTGGTCATGGTTGCTGCCTTTGCGCGGAAGGGAATGTGGCGGCGGCTGTCGCTGGTGCCATGGCGAGGGTGAAGCCGCCCCCAGGCGCCACAAGCAGGCGGATACGGCGGCTGGCTTCCTCCACCGCCAGCACCACCCCCGCGCCCGTGGCGACGACCCGCGATGCAGGCCAGACGGCGCAGCTGGGAAATCGCATGGGCGGGGTTGCTCCACGGTGCGGGGCCGGGGGCGGCCGGGGGGGAGGTGATGGACAGCGCGGGCCCTTGGGCCGCTCAGGACATCGCATGGGCTTGTGCTACATTCAGGGGCCGGGGGTCAATGTCCTAACGGTTTTCCGCGCGATCGGTTTCGTGGCATCGGGCCAGCGCGGGCGTCAGAATGCGCCGTGCAGCCGCAGGCCGAAGACGTGGGCCGGGCCACGGTCGCGGTTGTAACCGGGGTTGGCGATGAACTGGTAATCGACGGTGATGTTGACGCCCTTGAGCGCCTGCCAGTCGTAATAGCTCTCCACGATCCACTCGTTGCCGGGATGCGGCAGCTTGCCATCGCCCACGAGGATGCCCAGGCCGCCATCGGCGAGGTAGATCTGGCGCACGCGCGAAATGGCGTTGACGACGCCGGCGATGGCGATCCTGTCGTCGGCGTGGCCCCAACCGGTGCCCTTCAGCTGGCCCCCCACTGCAAGCGTGCGGTCAACGTCGGTAAAGTCGTACGCTTCCTGCGAGCCATCTGTCAGGCCGGCGCGCAGGAACAGGCCGAGATCGGCGGTCACCTGCTGCTCGGCGTCAATCTGGCCGCCCAGCCTTGTCCGTGGGCGGCGCAGGCTGGCGGGATCAGGCATGGAGCCGGTGCCGGTATAGACCGCGATGGCATCCGCCAGCTTCAAAAAGCGGCCGTGGTTGCCCCAAACCGCCACCCGCAGCGTGCCGGCACGGCCGGCCAGCGTGTGGCGATGCTCCACTTCTCCGACGACTTGCCGTTGACTGAAATTGCTTTCCAAGGAGGTGTCGTTTGGCGTTTTGGAGAGGTCGAACAGACCGACGCGCAGGGTCCAGGCGCCGTGATACAATTCGGCCGCGCCGCCATAGGTGTATCCCCAGGAGTTGGCCGCATAATCGAAGGTGCCGGTATCGATGATCGCCCAGTTCATGAAGTCCGCGCGCGGATCGTGGGCATAGCTGTTGGCGTCGAAAACGTCGCCGACGCTGAATTTGCCCAGGGTGATGACCAGACGATTGGCGCTCTGTTGCCCGGCCAGCTGATTGGCCGCCGCCTCCACCGCCGCGCTGTCTCCGCCCAGATTGACCGTCTGGCGCAGGAAGAGCCGCGGGAGTTTCACATAGGGATTGGCCTTGCCGACCTTGTAGGCCTCGCCGCTGGGGAAGCCCGCGACGCCGAGGGTGTTCGACAGGCCAAAGCCCTGATCGATCTCGCCATTGGCCCAGAGTTCCGCACCGCGCCACAACCGCGCGCCGACATAGGCGGTGACGTCGGCGGTTTCCTGCGTGTCTGACGGGTTCAGGCTGTTCGGCCCGGAATAGGGGGCGGCAAAGCCGGGCACGGTTTGGGCAATAAAGGTGGCCTGCGCATGCAGGGCGAATCGCTCTTCGGCCGGCGGGGGCGGGGGCGGGGGCGTTGCGGCATCGGCGGGCGACAGGGCGCCTGCGGCCGCGGGCTCCCCGGCAAACGCGGGTGCGCTCACGGCAAGGCAGGTCGCGGCGAGGATGGCGGCCGCGAGGGCCAGTCTGGGCATCAGGATGGCTCCCCGTATTGATCAGACAATCGACTCCGCCGGCGGCGGCCCGCACCACCGGCGGCGGATGGCGTGGCGATCATCACGCCGCTGTGCCTGCGGGCGGGATGTGACAAGCCTGTTGCAATTGTCACGCCTTTTTTCGCGCAAGGCCGCGCTGATGGCACCGCGCGTGCGGCTGTGGCCCGATCAATTGCGCTGAAGGCTCGACCCGGGCGGCAATCTCGCATATCCGCGCCCTTCGCGCCGGTTTTCCGGCAGGGCGTATCGCGCGAACATCGCCGACACTGGCAATGGGGGAGAGGTGATGCGGCAATCGAAGCTGGGATTTCTTGCAGAATTCACATATCAGGCAAGAGGTTGCGGGTGAACAGGTCGGATAGCGAGCGTATAGTGATCGGATTGCGAACGACTTTGCGCTGCCTGCGAGCGGCCATCGGCATGCTGGGAATGCTGGTGGTTGCCAGCCTGTGGTTGTTGATTCCGCAGGGGCATCGGCTGTTTCGGCCCGGCGCGCGCCTGTCGTTTGGCGCGCTGTGCTGGGGCTTCAATCTGGCTGTCCGCCCGCATGGCAAGCCGGTGGCCGGGCCCGGCACGCTGTATGTCGCCAACCACATTTCATGGACGGACATTCCCGTGCTGGCCATGGTGCTGGACGCGGCCTTTGTGGCCAAGAGCGACGTGCGGCGCTGGCCGGCGATAGGCCGATTTGCCTGGCACTTCGGCTGCGTGTTTATCGAAAGGGAAAAGCGCGGCACCACCCGGGCGCAGGCCGATGCGGTGGAGCAGCATCTGCGCGGGGATCTGGGGCTGGTCATGTTCCCCGAGGGGACCACCGGCGATGGTGGCCCGGTGTTGCCGTTTCGCTCCAGCCTGTTCGCGCAGGTGGCCGGCGAGGGGCAGACACGGGTGCAGCCCGTTACGATGCTGTATCGTCGGCGCGACGGCTCGCCGCTGACCCGCCAGGAGGCGCGGCAGGTCGCCTGGACCGGCGATGACGAGCTGATGCCCAATGTGGTGGCGCTGGCCGCCCGTGGGGGCGTGCTGATCGACATCTGGTTCGAGGAGCCGCTGACCGGTTCTGACCGCAAGGAGCTGGCGCGCGCCAGCCGCGAGGCCATTGTGGCGCGGCTGGCCGAAGTGCGCTGAGGCGCGCGTTACACGAGGGTGGCAAGACCAGCGGCTTGGCGGGTATGTGGGCCGGTGATGATTTTGCCAGTTCTGATGTGCGGAGAAGCCGGGCCGTGGCCGGTGTTCCTGCCGGAGGGCAGCGGCCGGCGATCACGCCAGCCGCGGATCGCCCGGATCAGGCCGCGACGCTGAAGCGGGCGGCGTAGCGGTCGGAGATCAGCTCCACCGGCATCACCACGCAGACGTCCACCGTGTTGAACTGGTGGTCGATATAGGCCCCGTCGCCGAATTTGGCACCGACGCGGATATAACCCTTCACCAGCGGCGGCAGCTGAAACAGCGCCTGACGCATGTCGTATCCGCCCTGCGGCAGGCGGTTCAGCGAGACGCCCTTGCCATCCAGCACCACGGGGCGAGCCTCTGGCGAGGCAAGATGGTTATGGTACAGGTAGGACAGCGCGGGGGCATAGACGTCGGGGTCCGAGCCGGGGAACGAGGCGCAGCCGAACATCACCGAGATGCGGCGGCTGGAGACATATTCGAAAATGCCGCGCCACAGCATCGAGATGGTGGCCGAGGTGCGATAGGGCGGCAGCACGCAGGAGCGGCCGAGTTCCAGCAATTCGCGCGGCTCTTCGCCAAAGCCGGGATCACCCGGATTCAGGGTTTCGGCGCCCAATATTTCTCGGGGGGCCATCAGCGGCGAGAGGTCGAACTCGCCAGCCGAATAGAAGCCGCCATGCTTGCGGGCAATGCTTTCGCGCAGCAGGCGATAGGTGCCCACCACAGCTTCATCCGCCGGGCGATCCTCGTCGATCACCAGCAGGTGGTCGCACAAATCATCGAACTCGTCACGATCGAGGCAGGTGGACGGCGCGGTTCCGGCGCTCGCCCCCATTTCCTCGAAGAACACGAGCCAGCGAAGCCGTTGCACAGCTTCGAGGTCGCGCTTGTCTTGAGCGAGACGGACAGAAAGGCGCCGAGGCGCGGAATTGGTACGGTTGAGGCCGGTCATGGTCCCTCCTTCCGACCGTGCTACCAGACGGATGTGACAGAGTGCTTGCGAAATTGTGGCGAAACCATGACACATCTTGTCACAATTCGCGAGTGATTTCATGTGGTCTCAACGGCGACGCAATTGAGGCCGGGGGAAAGAGCCCGCCTGGTGCCCCATCGCCAGATGTCAAAAGCCGGGCACGCATCGCCAAGATGCGGCCCGGCCTTGATTGTTCTCGCCGTTCGCGCCGATCAGAACTCGAGGCGGACGCCCAGGTTCAGGCCCACGGAGGTGTGGGCGGTGCGGGTGGTGGCCTGCGCGCCGATGAACAGCGCGCCGGCATCGTCGAACACCCAGTTCACGCCGGCATTGGCGTCCAGTTCGTGGCGGGCTTCGGGAACGCCGGTGACGGTGAAGCCGGTGGTCGGGTCGGCGTTGAAATAGGCCGAAACCGAATTGCCGCCGCCGGTGCCGAGCTGGTTGCGATAGGCGACCCGGACATAGGGACGGAACACGCCGACGCTGCGGCTGAAGGAGACGCCCGCCAATACGTCGGTGCGGTTGGCGTTCATCGCCGCCACGGTGAGATCTGAAGCGGTCGCCGTGCTGGTTTCGGTGAAGCTGTTCACCTTGCCATTGGCATATTCAATGCCGACGAACGGCTGCAGCTTGAAATCGCCGGTGATCAGGTTGAACCCGATATTGCCCGTGGCCTTGAGCAGGTGTTCGCCCGCGCTGGCATGGGCGCCGCGGGTGACGCTGCCCAGCGTGATTGTCTTGCTGGCACCGAGGTGGCCGAGGTTATAGGCGACCTGGCCGCTGAACACCAAGGGGCCCAGATCATATGCGCCATAAGCGGCCCAGGCGATGTCGCGGTTATGGCCCTTCAACGAGCCGGGCGCATAGCTCAGCGCATCCCACGAGACATTCATCGCCAGACCGTAGAGATGATGCGGGCCGCTGAAATCATAGCCGGCGACGAAGCCGAGGAGGTTGTCGCGGCTGCGATAGCCGGAGGTGGTGTCGGCGCGCGACTTCAGCTCATATTCGCCCTGGGTGGTGAACCACCAGCCGTCCTCGTCATGCGGGCTGTTCTGGTCGTCCATGCGCAGGGCGATCGAGCGGGTGAAGGCGTTCGCCTGATCGTGCAGCGCGGTCTTGTAAGCCAGGTAGCCTTCCGGCGAGACCGAATCGAGGAAGGTCTGTGCTTCCGCGATGGTCAGCACGTCGATCTGGCCGACAAAGGCGATGGAATCGTCCGTGAGGTTATTTGCGGCAACGGCGGCATTGGTGGTGCCGACCAGACCGGTGGTGATCGTGGGCATCAGGCCCTTGGCGATGGCCAGCTGGTTGGTGGAGACCACGCTGGTGGTGCTGAGGCCGGCCTGCTGCAGCCCGAGGAGCAGCGCGTCGTGATAGGTGCCGTTGCGGGCAACCTGGAATTCATAGGCCTGCTGCGTGCCGCTGGTGGTGACGATGCCGGCCGTGCCGAGGCTCGTCAGCGTGCTGGTGGCGGTGGTGGTGGTGACGGTGGTGGTGCCACCGCTGGTGGTGGTGGTGGTGCCCAGCGGCGCATTAGCGGCTGCCGTGGTGGTGGTCGTGGTGGTGATACCGTTCGTGGTGGTGGCAACCGTGGTGGTCTTGATGCTGCCCTGCGTGCAGGTGTTTGACCCCACGCCGCAGCCCACCGGCACGAAGCTGATGAAGGGCAGGTTCGACCCGGTGATCGTGCTGAACTGCCCGGAGATGCCCTTGTCGGCCACCAGCAGGTTGAACACCGAGCCCGTGGTATAGAAGCCCGGGGTGATGTTCAGCGCCAAGGTGCCGCCCAGGCTCATCGAGCCACCCAGGGCATTGAGCTGGCTGAAGGTGGAGCCCGCGGTGGCGACCGAGGGGCCCGAGGGCAGCACGATCATGCTCAGCGTGCCATTGGCCCCTTGCGTGAAGTTGCCGTTGATGTTCAGCAGCGCCGGGGAAGAGCCGGTGCCGATGAACAGCGAGCCGTTGTTCACCACCGACGACGTGCCGTTCAGCGCGCTGCCAATCGCGCTGCCCGAATAGAGATACATCGTGCCGTAGTTGGTCAGCTGCGTCACATCCTGCGTGGCGAATACGCCCGAGAAGGTCATGCCCGTTTCGCTGGGGTTGGGCGTGCCAACCGTGGGGGCGACGCCATTGACGAAGGTGACCGCATTGGTGGCGCCCACGGTGGACTGGACGAAATTGCCCGTCCACAGGCCGGCGTTGGTCAGGGTGATGTTACCGGTGGCGAGCACGCTGCCGGTGAGGCCATAGGCCGTGTTGTTGTTGATGAAGGTGGAGGTGGCCGGGCCATTGGTCGCGCCGAACACGATATTGCCGGAAATGGTCGCGGGGGCCACAGCGTCGTTATAGAAGGTGCCGGCCGAGCCGAACTGAACCGCCGGTGTGCCTGCCGCCGCGGTGAGCGTGCCGTAGTTGTTGACGGTGCTGCTGTTGCCAACCAAGATAGCCCCGGCTCCGCCCGTCGCCGCGCTGGAGGTGATGGTGGCGGCCGTGACCGCCGCCGTGCTGCCGACTGCCGCGCTGCCGTTGTTGATGGTGGAGGAATTGCCGAACTGCACCGTGAAGGTGGCGCCGCTGCCGGCGATCGTGCCGGAATTGTTCAGCACATTGTTCGCCGAACCCAAGGCCGTGCCGATCACCAGCGGCGCGCTGACCGTGGCGCCCGAGGCGACGGTTACGGTCGCCCCCGTGGCGGCGGTGTTCGAATAGGCCGCGGCGGTGCCGCTGCAGTTGATCGCCGTTGCGCTGGCCGTTGTGCACTGCGCCCAGGCAACGCCCGGCAGGCAGGCGGCGGAGGCGGCAAGGGTGGCAAGCACGAGGCGATGAGCGCGACGCGAACGAATAACGGTGGGGGCCATGCGCGGCTGGTCCTTATCTCATAATGGGGGGCTGAATCTACAAAAGGGTTTGGCCCCGGGGCGAGTGCGGTCTGTCAGGTTAACGCGAAATGAACAAGAGGGCTTAGATGCGTCAGGGCGCAAAACTGTGAGATGAACAGCGGTTTGCCTTCGCCGCACCGCCATCATAACCGGCTGATTTGGTGTGGTGAGCAGCGGAAAGGCGGGGGTTTCCGGGCTGGACGCGGCCGGCTTGGCTGGGTAACGCGGGGGCAGGTCTCTCCGGATTGTCTGGCGCTATCGGGTGCCTGCCTGTTTGCCGGATGGCACCGCGTGAAGCAAGGCAAAATGGGGGAGCGAACCGGGGCATGGCGCGACTGATTCTGTTCAACAAGCCCCACGGCGTATTGTGCCAGTTCACCGACCGCGGCGCCGGCGTTCAGGCCCCCTCGGATCAAACGGCGAATGGCCAGGCCCGCCCGACCCTGTCTGACTATATCGACGTGCCGGGCGTCTATCCCGCCGGGCGGCTCGATCTCGATAGCGAGGGGTTGCTGTTGCTGACCGATGATGGCCGCTTGCAGGCGCGCATCGCCGAGCCGCGCCACAAGCTGCCCAAAACCTATCTGGTGCAGGTGGAGGGCGAACCCGATGCGGCCAGCCTGGAGGCATTGCGGCGCGGCGTGATACTGAAGGATGGCCCAACCCGCCCGGCGCAGGTGGAGGCCATCGCCGACCCCGCCCTGTGGCCGCGCGACCCGCCCGTGCGCTTTCGCAAGACCGTGGCCGACAGCTGGTTGGCGGTAACCATCACCGAGGGCCGCAACCGGCAGGTGCGGCGCATGACCGCCGCCATCGGGCACCCGACCTTGCGCCTGGTGCGCTGGAGTGTCGGGATCTGGACGCTGGATGGCGTGCCGCCCGGGGAATGGCGCGAGGGGGTGATCGGCCGGATGGGGTGAGGCAAGCAGGAAGGGGAAGGGCAGGGGCTAGCCCCCGCTCCCCTTACCGTCTTCCGGCGAAAGGCTGCGCCGAGGGCACCGCCCAGCATATCCTCACCGCGCCGCAAGCCTCAGGGCCGCTGCGCGAGACCGAGATCTCGGCGCGACGAAGACAGGAATGGGGTTTGGGGCCTAAGGCCCCAAGACTTCCCCTCGCTTTATTGCCCTGCCGTATCAACCCTGCTGCACCTTACAGCGCGCCCGCCGCCCGCAGCTTCTCCAGTTCCGCATCGTCCATGCCCAGCACGGCGCGCAGCACCTCGTCGGTGTTCGCGCCGATGCGGGGCGGGGCGTGGCGGTAGCTGACCGGCGTGTCGGAGAATTTGAACGGGCTGCCCATCATCCGCACCGGCAGGCCGTTCTCGTCGGGCATGGAGATGACCATCTCGCGGGCCAGCACCTGCGGGTTGTGCTCGACATCGGCCATGGTGTCGATGGGGCCGCAGGAGACGGTGGCGGCGTTCAGGATGTCGACCCATTCGGCGCGGGTTTTGGTCTTGATGATGGCGCCGACATCGGCCTTCACCTGGGCGCGGTTCTTCACCCGCGCGCCATTGGTGGAATAGCGCGGGTCTTCCTTCCATTCGGGATGGCCCAGCACATCGGCGAGGCGGTTATATTCGCGATCGGAGAAGGTGGCGACGATCAGATAGCCATCGGAGGCCTCGAACACGCCATAGGGCGCGGCGCTGGGGTGATCGTTGCCGGTGCGGCCGAGGTCGGTTTGGCGGTTGAGCCAGGCGGCGCCGGCGTTGAGCATGACGCCGAGCTGCGAATCGAACAGCGAGATGTCGATGGCCTGGCCCTTGCCGGTGGTGGCGCGGCTGACCAGCGCGGCCTGCACGCCGATCACCGCGTTCAGCCCGGCAAAGATGTCGGACACGGGAATGCCGACGCGGGTGGGTTCGCCCTCGGGGGTGCCGGTCACGCTCATCAACCCGCTCATGCCCTGCACCAGATAGTCATAGCCCGAACGGTTGCGGTATGGCCCGGTCTGGCCAAAGCCGCTGACCGAGCAATAGATCAGGCGCGGGTTGATCTCGCGCAGCGCCTCGTAGCCAAGGCCGTATTTGGCGAGCGTGCCGGGGCGATAGTTCTCGATGAGGATATCGGCCTTGGCCACCAGCCGGCGCAGCACCTCGGCGCCCTCGGGCGTGGCGAAATCCACCGAGACCGACTTCTTGTTGCGGTTCGCCGCGGTGAAATAGGTGGAATCGGGGGTGTCGTTGCCATCCTTGTCGGCCATCCACGGTGGGCCGACGCGGCGCACATCGTCGCCTTCGCCGCGGCGCTCGATCTTGATGATATCAGCCCCCAGATCGCCGAGGATCTGCCCCGAGAGCGGCCCGGCGATGACGCGGGTCATGTCGATCACCAGCAGCCCGGCCAGAGGACCGGTGTTTTCGGGCCCGTTATTCATGCTCATTATTTGCTTCCCAATCCCAGAACCGATTTGGCCAGCACATTGCGCTGGATCTCGTTGGCGCCGGCAAAAATGGTGCCGGGTCGCGCCATGAAAAATTGCCAGCCATAGTCGGCGAGCATAGCAGCCGGGCCGTTGCCGACAACACTGTCGCCATCGATCAGCGCGTCGGGGCCGCCCAATTCCACATTCAGCTCGGTGATGCGCTGCAACAGCTCGGACTGCAGCACCTTCAGCATCGAGACCTCTGGGCCGGGCTGGCGGCCGCCGGCGATGTCGCGGCAGGTTTTGCGGTAGAGGCTGCGCAGGTCCTGAAGGTCCGCCGCGACGGTGGCATAGGCATCGGCCAGGCCCTGATCGCCGGCATGGTGTTGCATCAACTGGCGCGCCACCCACAGGGCACGGGTGGCAAGGCCGGGGCTGCCGATCCACACCCGCTCGTGGCCGAGCAGCGCCTTGGCCACCGTCCAGCCATTGTCGAGCCCGCCGACCACATTGGCGAGCGGCACCTTGGCGTCGTCGAAGAAGACCTCGCAGAACTCCTCCTCGCCGGCCAGATTGGCGATGGGGCGGATGGTGATGCCGGGCGTGTTCATCTCGGCCAGGATGAAGCTGATGCCCTGCTGCTTTTTCTCCAGCTTGGCGGTGCGCACCAGCGCGAAGATGTGGGTGGCTTCCTGCGCGTGGCTGGTCCAGATTTTCTGGCCGGTGACGCGCAGCACATCGCCATCGACCACGGCGGCGGTCTTCAGCGAGGCGAGGTCGGAGCCGGCGCCCGGTTCGGAATAGCCCTGGCACCAGGTGTGGTCGCCGCGCAGCATGGGCGGAATGAACGCGGCCTTTTGCGCATCGCTGCCATGGGCCATCAGCGTCGGCCCGATCTGCGTCTCCGCCAGATCGAGTACGCGGGCCACGCCGTAGTGCTCGAACACCTCCTGATGGACCAGCTGCTTGGCGAAATCCAGGCCCATGCCGCCATATTGCTTTGGCCAGGCCGGGCAGCGCAGGCCCGCCTCCAGCTGCATCCGGATCCAGCGCACGACATCGTCGCCACGCAGGCGGCGGAACGGGCGGCGCAGGTCCTGCCGCCACTCGGGCGGATAATTGGCGGCCAGCCAGTCTTCCAGAAACTTGCGGAAGTCGGCGTCGCTCAGCGCGTTGAAATCTGTGTTGCTGCTCATTTCAGGCCACCGCGCTTTCGAGTTGGGCAAACAGCCGGCGGTTGTCGCGCGCGGTGCCATAGAGGTTTGCGGCGCCGGTAAGGGCCCGCACATAGCGGCCGACGTCCAGTTCGGCGGTGAAGCCGATGCCGCCATGCATCTGCACCGATTCGCGCGCGACATGGGCGCCGCTGGTGGCCGCGCGGGCGACGGCGGCGGCGATCAGCGCGCTGGCCTGAGACGAAGTGGGGTCGGCGGCGAAGGCGGTGGCGGCGGCGTCAATCGCGGCATCGGTGAGCGAGACGGCCATGAACTGGTCGACCGAGCGGTGCTGGATCGACTGGAACGAGGCGATCCTCTGGTTAAACTGGCTGCGGGTCTTGATGTAGTCCTGTGTCTGGCCAAAGGCGCTGGCGGCAAGGCCATCGAGCAGCGCGGCATGGGCGAGCCGGGCGGCGGCCAGCGCCACTTCGCCGGCGCGGGCGGCGGCGGGGCCGGAGACGTGATGTAGCACCGGGGCGCCGGTCAGATCGACCACCGCCGCCTCGCTGCCGTCCAGAGCCTTTTGCACATGGCGGTGCACACCGGCGCCATCCAGCGACACCAGTGCCAGCGCATCGCCCACCGCAACCAGCAGGTGCGAGGCGGGGTGCGGCACCAGACGCCACTGGCCGGTCAATGTGCCATCGGCCAGCGTGGCCGGGGTATCGGCAGGGTGGGTGCCAAAGGCTACGCGGTTCGCGCCATCGGAGACGAGCGCCAGAGCGGCATCGGCGAAAGCGCCCCCGATGTCACTGGCGCCAAGCGCGCCGATCGCCGCCACCGGCGCCACGCCGCAGGCCACATAGGGCTGGGGCACCGCGGCCTTGCCAAACTGCCGGGCAACGCAGGTGAAGCCCGCCGCGCCGAGGCCGCTGCCACCCATCGCCTCGGGCAGGGCCACCAGCGGCAGGCCCAGTTCGACGATTTCGCGCCAGACTTCCGCATCGCCGGCCCCGGCATTGGGGCGCGCGCGCGCGGTTTCGAGAAACTGCGCGACGGAGCTTTCCACCATCGACAGAAGCTCTGCCGTCTCGTTGTCCTGCGTCACTGGTTCATCCTCATTGAGTCGCTCGGGCGCTGCTTGAACGTTCAGGGGCTCGAACGGGTTCAGGCGCGTTCGAACACCACGGCCTGCTTGCCGTCTATGGTGGCGATGGTGGCCTTCACGCGCTGGCCGATGGCGAGGCTTTCAACCTCTGCCCCATCCACCCGGCTCATCATGCGGGCGCCCTCGTCCAGATCGACCAGCACCACGTTATAGGGCGCCGCCGGCGGCTTGGGATGAATGACCGTGACCGAATAGATCGTGCCCTGCCCGGTGATCGGCACCCATTCCAGATCGGTGGCGCCGGTGCCCGGTTCCATCACGCGGGGGTAGAACACGTGCTTGCCACTGGAACGGCTGCGCTGGATGCGGATCTCGCCCTGGTCGAGGAACGCCTGATATTCCTGATCGGGGCGGATGTAGTCATAGTGCAGCATGGCGGTGTCCTCTGGGCGTTCGGTGCGGGCGGTTTGGGCGATCAATGGTTGCGGGTTTCTATCCCGCCGAGAAACAGGGTGGCAACCACATCGGCCATTTCGTCCGAGGGCTTGCGGTTGGGGTCCATCCATTCGGTGGACCAGCTGAGCGCGCCCAGCATGAACACGCGGGCCAGGCCCCCCTTGCCGAACTGGGTGACCGCGCCCTCGCGATAGCCTTCCTCCAGCATGTCCGCCCACAGCGTATCCAGCTCCATGCGGCGGCGGCGGTGGCGCTCGGCCAGCTCGGGTGGAACATGGGTGAGCAGCTGCCTTGTGGCGACGAAATAGGTGCCGAACTGGCTGGCCGTGTCGAGATAGGCGCCGATCGCCGCGCGGAAACGCTGGGGAAATCCCGCGCCCTCGGGCAGATCGGCGATGGCCTTGCGCATATGCGCGATGGCCTCGCCAATGCCGCGGTCGAGCACGCGCTCGACGATTTCGTCTTTCGAGGCATAGTGGTGATAGATGCTGGCGGCCTTGATGCCGGCCTCGGCGGCGATGCGGCGCATGGTGGTGCCGGCATAGCCGCGGTCGCGGATCAGTTGCGCGGTGATCTCCAGCAGGGCGACGCTGGCGGAATCGCCACGGCTCTCCGGCCTTGCGGCGGCGGCGCGGTGCGGGGCCATGGCCGGCGCATCCGTGTTTTCTGGCTTTCCGGTTTTGCTTAGCGCTTGCATGTTGGAAGCCATGTGATCCATCCTGAAGACGCGCCGCCCCACCGGCCGCCCGAATTCAACCCCGCCCAGCGGGTTTTCGGAGCGGACGGGTGGGCTAACAACCGTTAGGCGATGAGCTGGATGCCAATCAAGAGGGACCCCCATGACAATCACATATGAGCTGGTAAATGGCGTTGCCACGGTGCTCATTGCCCGGCCCGACCGCAAGAATGCGGTGGACCGCGACACGCAAATCGCCATCCACCGCCAATTCGAGGCGATGTATGACGACCCTGAGGTTCGCGCCGTGGTGCTGGCCGGCGAGGGCGGCGATTTTTGCGCCGGCGCCGATCTCGGCAAGGCCGGTACCCATGGCATCGGCGGCTCGCTGGGCAACATGAATCATCTGCAGCGCATGGTGCACAGCGTGTGGCGCCTGCCCAAGCCGGTGGTCGCCGCGGTGCAGGGCGTGTGCATCGGCCTGGGCTGGAGCCTGGCACTGAGTGCCGACTTCATCATCACCGCCACGGATGCGCGCTATCGCTTTGCCTTCCGCAATCTCGGCCTCGCGCCCGATGGCGGGGCATCCTATCACCTGACCCAGCAGATCGGCCTGCAGCGCGCCAAGGAGCTGATCTATACCGGCCGCTTCGTCAGCGGCGAGGAGGCTTTTGCGATGGGGCTGGCGCTGGAGGTGCTGCCCGCGGCCGAGGTGATGGCGCGGGCGCAGGCCTTGGCCCGCGAGCTGGCCGATGGCCCGACGCTGGCCATCGGCATGGCCAAGACCCAGTTGAATGGCGCGGGCGCGCAAACGCTCGATCAGGCACTGGGGGTGGAACTGACCATGCAGCCGCTGATGACGCGGACCGACGATTACCATGAGGGGATCGCCGGCTTCCGCGAGCGTCGCCCGCCCGCGTTTACCGGGCAATAAGGGGGCGCCCGAATCTCTCGCCCACGGAAAGGCCCCCGATCCTGCTGCGGATCGGGGGCCTTTCTGCTTTCGGGTCTGGCTGCGATGGCTTCAGGCCACGCGCATCAGGTGGTCTTCGACGTCGCCGAACAGCTTCTTGATGATCAGCAGGCGGCGGTAATAGTGGCTGACGACATATTCGTCCGTCACGCCATAGCCGCCGTGCAGCTGGATAGACGAGGCCGCGACCACGAAGCCGCCCTCGCCAATGGCGATCTTGGCCAGCGAGATCGCCCGCGACCGCTCGGCCGCCGGGCCATCCATGCGCGAGAGCAGGAAATACAGCATCGAGCGCGCTTCCTGCGCCTCCACGAACATGTCGGCCAGAATGTGCTGCAATGCCTGGAAATTGCCCAGCGGCTGGCCGAACTGCTTGCGGGTTTTCAGATAGTCGCTGCACACATCCAGCGCGGCTTCCATCACGCCCACGGCCTCGGCCAGCAGGGCGAAGGTGGCCCGGTCGAGCGCCTCGGCGATGACGGCGCCAGTGTCGAGGCCCCTGTCCGGCGCGGCGCCCAGCAGGGCATCCTCGGCCACCACCAGCCCGTCGAGGGCGACATCGGCAGCGCCGCTGTGGTCGATCAGCTTGTAGGGCGTGATGGCGAGGCCCGGCGTGTCGCGGTCCACCAGGAACAGTGACGTATCCGCGCCGAGTTTGGCCGAGACGATGAACTTGTCGGCGCTGTCGCCGCCCAGCACCATGGTCTTGCGGCCGGTGAGGGCATAGCCCCCGTTGACCTTCTCGGCCTTGGCATTCACCGCCAGCGGGCCGGTGGTGACGCCATTCGTCTCGTCATGGGCAAAGGCCAGCTTCAGCGCGCCGGCACCCACCGCGCCGAGGATTTCCTCGCGCAGCGCCGCCGGGGCCGCCTTGTCGATCAGATGGACGCCGAGAATGGCCGTGGGCACATAGGGCTCCAGCACGGGGCCGCGGCCCAGCGCGGCCATAACCACCGCCACTTCGAGGCAGGAGAAATTCAGCCCGCCGGCATCCTCGGGGATGACCAGGGCCAGCCAGCCCATTTCGGCAAACATCGCCCAGTGCTCCTCGCTGAAGCCACGCGGGGTGGCGGCGAGCTTGCGGCGCTGATCCAGCGAGTAGGATTCACGCACGAAGCGCTCCACCCCGTCGGCCACCATTTGCTGTTCTTCGGAAAAATTGAAATCCACGGCAGGAAACCCCTAAAGCGTTTTTGGTCTGGTCCGATCGGCCGACGCTGGTGAAAACGCGTTAAAACAGAAAGCCCGGAGCGCGCGGCCCCTCCCTAGAGATTGGGCTAGAGACCGAAGGCCATCTTGGCGACGATGTTCTTCTGGATCTGGCGGGCGCCGCCATAGATGGTGGCCGCGCGCATGATCAGCGCATTGGGCGTGGTGCCCAGCATGTGGGCGGGCCACAAGGGATCGCCGGCCACGGTCTGCGCGCCATAGTCCTCACGCGGGATGAAGCGCAGGCCCTTCGCGCCCAGGCAATCCCACTGCAGCATCGAGACGGTCTGCTGCAATTCCGAACCGCGCAGCTTCAGCGACGAGGCGATGGTGGTGAGGGGGTATTTGAAGTTCTCGTTGGCCAGCACCCGGAGCACCGACCATTCCAGCGCGGTGATCTGCGCCTCTGCCCGGGCAAAGCGCGCCTGATAGGCGGGGATGTCGATAATCCGCACGCCATTCACCGTCTCGTTTTCGGCGATCTCGCGGGCCTTGGCCAGTTCGTGCTTGCTCCAGTGGATATAGGCGCTGCCAGTGCGCTCGCCATCGAGCAGCGACTTGGCGTAGGTCCAGCCCTTGCCTTCCTCGCCCACCAGATTTTCCACCGGCACGCGCACATCGGAGAAGAAGGTCTCGCACAGATGCGCGTCGCCATCGATCTGCGGGATGCGGCGGATGGTGATGCCGGGCAGGTCCAGTGGGAACACCAGGAAGGAAATGCCGTTCTGCGGCTTCACCTTCGTGTCGGTTTTCACCAGACAGAACAGCCATTCGGACTCATAGGCGCCGCTGGTCCAGATCTTCTGGCCGTTAACCACATAGTGATCGCCGTCGCGCACCGCCTGGGTGGAGAGGGCGGCAAGGTCTGAACCCGAGCCCGGCTCGGAGAAGCCTTGGGCGAAGGTGATGTCGCCGTTGTACATCGGCTTGAGCAACTGGTCCTGCAACTCCTGCGAGGCGTATTTCATGATCACCGGGCCGATCATGTGATACAGCGCGAAGGGCAGGCCCGGCGCGTCGGCGCGCAGGTGCTCTTCCTCGAAGATATAGTGCTGCAGCGGCGTCCAGTCGCAACCGCCGTGCTCCAGCGGCCAGCTCGGCATGGCCCAGCCCTTGGCGGCCAGCAGCTTCACCCAGTGGCGCTGATCTTCCTTGTTGCAGAAAAACCCGCCCTGGCGCGCGCGCTGCTGAATCTCCGGGGTGATGTGTTCGGCAATGAAGGAGCGCACCTCCTGACGGAAGGCCTCGTGCTTGGCGTCTAATGAGAACTGCATGGTCTACTCCGCGAAAAATTCGAATGTCTGCCCGGCGTCTGGCTGGCCGGGCGCCGCCGGTTACCGGCGAGGTCGCAAATCAGCGTTGCTCACAACAGCCGCTCCGCGCAAGATGGCTCAAAGGGTTGCCATGCCTCGCCCGCACGCGCCCGGTTGGCCCAGGCCGGATCGGCCAGCAAGGTACGCCCCACCGCGATCATATCAAACATGCCCTGCTCGAAGGCGCGGGCCAGTTGCTCCAGCCCTTCGCGGGGGTCATTGTCAAGGCCGATTCCGCCCACCGCCATCGAAGGCTTGCCGGTGAGGTGGCGGGCCCAGGCCGCCAGCGGACGGGTATTGTCGGGCGCGGCGGCCTCGGGAAAGGTGGGGAAGTCGAACTTGCGGGCGCTGGCGTCGAACATGTCCACCCCGGCATCGGCCAGCGCGCCCAGGGTGATGCCGAGCTCCTGTGGCGTCGCGGCGAAGCGCGCCTTGTAGTCCTGCTGCTTGTGCTGCGAAAAGCGGAAGATGATAGGCACGCCGTCGCCCACGGCCCGGCGGATTTCGCGCACCACCTCCACGCCGGATTCGGCCCGGGCGCGGGCGTCGCCACCCCAGCGGTCGGTCCGGCGGTTGGTATCGGGCCAGAAGAAGGTGTCGATGAGGTAGCCGTGGGCGCCGTGGATGGCGATGCCGTCGAACCCGGCCGCCAGGGAAAAGCGCGCGCTGCGGCCATAGGCGGCGATGATGTCGGCAATCTCGCTGTCGGTCATCGGCCTTGTCGGGGGGGCCATTTTCGCCACGTAATCGGCGGTGTAGGTGGTGACGCCGGGCTTGCCCCACAGGCCGGAGGGCCGGTTGCCCACCTCCTGCGGCAGGGCCGAACGGGAGGCGTCGCGCAGAACGCCCTGATGCCACAGTTGCGGCACGATGGTGCCGCCGGCCGCATGCACCGCCGCCACCACCCCGCGCCAGCCGGCAAGGGCCGCCTCGCCATAGAGGTGGGGAATGGCGGTGCCATCCACGGCCAGCGGATGGTCGATGGCGGCGCCCTCGGTGACGATGAGGCCGACGCCGCCCGCAGCGCGCTTGCGGTAATATTCGGCGACATCGGCACCGGGCACGCCGCCGGGCGAAAACTCGCGCGTCATTGGCGACATGGCGATGCGGTTGGGGATGGTGAGCCGCCCCACCTGCAGGGGCTGGAATAAGGACTCCATCACTCGCGACATGCCGGGCATACTCTGTTGGCGCGCCACCGCCCGCGCGTTTGCCCATAGGCTGGGCAAGGCGCGGGCGGTGCGCTGGGTGATGGGGCCCGAACCGGACTTGCCGCTGTTTCCGCCATGGGGGGATGGCGCGGCAGGCCTTGTGATAGGCCGGATTCGCGACAGGCCGTATTCGCGACAGGCCGGATTATCGGGGCCCCGTTTTGTGGCGCAATTCTATGGCAATGCCGCCTTCAGTCAATGAATCGGCAAAGTCACCACATATGCGCTCTGGCGGCGGCGGTCCGGTCCGGTCAGCCGGGCGGCCAGGGGGCGTAGAGATGCGGCGGCACGGTGATGTCATATTGCCGCGCGGTCGTCTCGACGCTGCCCCGGTAAAACGGGTTGAACCGGCGATAGGCAAAGCGCCAGCCATCGGCCGTGCGCACCAGCTGGTCGTCATAATTGCCGAGGCAGAAGGACAGGTGCTCCTTGTCCTTGTTGTGCAGCAGCTCGGTCACCGACCAGCTGGCGCGGGCGGTATCGCCCATGATGTCGATGACCCCGGCCGCGCAGGTCTGCACGATGGAACGGATCGGCGCGAAGGTGGCGACGAAGGCGGCGGCGATGGCCTCGCGACCGCGAATCTCCGGGCCGTTGAAGGCCGAGAGCACGCCATCCTCGGTATAGACCTGGGACGCGGCAACGCCGTCCAGCCGCATCACGGCGTGGCTGTAGGCGGCAACCAGGCGGTGGATAGCCTGCTCGTCGAGCAGACGGCGCAGCAGGGCTTCCTGTTCGCTGTTGCCGCTCATCACAGTTCCCATGCGCCGGCGGCGTTGCGCCGCCATCCGGCCGCCGCCGTGATGCCCCCATCCACGGGGATGGTGGTGCCGGTGATCCACGAGGAGAGCGGCCCGGCGAGGAAGCCGATAACCTGCCCCACTTCCTCGATGGAGGCCATGCGTGCCAGCGGCACATGGCGGTCGCGCAGTTCCGGCGGGGCGTCCATCAGGCCGGCGAGGCCCGGAGTGGCGACATGGTCAGGCGCGATGCAGTTGACGCGGATGGCGCGGCCGGAAAGTTCGAGCGCCATGGTCTTGGTGAACTGCGCCATGGCCGCCTTGCAGGCGCTGTAGATGCTGAAGCCGGGGGCGGCGCGCAGGGCCTCCGTGCTGGCGACATTGACGATGGCGCCGCCGTCACGCAGGTGCCGCGCCGCTTCCTGGGTGGTGGCGATCATGCTCATCAGATTGAGGTTGATCACCCGCTCCCAATTGCCGGTGTTCTGGTCAACCAGCAGGCGCGGGCTGACCCCGCCGACGTTGTTGACGACGATATCCAGCCCGCCGAAATGCTCGACCACCGCCTTCACCGCCACGGGGCCGGTGGTGGGGTCGAGATAGTCGGCCTGGAAGAAGGCGGCCCGCTGGCCCTTGGCGTTCAGCTCCGCCGCCAGCGCCTCGCCGCGCGCCGTGTCGCGATCGCAAATGGCCACGGCCGCGCCTTGCGATGCCAGCACCCGGGTTGCGCCCTCGCCAATGCCGGCCGCGCCGCCCGAGACCAATGCCACCTTGCCGTTCAGTATCCCAGTCATCCTAGCTCCATCCCTTTTTTGCTGGGCCGAACCCACCCGAAATCCACGGGCCTGTCAATCGGCGCGCGCGCGGGATGGCGAAGGAATCACGCTGATGCTGGGTGAGGGCGGGGGCCAGCGGATGCTTGGAGGCGCGGATGAATGGCGCTAGCTTGCGGTGAACGCCTTTGCCCCAGGGCCGATTTCAAGGAACCCATGTGACCAAGCCCGTGCCCGCATTGTCGGATTTTCCCGTACTGTCGTCAGACAAGCTGCGGTTTGGCGATACCGATGCCTTCGGGCACATCAATAACGCGGCCTTCTCCACCTTCTTTGAAACCGGCCGCACCGATCTGTTCAACCGGGCCTTTGGCGGCACTGGCCGGGGCGGTTTCATTTTCGTTCTGGCCAGCCTGCGGATAGATTTCCTGCGCGAAATGGCGTGGCCCGGCGAGACGCGGGTGGGCTCGGTGCTGTCGCGCGTGGGCAACAGTTCGCTGGTGTTCGAGCAGGTGCTGTTTCAACAGGGCGAGCTGTGCGCGACCGCCACCGGCACGATGGTGCAGCTGGACCCGCAAAGCCGTAAGCCAACGCCCCTGTCAGACCCGCTGCGGGCGGTTTTCATGAGCCTAAGCCGGCCGCAGACGGCGTAATCCGGCGCCCTAGTCCCAGCGGATCGGTAGCGAATCGACCGAAAAGACGAAGCCGGTATGGTACTTCCATGGCTTGTCCGGATCGAGCCGGAAGGGCGGCATCTCGCGCAGCCACATCGAGAGCAGCGTGCGGATCTCGATACGCGCCAGTTGCGCGCCGACGCAGCGGTGGACCCCCGCGCCAAACACCAGATGCGGCGTCTTGCGGTCCATATCCACCGCCGTGGGGTTGGCAAAGCCGCGAGGGTCGAGATTGGCCGTGGGCAGGCTGACCAGCACCATGTCGCCCCGGCGCAGCGGCGCGCCAAAAAATGCGCTGTCATGCGCCACCCAGCGGGGGAAGGTGTTGGCCGCATAGCAGCGCAGCATTTCCTCGATCGCGCTGTTGAGATGCTCGGGATGGGCGCGCAGGTGCGCCTGAAGTTCGGTATCCATCGCCAGATGGCGCATCACCAGCGCCATGCCGTTGGTCACCGTATCCAGCCCGGCGATGAACAGCAGCAGGCACATGCCCTCCAGCTCCGCATCCGTGGCCTGGCGGCCGCCAAAGTCGGCGTCGATCAGCGTGCTGATGAGGTCGTCCTGCCGCTGCTTGCGGCGGGCGGCCAGAAGTTCGCGGGTGACCTCGTTGAATTTCTCCATGATGGCCTGACGCTTGGCCGGGTCGCCCTCGGAGATGCTGGTGAGCACCCACTGGCGGAATTCGGCGAAGCGTTCGACGGGGAAGCCGGCGACCTTCATGAAGATCTTCACCGGCAGCGGCTCGGCGATGGCCGAGGCAAAATCGCAGCCGGGCTGGTGCTTGATCGCATCGATCAGCTCGCGCGCCAGCGCCTCGACATTGCCCTGCATCCCCATCACCGCCCGAGGCGAGAAGGCATCGGTGAGCACCTTGCGGAAAGGGGCATGTTCGGGCGGATCCATGTTGATCGGGATCTGCCTGGTTTGCGCAAGCTCGGGAAACAGCGCGTGGGGGTCGCTGGTGAACTGCTCGAAATTGGTCGAGGCCTCGAATGCCGCCTCGCGCCCGATCACTACCCAGTGGCCGCCAAAATGCGGCGACCAGATCAGATCCCGGCCCGATGCCGCCAGTTCCGCCATGCCGCTGTGCAGGTCCTTGGCAAACAGCGGGTCGTCGAACAGATTGTAGTCCATCACCATTTCCGGGGGGATGTGCGCGGGGACGGGGGTCAGTTCCATGGCTTGGGGTCCGGATGCTGGAGGTTAATTGCTGGCCAAAACCTTGCCGACTTCGGCGGCGACATCGATCTGCCCGGTGGCAACGGCGCCGACAAAGCCGCCATCGACATTGAGCGCGTGGCCGTTGATGTAGCTGGCCGCGTCGCTGCCCAGGAAGATCAGCGGATAGGCCTGCTCCGCCGGGGTGGAGCGGCGTTCGATCGGCAGGGTGAAGACGTCGATCATCGTGGCGCCGGCCACTTCCTCGAAGTCGTTCATCATCGGCGTCTGCGTCGGGCCGGGGCAGATGCAGTTGATCCGCACGCCCTGCTTGATGGTGCGGGCACCCATCATCATCGTCCACACGGTGGCGACCTCTTTCGAGAAGCCATAACCATCGCCGACCAGATCGGGATGGGCCGCGACCCAGGCTTCGGCGGAGGCGAAGTCGGGCGTGGCGAGCAGTTCCATGATCTCGGGCAGGTGCTGGCTCCAGGCGAAGCCGGCCGTGGAGGTGATCGAAGAGACCGAGCCGCCCTTGCGGATGCGCGGCAGCCATTGCTCGGTCCAATGGCGCAGTCCGATGAAGTTGACCTTCATCACCGCTTCGGCCGGGAAGGTTTGCGGCAGGCCGGCGCAGTTGAACAGCGCGTCGATCTCGCCACCCAGCGAGGCCACGGCGGTGGCGATGGAGTCGGGGCTCGACAGGTCGATGGGGTGGAACGAGGCCATCTCCACCGCCGAGGGGCGGATGTCGAAGCCATGCAATTCGGCGCCCAGGCGCACCAACTCGCGGGCGGTGGCCTCGCCCATGCCGGTGGCGCAGCCTGCGATCACCACACGCTTACCTGCAAAGCTCCATACGCTCATGACATCATCTCCGGATTGGGGGCCTCTTGGCGGGCACTTCTGGTGAATAGGCGCCAAGCTCTAGTGCAGCAAGCGGCGCGCTGTCACGCCATAAAAGCCACATGGTGGATTTTTTTCCCGCGGGCGTCGATTTTTGCCGCCGCGGCGGCTATCGCCGGGCGCAGGGCCGGTGATTCCGCATGCGGCAGGTCGCGCCGGCACCGGCGAAATCCAGGGGAGAGAAGCTTGTGACGATACCATTTACGCAGCCCAAGGGCCTGTTCATCGCCAACCGCTGGGTGCCTGGCTCTGGCGGCAGCGACGATGTCATCAACCCCGCCACCGAGGAGGTGATCGGCAGCGCGCCGGTTGGCACCCTGGCTGATGCCGAAGCCGCGATTGCCGCCGCCCGCCAGGCGTTTGACACGGGGCCATGGCCCCGGATGAGCCGGGCCGAGCGCGCCGCGGTGATGACCGCCATGCACGCTGGGCTAACCCGCCGCATTCCGCAACTGCGCGAGTTGCTGATCGCCGAAGTTGGCTGCTCGCAGCATATTGTCGATGCCGTACAGATCGGCGCCTGCATGGCGCATTTTGCCAGCGCCATTGAGGTGAGCCTGAAGGACGACAGCTATCACCTGCCCAACGAGATCGTGCCCAACCCCATGGATGGCGGCGCTACCAACTGGTTGGGGGGTGCCATCGTGGTGCGCGAGCCGGTGGGCGTGGTCTCTGGTATCACCGCCTACAACTTCCCCTTCCTGTTGAACCTGTCAAAGGTGGTGCCGGCGCTGCTGGCGGGTAACACGCTGGTGCTCAAACCCTCGCCGTTCACCCCGTTTTCCGCGCTGCTGTTCGGCGAGGTGGCGCTGGAATGCGGGTTGCCCGAAGGCGTGCTGAATGTCGTGACCGGCGGCGCCGACGTGGGTGCCGCCGTCACCACCGACCCGCGCGTGGACATGGTCAGCTTCACCGGTTCGGAAGTGGTGGGCGCCGCGATCATGGCGCAGGCCGCGCCGACGCTGAAGCGCGTCCACCTCGAACTGGGCGGCAAGTCGGCGATGATCGTGCGGGCCGATGCCGATATTCAGGGCGCGGCTATTGCCGCTGTCGGCATGCTCAGCACCAATTGCGGCCAGGGCTGCGCGCTCAGCACGCGGTTTCTGGTGCACAATTCGACCCGTCCGGCGTTTGTCGCCACGGTGCAGGCGGTCGCTGCCGGTTGGAAAGTCGGCAATCCGGCCGATCCTTCGGTGCTGCTGGGGCCGCTGATCCGCAAGGCGCAGTTCGACAAGGTGGCGCACTACGTTCAACTGGGTCTGGATTCGGGTGCCACGCTGGTGTGCGGCGGCGGCCGGCCTGCGGGCCACGACAAGGGCTTTTTCTTCGACATCACCGTGTTCGACAACGTCGATAACAAGAGCCAGATCGCTCAGGACGAGATCTTCGGCCCTGTCGGTGTGGTCATCGGTTTCGATACCGATGAGGAGGCCATCGCGATCGCCAATGACTCGCGTTACGGCCTCTCGGGCGGCATCCTCACGGCGGATGCGGCCACCGGCTATCAGATGGCGATGAAGATCCGCACCGGCTCGGTCGCGCTGAATGGCGGCATGGCGAAAATGGCCTTTGGCCCGATCGGCGGCTACAAGCGTTCGGGCATCGGCCGGGAATATGGGCCGGAATGGCTCAAGGAGTTCACCAACGAGAAGACGGTGTTCTACCCCCTCGGGCGGTAATCCGGAGCCGGGGGTGGACGCAAGCTGGCGTCTATCCCCGGCCAAGTCCCCCTCAATCCGCCTGCACGGCCAATCCGGCCTGGGCAGAGCGCACCTCGAACAGATCGACATTCACATCCTTGGGCAGGCTCAGCGCCGACAGCAGGGCCTTGGCCATGGACTGCGGGCTGGCCGGCACGCCGGAAAAGCTCGCGTGGCCCGATTGGGTGATGCGCTGGCCAAAGGCCTTGCGCGTCTCCTCCGACCAGTGGACCACCCCCGTGCTGCCATCCACCGCGCCCGACCGCAGGATGGTGACGCGGATGCCATCACCGCGCAACTCCTCGCGCAGCCCTTCGCTGAACACCTCCAGCGCGGCCTTGCTGGCGGCATAGAGCGTCAGCATCGGAAAAGGGTTGCGGACGGACTCGCTGGAAACATTGACGATATGCCCCTTGGTGGCCCGCAGATGCGGGATGGTGGCGCGGCACAGCCACACCGGCCCCTCCACGTTCAGCGCGATATGGTTGCGCACCATCGCATCATCGCCCTCTTCCACCAGAAAGGGGTGAAACACCGCGGCATTGTTGATGACGAAGTCGATGCGGCCGAACCGGGCCACGGCCTGCGCCACGGCGGCATTCACCTGCGCCGATTGGCTGACGTCGCAGGCGATGGGCAGCACGGCGGGGCCCAGATCGCCCAACGCGTCCAGCTCGGCAGAGGCGCGAGCCAGGGCCACAACCCGCGCGCCGGCGGCCACCAGTGCTTCGGTGAAGTGCCGGCCCATCCCCTTGGATGCGCCCGTGACAATCGCGACCTTGCCGTCCAGCTCTGCCATGCTCCGCCCTCATTCCATTTTGTTGTGATGTGCCGCGTGTCATAACGGCGCAGGGGCAGGCAAGGCAATGGTCTCATCCACCGGCCCTGCCTGCGGGGGGGGGGACGGAAGGGATCAGTCGCCGCCGCGGATATATTGTTCGCGCAGGGCCACCTTGTTGATCTTGCCGCTGGCGAGAACCGGCATCTCGTCGATGAAGATGACCGAGCGGGGGCGCTTGTAGGCGGCGATCTGCTCGCGGCAATGGGCGATCAGCGCCTCTTCCGTGGCGGCATGATTGGGGCGCAGGGCGACAATGGCGCACACCGCCTCGCCCCATTTTTCATCGGGCCTGGCGACCACCGCCGCCTGGGCCACCGCCGGATGCGACAGCAGGGCTTCCTCCACCTCGCGGCTGTAGATGTTCTCGCCGCCCGAGATGATCATGTCCTTCTTGCGGTCGACCAGCCAGAAATAGCCGGCCTCGTCCATGCGCCCAACGTCGCCGGAGTGCAGCCAGCCGCCCGCCAGCGCCGCGATGGTGCCGGGCTGGTTGTTCCAATAGCCGCGCATGATCATGTCGCCACGGGTGCACAACTCGCCCACCTCGCCCACCGGCACCTCGTTGTTGTTTTCATCGCGCACGGAGACTTCCGTGCCGATGAAGGCGTGCCCCACGGAGGACAGCCGCTCCAGCGTTTGCGGGTTGCCGTCGAGGCGATGGGCATTCATCGGCAGCACGGTGAGGATGCCCTCGGTCTGGCCATACATCTGCACGAAGATCGGGCCCCAGCGTTCCAGCGCCCGGGCCAGCAGCGCCGGCGGCATGGATGAGGCCGAATAGATCAGCGAACGCAGGCTGGAGATGTCGTAATCATCGATGGTCGGCGTATCCAGCACGCCGGCCAGCAGGGTGGGCGCCATGTGCGTGGCGGTGATGCGCTCTTGCTGGATGGTGGCGAGAATCGCCACCGGATCGAAGGCGCGGTGCAGGTGCACGGTGCCGCCATACCACTGCGCGCCCATGGCGATGGCCTTGGCGCCGATGTGGAACAGCGGCATCATCAGCAGCAGCCGGTCGTGCTGGCCCAGGCACATGTACTCGCCGCAATGGCGGGCCAGCGCGCAGGCATAGGCGTGGTCGTGCATCACGCCCTTGGGCTTGCCGGTGGTGCCGCTGGTATAGATCAGATAGACCAGATCATCAGCCTTGGGTGGGGAGAGCGGGATAGCGCTGTCATCGCCGCGCGCCAGAAAAGCGTCCCACGACAGGGCCCATGCGGGCGGGGTGCCATCAATGACCACATAGGTGGCAATGCCGGGCAGGCTGCCCCGGATCTGGGCGACGGTCTCGGCATATTGCGCCTCGAAGAACAGGATCTCAGGCTGGGCCTCGCTGAGCACGGTGAGGATTTCGGGCCCCGCCAGCCGGAAATTCACCGTGGCGGCGATGAAGCCGGCCAGCTCGCAGGCGCCAAAGATCAGTGCATATTCCACCGAGTTCATCGACAGGATCGATACGCGCTCCTGCGGGTGAATGCCCGAGGCCACCAGCGCCCCGGCCAGCCGCGCCGCCTCATCGTGAAACTGCCCGTGGGTTATCCGGCGGTCGCCGCAGATGAAGGCTTCCGAATCGCGATACCACCGCGCGTTGCGCCGGATGACATGGGCATAGGTATCGTCCACAGGCACTCCTCTCGATTGCTCGGTCTTCGCCCATTCACGCGGGATGCGGGCATCGTTTATTTTAGAAACTGGAAAGAGGGAAGTCTTGGGGCCTTAGGCGCCAAACCCCGTTCCTGTCTTGCTCGGCGCATAACCTGCGGCGTTGCGCCGGCCGCGAGGCGGTTTTGGGCGCCTGCGGCGCGGTAAGGCTGTGCCCGACGTGGCCTTCGGCGCGATCTCTCGCCGGAAGACGTCATGGGGTGCAGGGGATGAGTCCCCTGCGAAAACTCCACTCCCGGTTTCCTTCAAATCTCGGCGATCACACCTCAAACCGTCTCGGCTGTCCCCAGCACCAGCGTGGCCTGGCTGGACAGCGTGCCGCCGTTGCCGTGGGCCACAGCCAACCCGGCGTCCTTCACCTGCCGCACATCGCATTCGCCGCGCAATTGGCGCACGGCTTCCACGATGGCCAGCAGGCCGTACATGCCGGGGTGGCAATAGGACAGGCCGCCGCCGTTGGTGTTCACGGCCAGGCCGCCGCCGGGCCCGATGTGGCCGCCGGAAACGAAGCGCCCACCCTCGCCCTTCGGGCAGAAGCCCAGGTCTTCGAGGAACAGGATGGTGTTGATGGTGAAGGCGTCATAGAGCTGGACGGTGTTCATGTCCTGCGGGCCATAGCCGGCCATGGCAAAGGCCCGTTCGCCCGAGGCCTTGGCGGCGGTGACGGTGAGGTCGGGCATGGAGGCGATTTCCGAGTGCCACACTTCGGCCGCGCCGCCCAGCAGGTACACCGGCTTGGCGCGCAGGTCCTTGGCGCGGTCGGCGCGGGTCATCACGATGGCAGAGGCGCCATCGACCACCAGGCAGCAATCGAGCACGGTGAGCGGCGAGGAGACCATGCGCGCGGCGGCCACGGCATCGAGGGTCAGCGGGCCCTTGTCGTAGCACCACGCCTCGGGGTTCTGGATGGCCCAGCCGCGCGCCGCCACGGCCACTTCGGCCAGCTGCTCGCGGGTGGTGCCGAACTCATACATGTGGCGCTGTGCCGCCAGCGCATAGGGCGACAGCGGGTTCATCGGCTTGTAGGGCACTTCGTACAGGCTCGGCTTGCGCATGGAGACCAGCCCGGCGCCGGCGGTGCGCTGGTTGCTGGCGTGCACCACCACCGCCACATCGCAATAGCCCGCCTCCAGCGCCAGCGCCGCGACGATGGCGTGGCTCATGAAGGCCGAGCCGCCGGTGCGGTTGTTGTCGGAGAACTTTGGCCGGATGCCGAGGTATTCGGCCAGGCTGAGGCCGGAGAGCGCATCGTCGCTGGTGCACACGAACAGCCCGTCGACGTCACCGAGGCCGAGGCCGGCATCGGCCAGCGCCAGACCCAGCGCGCTGGCCCCCATATCCAGCGGGGTGAGGCCCGGGGCCTCGCCAATTCCGAATGTGGCCGCGCCGACAATAGCGGTGCGCCCGCGCGGAAATCCCCCGGTGTTCATCTCACTCTCCAAAGCTCAAGTTGCTTGACGCCCGCAGGGCAGGCTTCAGATATGTGCTATGTGAGGCACCGTGTTGACGCAACCCTAACATGCGTTAGGGGCAATCTCAGCATATATGTGGGAGACCGGTTTATGGCGATGAACTCCGAAGAGCTGGCGATGCTGCGCGAGAGCCTGCGCGCCCTGCTCGACGAAATCGCCCCGCCAGAAGTGGTGCGTGGGTGGGACAGGGCCGACTATCTTCCGCCCGAGCTGCTGGCCCGTTTCGGCGAGCTGGGCATCACCGCCCTGGCGGTGGACGAGGAATACGGCGGCCTCGGGCGCGACATCAACGCGCTGCTGATGGTGATGCAGGAGATCGGCAAGCGCAGCACGATTCTGGCCGGCCTGCTGGTGCATTGCACCAACTATTGCGGCCTCAACATCGGCGAGCAGGGGTCCGAGGCGCAGAAGCGCAAATATCTGCCGGGCGTGGCGGCTGGCACGATGATGTTCGCCCTCGGCCTGTCGGAGCCCAATGTCGGCGGCGATCTCGCCTCGGTGGAAACCCGCGCCGAAATTCGCGGCGACAAGGTTATCATCAACGGCGCCAAGCGCTGGTGCACCGGCGCGGAAATCTGCGATTCCATCTATACGCTGGTGCGCAGCGGCCCGGTGGAAAACCGATACAAGAACCTGTCCTTCGTCATCATCCCGCGCACCACCAAGGGTGTGTCGACCACCTCCACCGGCACCATGGGCATGCGCGGCATCCCCACCAATGATGTGGTGTTCGAGGACGTCGAGGTGCCGATCGAGAATATCCTCGGCGGGCCGGAGAAATTGAACCAGGGCTGGTCGCAGCTGGCCGGCCCCACGCTGGAGGTGGAGAAGTTGAGCCCCTGCGCGCTGGCCATGGGCCTTGGCGAGGCGGCGGTGGAGGCGGCGTGGAACTATTCGCAGGAGCGCGTGCAGTTCGGCATGCGCATCTGCGGCCATCAGGCGGTGCGCCACACGCTGGCCGATGTGCAGACCAAGCTGCAGACCTGCCGGGTGATGATGAAGGAATCGATCGGCATGCTGGAGCGCGGCGAGCCCAGCGCGCTCCAGACCTCGATGACCAAGCTCTACCTGTCCGAGACCATCCGCGACATCGTCATCCAGTGCCAGCAGGTGATGGGTGCCTATGGCTATTCCGACGATTTCGACATGGAGCGCTATGTGCGCGATGCCATGGTGCTACCGATCTTCGGCGGCTCCACCGCCATCCAGAGAAACAACGTGGCCAACATGATGCGCCTGCCGCGCAGCTGATAGCCCGCCCGATGCCTTGGAACTGCCCGATTCATTCACAGATGCGAGACACGCCATGCCGCTGAACGCTGATCTTCTGCTGAACTATCAAACGCCTGTCGTCGAGTTCACGCTCACCGACAAGGACGTGATGCTCTATGCCCTCTCCATCGGGATGAGCGAGGATCCGCTGGATCCCGTCGAGCTGGCCTATACCTATGAGAAGGGGCTGAAGGTGTTCCCCATGATGGCGGTGGTCACCGGCAATGGCGAGGACTGGCTGGCGCGGCCCGAGTTCGGCGTGACCTACACGATGATCGTGCATGGCTCGCAGCGCCTCGAAGTGTTTGCTGAGCCGGAGCTTGGCAAGGTGCTGGTGGCGCGCGACATCATCACCCATCTGGAGGACAAGGGCGACAAGGGCGCCATTGTCACCACGACGCGGGAAATCCACGACAAGGCTTCGGGCAAGCTGCTGTCGCGCGCCGAAGGGGGCGTCTTCTGCCGGGCCGATGGCGGTTTTGGCCAGGTCACCCCGCCGCCGCGCAGCTTTCGCCCCGTGCCCGACCGGGCGCCCGATCTTAATGCCAAAATCGCCACGCGGCCCAACATGGCCTTGCTCTACCGCCTCAATCACGATCGCAACCCGCTGCATGCCGACCCGCAGGTGGCCGTAGAGTCCGGCTTCCCGCGGCCCATCTCGCATGGGCTGGGCAGCTATGGCGCGACTGGCCTCGCCTTGTGGCGCCTGTTTCCCGGGCGGGAGCTGGTCTCGATCGAAACCCGCTTCTCGAAGCCGGTGTACCCCGGCGAGACGATTACCGTGGATGTGTGGGACGAGGGCGAGGAAGTCGCTTTCCGCGCCCGCGTGCCCGCGCGCGATGCCGTCGTGCTGGATATGGGCCGGGCGCGCCTGGTTTGACCGGCGCGGCAAAGGGCGGTGAAAATTGCGGCGGGCGGCGTTGGCGTGCCCGGGCGGATAGTGTGAGGGCCGATGGTGGCACAGGTGCGGCAGGCCTTGCGGGCTGTGCCGTATGCTGGCCGATTTTTGGAGATTGAGGACATGCCCCGGAAGTTGCGTCCGCAAGACAATTTGCGCATCAGCGACCGGCTGAATGTCACCTCCAGCACCGTCAAGTCCGCCCGGCGCGTGGTGGAGATCTTCGAGTATTTCGACGACAGGCAGGCGCCGGCCTCGGTCATGGAAATCGCCGAGGAGCTTGGCTATCCGCAGTCCAGCACCTCGGCCCTGCTCAAGAGCCTGGCGAGCTATGGCTATCTGAATTACGACCCGTTCAAGCGGACCTACATCCTCTCCAACCGCACCGCCTTTATCGGCAGCTGGGTCAGCGACCAGTTCTTTTCGGACGGCAAGGTCATGGCCATGATGCGCGCGCTGAGCGAGAAGACCGCCAATACCATCGTGCTGGCCAGCCGGAATGGCATGCAGGTGCAGTATATCCATGTGCTGCAGGCCACCACGCCGGTGCATTTTCACATCGTGGTGGGCACGGCCCGGCCGCTGGTGCTGTCCGGCGCGGGCTATGCGCTGCTGGCGCGGCTGCGGGACGAGGAAGTGCGCAAGATCCTCACCCGCGCCAATGCGGAAGCCGGGCCCGGGCAGCCGATCGTGCGTTCGGCCGATCTGTTCCAGAACCTCGCGGTGGTACGCCAGCAGGGCTATGCGCTCACCCATGATCTTTACACGCAGGGCGGCGGGATCATTGCCGCGCCCTTGCCCGGCGACGATGCCGACAACGCGCTGGTTTTGGGAATTGCCGGCTTCAGCGATGTCATCCGCAGCCGCGAGCAGGAGTTTGCCGGCTATCTGCTGGACGTTATCGCCGCCACCTATGGCGAGGGCCGGTCTGCGCCGCCGGCCGCGGGGCGGGCGGCGGAAAGCTGAGGCCACCGCGACCGGGCGTGGGCCCGGTTCGCGGCGGCCAATGGCCTCAGGCGGGGATTTCGAACAGGCCCGCTGCCCCCATGCCGCCGGCCACGCACATCGAGACCACCGCATAGCGCACGCCGCGACGGCGCGCCTCGATCAGCGCGTGGCCGGCCAGGCGGCTGCCGGTCATGCCGAAGGGATGGCCCAGCGCGATGGCGCCGCCATCGACATTGATCCTGGCCGGGTCGATGCCGAGGAAGTCGCGGCAATAGAGCGCCTGGCTGGCGAAGGCCTCGTTCAGTTCCCACAGGCCGATATCGTCCACCGAAAGCCCTGCGCGCTTCAGCAGCTTGGGGATGGCGAATACCGGGCCGATGCCCATTTCCTCCGGCAGGCAGCCGGCGGCCTGAAAGCCCCGGAACACGCCGAGGATCGGCAGGCCCTCGCGCTCGGCAATGGAGCGTTCGACCAGCACCTGCGCCGAGGCGCCATCGGAGAGCTGGCTGGCGTTGCCGGCGGTGACGAAACGGCCCTGCTTGACGATCTCACCATCGCGCCAC
Source organism: uncultured Sphingomonadales bacterium (assembly GCA_903923465.1). Lineage (GTDB taxonomy): Bacteria > Pseudomonadota > Alphaproteobacteria > Sphingomonadales > Sphingomonadaceae > Novosphingobium. The sequence continues at coordinate 13,427 of CAIXXP010000037.1, read as the reverse complement.
ACCGGCGGCAGCTTGGCCAGGGCCTCCACGGTGGTGCCGGGGCGGATGCCCTCGTCGGTGGAGAGCGTCACTTCCTCGTGGCCCGAGACCGAGCCGTCCTTCTCGACGATGGCGCGGCGCACGGTGATCGGCACGATCTCCTCGGCTGTGCGCCCGGCGGCGGCGGCGGCGGCGGCGCGGGCATGGCTCTCGGCGGCGAATTCATCCTGCGCCTCGCGGCTGACATGATAGCGCTCGGCCACCACCTCGGCGGTCTCGATCATCGCCATATAGGCGTGGGGCACGCGCTCGCGCACCGCATCGCACTGCAGGCGCGTGAGCGCGGCGTTGTTCTTCGCGGTGAGCGAGACCGACTCCACGCCGGCGGCCACGCCAACATCAAGATCGCCGGCAATGATGCCCCGCGCGATTTCGGCCAGCGCCGTGAGGCTGGAGGCGCATTTGCGATCAACCGAAGCGCCCGGCACGCTGAGCGGCAGGCTGGAGGCGAAGACCGCTTGCCGGCCCATATTGCCACCCTGCGTGCCCGATTGCACCGCGGCGCCCGCCACGATGTCGTCTATGCGGGCCGGATCGATACCGGCGCGATCAACGGCGGCCTGCACCACATGGCCGATCAGCACCGGCGCATCCGTATCATTGAGGGCGCCGCGAAAGGCCTTGGCAACGCCGGTCCGGGCGGTGGAAACGATAACGGCTTCGCGCATACATCACCTCTCATCTTATGTTGCTGCTGCTGGTGCCGCAGCTGAGGGACAAAGTCTATCGGCCTTTTTGCCGCCAGGCCTCCAGCATCTCCGCCGCGTCCTGCGCGGGCCGGGCGCCGCCGGGGGTCCGCGAGAAGCGCGGTGCCGGGGCCGGCTGGGAGATGCCATCGCGCTGCTGCCAGACGCCCCGCGCCAGCATATGGGGATGGGACGGTGCCTCGGCGGCATCGAGCACGGGCGCGACACAGGCATCGGAACCTTCGAACAGATCGACCCAGTGCTGGCGCGGTTTGCCGGCGAAGGTGCGGGCGAGCGCCCCGGCCAGCTCCGGCCAGCGGCTGCGGTCGTTCTGGCAGGTGATGAATTCCACGAGGCCCAGCCGGGTCATCAATTCCGCATAGAACTGCGGCTCCAGCGGGCCGACGGCGATCTCGCGCCCATCGGCGCAGAGATAGCAGCGGTAGTAGGGTGCGGCACCACCAAGAATATTCTCCGCCCGGTCGAGCGAAATGTGGCCGAAGGGGGCAAGGCCGGTGAAGAAGCCCATCAGCGAGGCCACGCCATCGACAATCGCCGCATCGACGACCTGCCCCCGGCCGGATCGTTCCCGCTCCCACAGGGCGGCGAGGATGCCGAAGACCAGGAACATGGTGCCGCCGCCAAAATCTCCCACAAGGTTCAGCGGCAGCGAGGCCGGCTCTCCCGGGCGGCCCATGGCGGCCAGCGCGCCGGAAAGGGCGACGAAGTTGATGTCATGCCCGGCGCGGTTCGCCAACGGGCCGTCCTGCCCCCAGCCAGTGATGCGGCCATAGATAAGGCGGGGATTTTGCCCGCACAGGACATCAGGCCCCAGCCCCAGCCGCTCCATCACCCCCGGACGCATGCCCTCGATCACCACATCGGCCCCGGCGGTGGCCGCGAGGCAGTAGGCGCGGCCTTCCTCGGTCCGGATGTCGATGGTGGCGGTGGCGCGGCCGCGATCGGCGATGGGGTTGGGCCAGCCGTTGCCGCCTGCGCGGTCGATGCGCAGCACATCGGCACCCAGATCGGACAGCAGCATCGCGGCATAGGGGCCGGGGCCGATGCTGGTGAACTCGACCACGCGCAGGCCCGCCAGCGGCCCGCTGGCCGTGGTGCCGTCGGTTGGCGTTTTGGCGGGCTGAGTCATGGCTTTCCCTCTCTGCCTGACATGCGTAAACCCGACGGCCCTGCCACCACGCCCGCCCGCCCGCAAGCCCCACGCCGCGGTGGCGACAGGCGCGACGCGGGCAGCGACGCCACGCTCCACGGGTGTGATCACTTGGGCGCCGGGCCCCGGCTTGCTTGACAAGCCACCGCGTGGCCAGCACCACAAGCGGCAGAAATGACAACCGCTCTGGGCCACTGGCGCGGCGGGAGAGGGGCCATGATGAACATCACGCAGGCGCAATTCGCTACCGTCAGGGACGATTTCTTTTCCAGCCGGGAAGGGCCGCTGGCCGATATCGCGCTGGCGGGCACGGTCTGCGGAGAATGCGGCGAGGTCTCGCTGGGTTCGGTTCCGGCCTGCCCCAATTGCCAATCGACCGCACTGACGCCCACCACCCTGTCGCGCGAGGGTGAACTGTATAGCTATACCATTGTGCGCAATCGGCCGCCTGGTGACTACAAGGGGGGCGATAAAGCGGGAGAGGGGCCCTTCGTGCCCTTCCCGGTGGGGCTGGTGGAACTGCCCGAGGGCATTCGCGTGCTCTCGGTGCTGGATTGCCCGCTGGATGCCCCGCAAGTGGGCATGCCGATGCAGCTCGACATCTACGAACTCTACCGCGACGAGACAGGGCAGCCGGTGCTGTCCTATCGCTTCCGCCCTGTTGATGAGGAGGCACGCTGATGCGGCCCGTTTATATCGTCGGCGTGGGCATCCACAAATTCGGCCGCTTCGAGGACAAGCCCTATACGCAGATGGGGCTGGAGGCGGCGAGTATGGCACTGGCCGATGCCAATATGCCCTGGCGCGATGTGCAGCAGGCCTATTGCGGGCGGATGTACCTGCCGGCCACCACCGGCCTGCGTGTGCTGGGCCAGCTGGGCCGCACCGGCATTTCCATCATCGACGTCGAGGCGGCCTGCGCCAGCGGTGGCGCGGCACTCGCCCAGGCCTGCATGGCCATCGGCAGCGGCGCGAAGGACACCGCCATGGTGCTGGGCGTGGAGAAAATGCCGCGCGGCTTCATGGACCCGCGCCAGCTCTATGAGGATTGGCAGATTGCGACCGGCCTGTCGCAAAACCCCATTCCCTGGGCCATCCGCGCCCGCCGCCACATGTATGAGCATGGCACCACGGTGGAGCAGATCGCCAGGATCTCGGTGAAGAACCACAAGAACTCCGTGCACAATCCCTATGCGATGTATCAGAAGGAGTTCAGCCTGGAGCAGGTGCTGAATTCGCCGCTGGTGAACGATCCGATCAATCTGCTGTCGATTTGCGCACCCAATGAAGGCGCGGCGGCGATCGTGCTGTGCTCAGGTGATGTCGCGCATAAATATAGCGATGCGCCGATCGAGGTGGCGGGCTGTTCGCACAAGGTGGCGCTCTACACCCACTTCAGCGTGCCGTTGTATACCCAGAGCGCGAAAGTGACGAACCCGCATGTCACCCAGCTGACCGCCGCCGAGGTCTATGCCCAGGCCGGCATCGGCCCCGAAGACGTGGACGTGATGGAGGTGCAGGATACCGACGCCTTCTGCGAGCTGGAAGCCTATGAGCACATCGGCCTGTGCCCCATCGGCGAGGGTGGCCGGCTGGTCGACGATGGCGACACCCAGATCGGCGGGCGGATTCCGGTGAACACCAGCGGCGGGCTGATCAGCAAGGGCGAGCCGGTGGGCGCCTCGCATGTCGGGCAGATCTTCGAGCTTGTCAGCCAGTTGCGCGGTCGGGCCGGGGCCCGGCAGGTGGAAGGCGCCAAGGTGGGCCTCGCCCATGTGATTGGCGCGGGCGGCAATTGCGCGATTACCGTGCTGAAGCGGTAGGCCTGAGCACGCGGCCCGAGCCCGGCTTCAGTCTAGTTCGGCCAGCAGGGCGCGGGTTGCCTGTGCGACATGGGCGACGAACTCGTCGGCCGGGCCAGCCTCGGCGGTAAAGACCTCGAGCCCGATGTTGAGCGCGGGGTTGGCGGCCAGCACGGCGTTCAGGATGCTCACCAGCGGCAGTTCGCCCTCGCCCGGTGGCAGGCGGCCGGCCAGCGGCACATAGGTCTCGCCCGGCGGGGGCTCGCGGCGGTCGTTGAGCTGGAAGGCGGTGATCACGCCGGGGGGCAGCGTCGCCAGCTCGATGGTCAGACCGCCCGAGCGGGCAAGGTGCCAGACATCCAGCATCACCCCGAGATTGCCGGCCCCGACCTGCGCGACAATGGCCAGCGCCGTCGGCAGATCGGGAATGCCGGTGCCGGGGATGAACTCCAGCGACAGGCTCAGGCCGCGCTGGCGGGCGCGCCCGGCAATGCCGCCGACGGCATCCACCATCTGCGCCATCGGCACAGGGCGCCCGAGGAAATGGGCGAGATTGACGGTCGGCGCCCGCAGCGCCTCGGCGGTGGTGAAACAATCCTCCTCGGTAAAGGCGCGCAGATGGCGAAAGCGCGGCTCGATTTCGTGCGGCGCCGGCATGCCGGGCAGGGCGCTCATCAGCGGATCGATAACCGAGACCTCCAGCCCGAGATCGTCGATCAGCGCCAGCAGGGAGGCGCCGCTGTGCCCGGCGGCGCGGGCATCGCGGAACTGGCCGGGGGTGATCGAGATCGCCTGAAAGCCGTGGGCGGCGGCCAGCCGCGCAAGCTCCACCAGCGAGGCCTGCGGCGCGGTGCCCCAGCACAGGCCGGTGCGATAGCGGGGGTGCATCATGCGCGCCTTCTCCTGTCTCCCGCGCGGCAACGTGCCTCAGTGCTGCCGCGGGCGCAAGCGTGCCGGGCAGGGCGTGCTTTGCGCGCCGCGACCAATGGGGCTTCTCAGCGTCGATATTTCTATATACTGTGAAATATAGAGATACCGGTGGCGGCCCCGATCGCCCGCCGGCAGGAGGCACAAGGATGGTTCACGCGATCAAGGCGCATGGCGCGAGGGCATGGCTGAACCGGTTGCTGGCGGCGTTCGGCGCGCTGGCACTGGCGTCGGCGCCCGCTGCGGCGGATGCGCCCACCGGGCCGGTGGCTCCCGTGGTGCTGGCGGCGGCCAGCTTACAGGAATCACTGAATCAGGCCGCCGATGCCTGGGCGGCCAAGGGTCACCCGCGCCCGGTACTGTCGCTGGCGGCATCCTCCGCACTCGCGCGGCAGATCGAGGCGGGTGCACCGGCCGATATTTTCATCTCCGCCGATGAGGAATGGATGGATCATGTGGCCGCGCGCGGGCTGTTGCGCGATGGCAGCCGGGTCAACCTGCTGACCAACGCGCTGGTGCTGGTGGCGCCTGCGGGCAGCACCCTTGCCCTGCGCATCGCCCCCGGCTTCCCGCTGGCGCAGGCGCTGGGGGCCGGATCAAATGGGGGCAGGCTGGCCACGGGCGCTGTCGATTCGGTGCCCGCGGGCCGCTATGCCAAACAGGCGCTCACAAATCTGGGGGTGTGGCCGCAGGTGGCCGGCAAGATCGCCGGGACCGACAGCGTGCGCTCTGCCCTGGCGCTGGTGGCGCGCGGCGAGGTGCCGCTGGGCATCGTCTATGCCACCGATGCGCGAGCCGAACCCAGGGTGCGGGTGGTGGCCACGTTCCCCGAGAGCAGCCACGAGCCGATCCGCTATCCGCTCGCCCTGCTGGTGCCGTCCTTCAGCCAGACGCCCGCCAATCCCGAGGCGGTGGGCTTTGCCGCCTTTCTGCGCTCCGGCGCGGGCAAAGCGATCTTCCGCCGCTTCGGGTTCGGCGTGAACTGAGCGTCTGGAGCCTGCGCGAATGACCCTGCTATCGCCCGGGGAGTGGGGCATTGTCGCGCTATCGCTGAAGGTGGGCGGTGTGGCGATGCTGGGGGCCTTGCCGGTGGCCTTCGCGCTGGCCTGGGCGCTGGCGCGGGTGCATTTTGCCGGGCGGGTGCTGCTGGACGCGGTGGTGCATCTGCCGCTGGTGCTGCCCCCGGTGGTGACCGGCTGGCTGCTGCTGCTGGCCTTTGGCGCGCATGGGCCGGGAGGACGGTTGCTCGCGCATTTAGGCATCTCGCTGCTGTTCCGCTGGACCGGCGCGGCGCTGGCGGCGGCGGTGATGGCACTGCCGCTGATGGTGCGCGCCATTCGCCTGTCGCTGGAGGCGGTGGATCCACGGCTGGAAGGCGCGGCGCGCACGCTGGGGGCGGGGCCGTGGCGCAGCTTTGCCACCATCACCCTGCCGCTTTCCGGGCCGGGGGTGCTGGCGGGCATGGTGCTGGGCTTTGCCCGGTGCCTCGGCGAGTTTGGCGCGACGATCACCTTTGTCTCGAACATTCCCGGCGAGACGCAGACGCTGCCGCTGGCGATTTATGGCGCGCTGCAACTGCCTGATGGTGATGCCACCGCCGCCCGGCTGGCGGTGGTCTCGGTGGTGCTGTCGCTGGGGGCGCTGGTGGCGTCCGAAGTGCTGACGCGGCGGGGCGCGGGGCCGGGGCGGCAGCAGCATGTGCTTTGAGGTCGATCTCCAGTTGGTTCGCGGTGCGCGGCGCATCGCCGTCAGCTTTGTCGGGCAGAGCCGGCTGGTGGCGCTGTTCGGCGCATCCGGCGCCGGCAAAACCAGCGTGCTGGACGCGGTGGCCGGGCTGTTGCGCCCCGAGTCAGGACGGGTTGTGGTGGCGGGCCGGGTGCTGTTCGACAGCACCGGCCGGGTGAACCTGCCGCCGCAACAGCGGGCCTGCGGATATGTGTTTCAGGATGCGCGGCTGTTTCCGCATCTGACCGTGCGCGATAATCTGCTGTATGGCTGGCGGCTGGCCAGCCCCGAGCGGCGCTGGATGTCGCTGGAGGAGGCCTGCGCTTTTCTGGGCATCGGCCATTTGCTCGGGCGGCGGCCGCGTACCCTGTCAGGCGGCGAGGCGCAGCGGGTGGCAATTGGCCGGGCCTTGCTGTCGGCGCCGCGCTTTCTGGCGATGGACGAGCCGCTGGCCTCGCTGGATGCCGCGCGGCGCGAGGAGATCATCGGGGTGATCGAGCGTATCCGCGACGAACTGGAACTGCCCATCCTCTATGTCAGCCACGACGCCGCCGAGGTGGCGCGGCTGGCGGGGCAGGTCATCGCCATGGATGCGGGTTAGGGCGCGACCGGGCTCAGCCCAGCCGCGCCATTGGGTCAGAACTTCTCGCCCAGCTTGATGCCGAACTGCTGCGGCTTGGTGGGATAGGCCCGGCCATATTGCGCGCAGGCCGAGGGGATGCACACCGCGTTGAGGCTGAGAATGCCGCGTTGGTCGAAGGCGTTCTGCACGTAGAACTCCGCCTTCCACGACGAGACCGTGGCGCCCAGCGCGAAATCGACGGTGGAGAAGCCGGAGATCGGGCCAAAGGCGGCGGCATCGGCATCCACCAGCGCCGAACGCACGCTCGACTGATGGTTGACCACGGCCTGCGCATAGGCCTTCGCCTTGCCGACATCGAATTTGTAGCGCAGCGTGAGGTTGCCCTTGAATTTCGGCTGGATCGGCAGGGAATCGCCGGACAGGGCGATTTTGGGCAGCGTGCAGTCCGGATTGCCGATATTCGGCCCCGATTGCGCCAGCTGGCAGACGCTGCTGGTCAGCTTGCCGTCGGTATAGGCGCCACTGCCCGAGAAGGTGATCTGGCCGAGGTTCAGCGAGAAGTCACCCTCCGCACCGCGCACCCGGGCGCTGCCGATGTTGTAGGTGCTGAGCGTGCCGTTGGAATTCGGTGTCGTCAGCTGGAACTGGGCATTGCGCCATTCCTCGTCATAAATCGCCACGTTCACGGTCAACATGTGGTTGAACCACGAGGTTTTCGCGCCCAGCTCATAGTTGGTCAGCGTGTCTGGGCGGTAGGGATCGACCCCGGTGAAGCGGTTGATCCCACCCGGACGATAGCCGGTGGAATAGGTCGCATAAACCATATGCGTGCCGTCGATCTTCCAGCTTAGGTTGGCGCGGTGCACCTCGCCGGACTTGTCGGCGGCCTTGTGGAACAGGATGCACGGGGCAAATCCATCCGTCGGCGCAATACAGGTCACGCCGCTGGACGAGGTGCCGTTGTAGTTGCTCTGCGTGCCGGAGAAGCCAACGGCGGAATTGTTGGCGTTGAAACCACGAATGCCGCCAGAGAGCGTGAGCCGCGAGGTGATGTCGTAGGAGGCATCGGCGAAGGCGGCATAATCGCGGTCGACGCGGTAGACGCGGGTGCAGAACACATCATCACCGCAGCCATGCACAGCGTATTTGCTGGACGCGCTGCCGGCCAGGCCCGCAACTTCATAGTCGGCCACGATCTTGTCGGTCTGGCGCTGCATGAACAGGCCGGCAGTGATGCGGAAAGGCTCGGTGGAAGGCGAGGATACGCGCAATTCGTTGCTCAGCTTCGTGTAGTCATCGTGCCCGTGATAGATCTGGCCGGGGTTCAGGTTGCCGCCTGAATTGGTGTAGAAGCTGTTGTAGTAGTAGTGGCCGGCATTCTGATAATTGACTGAATAATCGGAATAATCCTGCACCACATCCAGATGGCGGGTGAAATAGCCGCCGGCATAGGTCACGTCCCAGTTGCTCAGCTTGCCGTGGATGGTCAGCGCGGCCTGGGTCCATTCATCGCTGCCGTAATCCGGTGAGTAGTCCTGCACCTGCAGGTCGCCTACCGCGGGAACGATGGCATCGCCTTTTTGGGGGCCAAAGAGGAAGGTGCCGTGGGTCTTCTGGTTCTGGTAGATGACGGCGGGCGTGACGGTCCAGTTGTCGTCCAGATCGATGCCCAGCGCGGCGCGGCCGCCGGCGGTCTCGACATCGTTGAAGTTCTTTTTCACATAGGCCGCGTTGCTGACGGTGAGGGGCCCGGCTGGGCCGCCCGGCCCGATGTTCACCGTGTAGGTGCGCGTGCCCGGAATGTTGCTGATATAGCCGCCATCGCGCTCGTAGAAGCCCGATGCGCGCAGGGCCATGCCGTGGCCCAGCGGCAGGTTGATGAACGCATCGATGCTGCCGCCGCTGGAATTGGCGCCCTTGGCAAAGGTGGTGCCGGAGACGTCGATTCCCGCCTCGAAGCGGTTGGGGTTGGGCTTGTTGGTAATCAGCCGCAACGTGCCCGACAGCGAGCTGGCGCCATACAGCGTGCCCTGCGGGCCGGAGAGCGCCTCGACGCGCTGCATGTCGTACATGTGCAGATCGACCGCGCCGGCGATGGTGGTCAGCGGGATTTCGTCGATGTAGAGGGCGCTGGTCGGCTGCGAGCCGGCGTGGCTGCCGTTGCTCTCGCTGCCCGAGGAGATGCCGCGGAAATAGATCTGCGACTGGCCCGGCCCGGCGAAGGACTGATAGCTGACCGAGGGCAGCAGGCGGGCGTAATCGTCGAAGCTGGCGACGTGGTTGTCCTCCAGCTTCTTGGACGAGAGAGCCTCGATGCTGATGGGCACATTCTGCAGGGTTTCAGAGCGCTTTTGCGCGGTGACGACGATCTCGTTACCCTCGGCCGCGGGCGCGTTGGCGCCAGAGAGTGCAGGGGCGGGGGCGGACTGCGCCAAGGCGGGCGTGCTCGCCAAAATCGTGCCCACCAACAGCGCGCAAGCGGAATGCCGATGCGCGCGCGACGCAAAACCTGAACCCATGGGGTGCCCCTTCCAGTTATCTCGAGGCAATTTTGTTACAACAACCGTTTGTCCTGGCCAAGCCCGGGATTGCTGCAGTGCGAAATGTGTTTGGGGTTGTGGCATTTTCGCGTCAGGTGTGGGGATAGCGCTCCAGCACCTCGCCCAGCGCCGCCTTCAACGGGCCGAGCCATTCCTCGAAGGCCTGCCAGTTTTCCGTGCCCGAGCGGAAGATGGCGCTGCGCACCTGTTCGGACGACGGCGTGCGCACGGCGCGCTCGGTCTGGTGGAAGGTCAGGCAGGCGTCCTCGAAAGGCAGGCCGAGGGCGGCCAGCAGTTGGCGGATCTCCGCCTCCGTGCTGGCCACCATGTTCTCGTAAATCACCCGGTGCATGCCGCCCGGCACCGCCGCTTCCAGCTTCGCCAGCAGCCGCACATAATCCGCATAATAATGGCCGATATCCGCCAGATCGTAAGAGAAATTCTGCCCCCGCGCATAGTGCTGCTTGAAATTGGAAAAGCCGCAGGAGAGCGGATGGCGCCGTGCATCGACGATCTTCGCATTCGGCAGTATGGTCTTGATGAAGCCGACATAGCGCCAGTTGTTGGGCAGCTTGTCGATGAAATAGGGGCGGCTGGTCTTGCGCTGCGGGGCGACGCGGGCGAGGTATTCCTCGCCAATCCTCGCGGCGCCCTGGGCATCCAGTGCGAGGCAGGCGGCCAGCGGATCATTCGTCCCGGAATCGCCGAGCGCGTTCCACAGCATGGGAATATCGGGCAATTCGTTGATCGCCTCCACCGCCGAGTGGCTGGCAAGGATCTGTTCGACCAGCGTGGAGCCGGCGCGCGGCATGCCGATAATGAAAATCGGGTCGGGCGCCGGGCAGCCAAAGCCTTGCCGCTCGGCGAAATAGGCGGGGGTGAAGGCGGCGGCACCGCGCTCGCTGGCGGTGTGGATGGCGGCGGCGTCATATTGGATGAGCGCGCGGCGGTGGCGGTTGGCTTCGACATAACAGGCGAAGGCGCGGGCGGGCTCGCCCCGGTCCTCGAAAGCCTTGCCCAGGGCGAATTCGAGGTGAAAGCGGTCTTCGTCGGCAAGGCCGGGCGTGGCCATCGCCGCCTCCATCGTCGCGACATCGTCCTCGCCGAAGCGGACTGTCTTCAGGTTGGCGAGACTCCACCAGGCATCGCCCAGTTGCGGGGCGAGCGCGATGGCGCGGCGGTAGGCGGCAATGCCATCCTCCAGTCGGCCCACGGTCTTCAGCACATGGCCATAGGACAGCCACAGGCCGGCCTGCGCCGGGTGTTGCCGCAAGATGGTCTCGTACAGCGCCAGCGCCTCGTCGAACTCGCCCAGCCGGCCCAGCACCGCCGCGCGCAGGTCGCTGGCCTCCTCGCCGCTATCCTCGGCCACCAGCGCCAGTTCCTCCAGCGCCTCGGTGAGGCGGCTGGTGCGGTAGAGCAGCATGGCGAGGTTGGAGCGCGCCGGGGTGAAGGAGGGCGCCAGTTCCAGCGCCCGGCGCAACAGCTTTTCGGCATCCTGATAGCGGGCGATGCGGCCAGCCAGTTCGGCCAGCATGCGCATGGCCGCGACGTTGAACGGGTTCTGCTTCAGATGCGCCTTCAGCAGCGGCTCGGCGATGGACAACTGGTTGCGGTGCAGCGCCAGCGCCGCCTGCATCAGCTGCGGGTCCCGCGTGGATTCCCGTAGCGACTCATCAATTCCGGTTCGAATATCGTCGTCCATGAAGGGCTTTCGCAGGGCATCGCTACAGAAAGGCTGTCATGTCGGCATGGCGCGGCCGGATCAAGCGCGCATTTTGGGCAGGGGAACCGGGCGCGGCCCCGGTCATGCCCGATGGGCCGGTGCGCGGCGGCAGGGCCGGGAATGGCCCTGACCGAAACCGGTCAGTTCAGTTCGGCTTCAGGCGCTTCTTTTCGGTCACATCGATCTGCACGACGCGGCCTTCATGCACGGTCAGCGAAATCGCGCCATAGCGCAGGCCTTGCAGGGCCTCGCGCACGCTGGCGATGCTCTCTTCCAGCAGGCGCGCGGCTTCGGTCGATTGGGCAGGGGCGGGCTGTTGGGCGGCGTTGGTCATGGTCAGGCTCCGTTCTGTGCGAAAGTCCGCAGGTGCTTGGGGCGGATGAGGATGGTGTCGCCGGAGGCGGGCGGCGGCAAATTGGCGTCGGCGTCGATTTCGACCAGACGCTGATCGGCGGCAAGGTGGCCCTCGATGCGCCACACACCGCCCTTGCGGAAGACATTGCCCACCTGCACCGCCTCGCCATCCCGCGGCACAATGTCGATTTCGTGCGGGCGGACATAGATCGCCGGGGCGCCATTGGCGGCGGGCAGTAGATTGGTCTCGCCGACGAACTGCGAGACGAAGGGCGTGGCCGGCTGCATGTAGATTTCCTCGGGCGTGCCGACCTGCTCGATGCGGCCCTGGTTCATCACCACCACCCGGTCGGCCAGTTCCAGCGCCTCTTCCTGGTCGTGGGTGACGAAGATCGAGGTGATGCCCAGCCGCTGATGCAGATCGCGCAGCCAGCGGCGCAGATCCTTGCGTACCTTGGCGTCGAGCGCGCCGAAGGGCTCGTCGAGCAACAGCAGGTTCGGCTCTATCGCCAGCGCGCGGGCCAGCGCCACACGCTGCCGCTGGCCGCCCGAAAGCTGTGCCGGATAGCGGCCACCCAGCCCCACCAGCTGCACCAGGCCCAGCAGTTCCTCGGCGCGGGCGCGGATGGCCTGTTTGGCGGGGCGCTGGCTGCGCGGGCGCACGCTGAGGCCGAAGCCGATGTTTTCGGCCACGGTCATGTGGCGGAACAGAGCATATTGCTGGAACACGAAGCCCACACCGCGATCGGCTACCTTGCGCTGCGAGACGTCCTCGCCGCCCAGCTTTACCGTGCCACTGTCCTGCACTTCCAGACCGGCGATGATGCGCAGCAGGGTGGTCTTGCCCGAGCCCGAGGGGCCGAGCAGGGCGATGAACTCGCCCTTGTCGATGGTCAGGTCTATGCCATGCAGCGCGGGATATGCGCCGAACTGCTTGGTTATGGCGTTAAGCTCGATCACTGGACAGCTTCCTTTCGGTCAAGGTCGTTCATTGTGGTCGCGTCGCTTTTGGTCAAAAAACCGGTTCCCACTTTTTTGACGCGATGCTCCAGACGCCATTCCAGCAGCGTCTTGGCGACAAGCGTCACCAGCGCCAGGCCGGCCAGCAGCGAGGCGACCGCGAAGGCTCCGACAAAATCATATTCGTTGTAGAGGATCTCGACATGCAGCGGCATGGTGTTGGTCTCGCCCCGGATATGGCCGGAGACGACAGACACCGCGCCAAACTCGCCCATGGCCCGCGCATTGCACAGCAGCACGCCATAGAGCAGGCCCCAGCGGATGTTGGGCAGGGTGACATGCCAGAAGGTCTGCCAGCCATTGGCACCCAGCGAGATGGCGGCCTCCTCGTCATCCTTGCCCTGTTCCTGCATCAAGGGGATCAGCTCCCGCGCGACGAAGGGAAAGGTGATGAAGGTGGTGGCCAGCACAATGCCGGGCACGGCAAAGATGATCTTGATGTCATGCTCGCGCAGCCACGGGCCAGCCGCGCTGTTCGCGCCAAACAGCAGCACGAAGATCATGCCCGAAACAACCGGAGATACCGAAAAGGGCAGGTCTATCAGGGTGATGAGCAGGCTTTTGCCGGGAAAGTCGAACTTGGCGGTGGCCCAGCTTGCGGCAACGCCGAACACCAGATTTGCTGGCACGCTGATTCCGGCAATCAGCAGGGTCAGGCGGACGGCGGCCAGCGCATCCGGGCTGGTGACTGCCGTTTTCCACACACCAAGCCCGTCCTTGAAGCCTTCGACGAAGACCTGGGCCAGCGGCAGCACCAGAAACAGCGCGAGGAAGGCCAGCGACAGGCCGACCAGCAGCCAGCGGGTGAGGGCGGATTCTGTGGTGGACGCGGTTGGCGGGTTGCTCATGCTTGC
>CAIXXP010000036.1 GCA_903923465.1 uncultured Sphingomonadales bacterium | reverse complement strand
TGCCCAGCACCAGATAGGCGGACACCGATGCGCCGGAATGGGAATTGATGGTGAACGACGGGGCAGACGGGGTGAGCACCTGCTGTTCGTCGTCACCATTCTTCAGATGGATGATGACCAGCGCATCGGTGATCGTACGTTCCAGCCCGGCCACGCGCACCTCGCGCCCGTTCAGCCCCTGCCCTTTCAGGTCCACGCCGTGCCACTGGTGGATCTCCCAGTTCTCGGCCGAGGCAATGCTGTCGGGCGCGCGGTCGAGCAGCCCACCCGAGAGCTTCGGGGCCAGCGCCACGGCCATCAGCCCGATCGACGGCTGCTTCCACAGCACATTGATCCTGCCATCCGCCCTTTCGGTTATTTCGAGGAAGGCCGGGCGCACCTCATGCGCGGCGACGCGGGTGGTGAGCACGCCGAACAGCGCGACCATCGCGGCCAGACACACCAGCAGCGGCAAGGCGTAGCGCGTCATCAGCGTTGGTCCGCCCGGGTGACGGAATAATGCGCGAGCAACTGGCGGTAGGTATCGGCATTGCGCTGGCGGCGGTCGGCCTGAATCCAGGCCTGCCGGGCCTCGTTGTGGGCCTGCGCGAGGCTGCGCGGCTCTTCCGGTTGCGCGCCGGTGATGCGCAGCACGTGCCAGCCGAAGCCCGAGCGGACCGGGCCGGACCAGCGCCCCACCGGCGCGGCGAACACCCGCGCCGCGAAATCATTGCCGCCGAACACGCGCTGGATATCGTCCGCCCCGAGGTTGGTGATCACTTTGGGGCCGGGGAAATCGTCGGCCGCCGGCGCCGCTTGGCCATGGGCGAGCCGGGTCGCGGCGGTTTGCGCGAGCGCCTTGGCGGCCACGTCGCCCCGCGCGTCTATGGCGTAATAGACCTGCTCGAAGCTGCGGCGCGCCGGCAGGGCGAAGTCGCCGCGGTGCTGCGCGAACCAGTGGGCCAGTTCAGCCTCGGAAGGCTCGCGCGGCACCGCCATGTCCTGCTGCAGGAAATCGAACTTCTGGGCGATTCGCCGGCGCACGATCTCGTCATCCTTGTCGAGACCCAGCGCCAGCCCCTCGCGCAGGAAGATCTCCTCGCGGACGTAATTGTCGACCATGGTGTGGATCTGGCCGGCATCGGGCGCGGTGCCATATTGCTGGACGTAGCTGTTGGCGATGCGGTCGACATCGCCGGGGGTGACGTGGATCGCGTAACGGGTCGAGCGTGCCTCCAGCGCATGGGCAACGAGGAAGATGGCGATGCCAAAGGCCAGGAAATGCGCGAGAGGCTCTCGCCACACGGCCAGCGCCCAACGCCGCCCGCGCGCGCGCCAGCCGGGTGCTGGAGATGGCAATTCCGCCGCCTCGGGCGAAGGCTTCACCGCGAAAGGTGCCCATCCGGGTGGGGCGCTGCCATCATTATACATCGATCTCATCCTGTTTCATCGGGAACCGGCCGGTCGCGCAAATTGTGCCGAAAGCGGGGGCCGCCACGCGATGCGCCCCCGCCCCGCCCGGCTTACAGCTTGACGCGCAGGGTCGCGCCGAAGGTGCGCGGGTCACCAACGGTGGCGGTGATCAGGCCGTAGGTGGATTCACTGCGCGAGGTGTAATAGTTGGCGTTGGTCAGGTTCTTCGCCCAGACCGACAGATCGTAGCGGCGGTTGGCGCTGCGCACGCCGATCCGCCCGTTCACCACGCCATAGGCGGGCACCAGACCGTAGATGCTGTTCGTCGCCGTGGTGTTGAACGAGGAGCGATGCAGATAGTCGGCATGCGCATAGATCTCGTAGTCACGGGCAATGGGCTGGGCGACGTCGCCCGACAGGGTGAAGGCAAACTTCGACACGCCGGGCAGCAGCACGCCCGACAGGTTCTGCGGCGCGGTCGATGCCGCTTCCGAGGGAGCGGGCGCATTGGCGTAGCTGACGTATTTGGCATCCGTGTAGGCGCCCGATGCCGAGACGCCGAACCACTTGCTCGGCGCATAGGCGAGGTCGGCCTCAACGCCCTTGGAACGAACCTTGGGGATGTTCGAAATATACTGCACGGTGACGTTGTTGGAGGTGATGGAGACGTTGGCCTGGTAGTCCGTGACGTTGGTCAGGAAGGCGTCGACATTCGCCGTCAGCGTGTGGTTCAGGAACTGCGACTTCAGGCCGGCCTCGAAATTGTCGACCTTTTCGGGGTTTACCACCGGCTGGGCAATGCCGCCCGCGGTGATGTTCAGCCCGCCCGACTTGCTGCCATGCGAGTAGGTGCCATAGACCAATACATCCCGCGCGACCTTGTAGCTCAGCGTGGCGAGGCCGGACACCGCGTTGTTATGCGTCGTCGCCCCGAAGGACAGCGGGGTGAGCTGGAAGGCGGTCAGGGTCGGCGGCCCGGCCGCGCCCAGCGCCGTGCTCAGGGTGGCAAGCTGCGCCACGCTGTTCGCATTCTGCCAGCGGACGTATTCCCCGTCCTTGTCCTCATGGGTGAAGCGCAAGCCCGTGGTCAGGGTCAGGGCGTCGGTGAAGTGCGTGTCGGTCTGGCCATAGAGCGCGTAGCTGCTGGTGTTGGCGACGGAATAGCTGTCGGCTTCCGCATTGGTGATGCCGGTTTTGACCAGGCTGATCTTCGCCGGCGAATTGGTCGCGGGGTTGAGGCTCCAGGCGGCGAAATCGCTGCCATAGGTGGTGATGCCGTAACCCGGCACCGTCTGCCAGAAATAGTAGGCGCCGACGACGTAATCGATAAAGTGGCGCCCGCTGGAGGCGACGCGGAATTCCTGGCTGAACTGGCGCTGGAAGTTCTGCTGTTGGGCCACGGTGTTGACCGACAGTGGCGTGCTGTCGGCATCATTGTGCGGCCACCAGTTCCACTTGCGATAGGCGGTGATCGAGGTCAGCTTGGCGCCGCCCAGATCATAGTCAACCTCGCCGGATCCGCCGAAGGATTCCATGTTGGCTTGGTAGGGAGAGTTCGAATCGCCGAGGCGGGCAAAGGCGCCATAGGTGGGCGCCGTGTAGGGCACGCTGTAGTATCCCGGGTGGCTCGCGCCATAGGCGACGCGCTGGGCGAAGTTCCACGGAATGGTCGCGCCATTCGAGTATTGGGTGGTGTTGCCGTCGAGCAGGCTCAGGATGTAATGCTGCCGCTCCTGCGAATAGTCACCAATCAGGCGGATCTTCAGGCGCTCGCTGGGGGTATAGAGCAACTGGCCGCGCACGCTGACGTCATTGTAGTTCTCGGCCTTGCTGTTGTCATAGGTGTTAGTCAGATAGCCGTCGTGATGGGTGTCCGAGGCGGTGACGCGAAACGCCAGCTTGTCCGCGATCAGCGGCGCTGAAACCGAGGCGCGCAGTTGCTCGGTATTGTAATTGCCATAGGTCGCCTCGACGGTCGCCTCGGGGCTGAAGCTCGGCTCCTTGCTGGTGACGTTGATGGCGCCAGCCGTGGTGTTCTTCCCGAACAGCGTTCCCTGCGGGCCGCGCAGCACCTCGATCTGCTGAAGGTCGAGCAGGTCGAACTGGGTCTGGCCGGGGCGGCCATAGTACACGCCATCGAGATAGAAGCCGATGCCGTATTCGAGCCCATCCACCGCCAGCGAGGAGTTGGCGCCCAGGCCGCGAATGGTGATGACGCTGTTGCGCGGGTTGTAGTTCACCACCTGAAGCGTGGGCACCTCGTGCTGGATCTGGCCCAGCGAGTAGTCGCCCGTCTGCTCCAGCGTCTGCGCGCCGAGCACGCTGATGGCGACGGGCACATTCTGCGCCTTTTCCTCGCGGTGGCGCGCGGTGACCACGATGTCGGAGCCGAAATCACTGGCGTCGCCGGAAGCGTCCCCAGCGGCGGCAACGGCGGCGTCGGCCGCAAAAGCGGGTGCCGCCAGCGCAAAGGGCGCGGCCAGCGCAACGGCGGCCGAGGAGAGCAGCGCCAGACGGCGGCGGTGGGCAATGGGCAGATATGAAATGGTCATTTTTGCAATCCCTAGAACCTTGAACAAGTGGTTTGGCCGCCGGCACTCCCCCCGTTGGCCGTTGAATGGCACCGACGCGCGGGCAGCTCTCCGGCCCCGCAACGCGACGGTGGATGACAGAAACCCGCGAAAAACCGGGGGAATTGGGACGTGGCGATTGGGTGGATGGGCGAGCGGCGCGCCGGTTCTCACCTGCGGCCAGCGGGCGGCCTCAGCCTTGCCGATGGCTTGCGCCGGGGGCGCAAATCAGCCTCGCCCCCCAACCGGGCCAGCCGCATCAACAGAATTTGTGGATCATGTGCATCGTATTACCCCGTGTGATGGAGGAAACACGACGCCTGGCGTGGCCGCCTGAGCATCGCGCGTTTTAGCCGTTGTTACGCGGAGCAAGGCCGGTTGCCTGATGCCGCGGGTCACGTCCTGGATATGCGCGGGCGGCCTGACCACCGATCCCTGCGCGGAATAATCTCTACTTAGTTAATTGACTTTATGCCGTCAAGCGCAGCTTTTCTACTGTCGGCTAAAGCCGGCCTTGGCTGGGCGTTGGGGGGGGCGCCGGGCCCAATGGCTTCGCAGCCATTGGCGCCGGCACCCGCGCTCAAGCTGCTCATAACAACTGTTTCCAACCGCCGCCGCCCGCACTATTCTCATGTCAAAGCAAAGCTCTGGCGCGGCCGGCCGATCATGCCACCGCCGGGGCGAAACCCGAGTGTTGAAGGCCCCAGCCACAACGCCGCCGGGGTCGGCATCGCCAGGTTTCAGCGCCATGTTTGCGGCGGATCATCATGGAGTGAGGCCCAAATGAACAAGCCAGAACCTGAAAACACTCCAGATTCGTCGCCCCGCCGCATGCCAATCGCGCCATCCACGGCCGAAGAGGGCGGGGTCTGGGGTGAACTGGATCTGTTGGCAGACCCGCTGCGCCGCGCCATTTTCGACCGGCTGATTGATGGCCCGCTGCACGTCAACGCGATTGTGCAAGGCGTCGGCGTCACCCAATCCGCCGTATCGCAGCAGCTGAAGAAAATGAAACTCGCCGGGTTGGTCAACGAGGAACGGCGGGGCAAGTATGTCCTCTACTCCCCCTGCCCCAAAGCGAGCCAAAGGCTGTTGCGCCAACTGGACCTGTTGCGGCGGCGCCTGGGCGCGGAGCCGGAAAGAAGCGCGCCGCCGCCCGAACGTCGCGATGCCATCGACGCCAACATGGAGAAGTGGGCCAAAGTCTGGCCGCAACTCGACACAATAGGCCTGAGCACTTTCCTGAGGATCGAGCTGATCAACGCCCGCACATCGGAGGCAATGAGCGCGGCGGCGCAAAAATTCGGTATGAAAAGCGCGGAAGTCAGGCTGCTCAGCGGTTTGGAACGCGCCGGACCGCCTTTTGAGGCGACACTCACCGAACTGTCCCAGATCGTCCTGAGCTCCCTGCCCGCCGTATCAAAAAATGTGAGCAACGCGGAGAAAAACAAATTCGTTGAACGCCGCGCCAATGCCGGCGACGGGCGATCCAGCCTGTTGCGGCTTACGGAGCATGGCCGTGAATCCTTGCACAATGTTCTCAATTTTCTCGCCGTCTACAATATGCGCGGCTTCCGCCAGCTCTCGCCGGAACAACAGCAATCGCTGGCGCAGGCGACGCGGACGCTGTTTGCGGTAACCATGCGCCAACCCGCCGCCGCCGAAGAGCCAATGCCGGGCGGCACGCGGTAGCGGATCCAACGGGCTGCCGCAGACGCGGGAAATCCGGCGCCCAAACGAAAAGGGCCCCCCGCGTGTGCGGAGAGCCCCTTCCTGTCAGCAGATCAGTCTGGCCTCAGAAGTGATAGCTCAGGCTGAAGGTGTACATCCGCGGCTCGCCAACAAACATGCTGGAGGTGCCGAGGGCCGAAGTCGCGGCATCGATACCGCCGGTGTAGTAGACCTTTTTGTTGAGGTTACGCACGTTGAAGTTCAAATCGATGGGCTTGCCCATGACCTGCGTCCACGAGACGTTGGCGCCCAGCAGCCAATAGCCGGGAATGTAGTCCGACGTGATGGGGTTAGCCGTGTTGCCGACGACGTTGTTGTCCTGCATGAACGTGCCGGTCTGGCCATAATAGTCCACGCTGGCCGCAACCCGGCCCTTATCGCCCGGCACGTCGGTGTGCAGGGTGATGGTGGCGCCGCCCGAAGCGTCGGGAACGCCGCTGAACTTGCCTGCGGTGAAGTCACCGATGCTCGCCCCAGCCAGGCTGGGATCCGGCGCCACGATGAAGGATTTGAACTTCGCGTTGATGTGCGAGAAGTATCCGGTCAGCTCCAGCCAATGGGTCGGCTCGAACCGCGCTTCAATTTCCACACCGTCGATCACGGCCTTGGCGGCGTTGCGCGTTACCGTCTTGCTGCCCAGCGCGGTGGATGCCTGCAGGGCGCGCTGGATGTTGTTGTAGTAGTCGCGATAGTAATCGATGTTGAAGCCGGCGGCCATGCCGTTGTCAAAGCGCCAGTTGCCCTTGTAGCCGATTTCGTAGTCGGTCACGGTTTCCGGCTGGAACGTCTGGGTCACGGAGGCGCCAACCAGCGTCGACTGGTTGAAACCGCCCGAGCGATAGCCGGTGCGGGTTGCGGCATAGAGCAGCGTGTCGCGGGTCGGGTGCCAGTCAACGCTGGCCGTGTAGGTCAGCTTCTGGAAGCTGGCGGTGGCCGAAACCAGGCAGGCGTTGTCGAGGAGAAAATTGCCGCTGCTGTCCTTGATCGCGCAATGGGCATTCACGCCGTCAGCCGGGATGATGCCACCGGCCCAGGGCCAGTAGTTGGGGATCAGGCGGATGCCCTTGGCGTTGGTTTCGCGCGTATCCCAAGTCTGGCGGAGACCGCCGGTGACCGCAACGGTCGGGATCACGTGATAAGTCGCCTGGCCGAACACCGCCTTGCTCTCGTTGGCGGGCGAGTTCTGGGCAATGCCCCAGCGGTTGGCGGTGGTGATGGCGTTAAGGCTGCCGGTTACCACATCGCCATGTTCGCGGAAGTAGTAGCCGCCCAGGATGTAATCGAGCTTGTTATCCAGCGCCTTGCCGAGCAGGTCGACTTCGTCGCTGATCTGGCGCTGGCGGGTGAAGTTCATGCCCTGGATCGGGGTGGCCAGCACGCAGTAGATGCCCGACTGCGGACCGCACACCACGTTGGTGGCTGGATTGGCCAGAATCGTGCCCGGGTTGCCCGCATTGATGGCGGTGGTGCCCGGCACCAGCAGCACGCCGGCAACGCCGCTCATGTTCGTGCCGGTATAGCTGCGCAGGAAACGATAGCCGAAGATGTTGCGCAGGGTGATCGCGTCGCCCAGATGATACTCGGTCTTGTTGGTGCCCGAGAAGTTGGTGATGGCGACGTTGTTGCCATTGGGCAGCTGGAACTGGTCGATGCCGCTGGTCTGATAGGGACCATAGGACTGCGACTGCGCGACGATGGCGTTGGAGAGCATCGCGTTGCCATTGACGTTCGCACCGCCCGAGAGCGCGCCGAAGAGGCCGAAAACGCCGACCGGCGCGCCGAACGAGCCGCCGTAAGCGCCCAGGAACCGCGAAGGCTGGGTGGGCTCGGTGCCGATTTCGTTTTCAGTGGCGCCAGAGAAGGTCAGCCAGTTTTCCAGCGGAATGCTGGAGGGCGCGTAATGCGCCGAAATGCGCCAGCCATCGCTGTGCACGTCGCTGTAGTTGCGGTTATCGGTCAGGTTATGCACGTAACCGTCGCGGCGGTTGATCAGGCCGGCGGCGCGCAGCTGCAGGTCCTCGGTCAACGGCACGTTGATCGCGCCTTCCACCTTGCGGGCGTCATAGTTGCCGATGGTGGCGGTGAAATAGCCACCAAAATCGCGCTTCGGCATTTGCGACGAGAACAGGATGGCGCCGGCGGTCTGGTTCTTGCCGAACAGCGTGCCCTGGGGCCCCTTCAGCACCTGGACGTTGGCCATGTCGAACATGCCGGCGTTCAGGCCCTGCTGGCGGGGCACCACGACCTCGTCGATGTACACGCCCACCGACTGGTCGGACTGGATGAATTCCAGCTGCTGGCGCTGACCACGAATGAGGAAGTGCGGCACGGCGTTACCGAAACCGGAGGCGCTTTCCTGCAGCGAGGGGATGGCGTGGATCAGGTCGGTCGGGTTGGTGATGCCCTTGGACTTCAGCGCCTCGGCCGACAGCACCGTGATGGCTGCGGGGACGTCGATCAGCTTCTCCGATTTGCGGCGGGCCGTAACCAGAATGTCGCTGGAAGCGGGGGCGTCAGCGGCGGCCGCTGCCTGAGGCGCCGCATCACTGTCGGCCAGAGCCGGTGTAGCGGCGAAAGCGCCAGCGTAAGCGGGGCAGATTTCCGGGCGGGCTAGGCGTGCGCCATCCTGACGAGGGTTGGCAGGCTGGGTACGGACGGCGCGCCCGGCACGGCGAAGCGGTCGCCGAGGAATTGGTAGAATGAGATGCCGAGCTTTGCGCAGG
>CAIXXP010000035.1 GCA_903923465.1 uncultured Sphingomonadales bacterium | reverse complement strand
GTCATCAGGCGACGGCTTGGCGCTGCCCGGCAGGCGGCGCAAGCGATCCGTGGGCCAGGTTGGCAAATACACCGAGATGACCTGTTTCATCGCAGGCTTCCATCATAAAATCCGCACATTCTCCGGCCCGGTTGCGGATCAGCTCCACCAGCCAGCGTGCCCGCCCAACGCCCGGCACCGGCAAGGGTGCCGATGGCAAGGCCGAAATCCGCCAGCGCGTCACCGCGGCGGTGGGCTGGCCGAAATCCGCCGCATCGGCTGGCCGCCGCCAGCGCCGCACCGCAATGCCGATGGTGCCGGTGCGCTCGGCCGCCAGTTGCAACCGGCGGGAGGTGAGCATCGACAGCCGGGCTACCTCCGCCACCACGCCGCCCAGGCCGCCATGGCGCAGCCCCTCCTCAAAGCAGGCCATCACCGCCTTGTCGTCCGCGGCTTCAACGTAAATCACCCGGTCCGGGTCCAGCCCGGCCTGAGCCAAAGCCGGGGCGAACAGGTCGGCTTTGGTCAGGCACCACAGCACCGGGCCAGGGCAGCGGGCCAGAATGCCGGCGGCGAACAAGGTGGCGCAGCTCGCATCCAGCATGCCCTGGCCACCGCCGGCCACTTCATGCAGTGCTCCGCGCAGCAGCCCGCCTTCCGGCAGGCTGGCATCCAGCGCGGCCACCCCAAACGGCAGCACGCCGCGCGGCGCCTGGCCGTGGGCCTCAATGGCGGCGATGCGCGCACGCAACGCCTGCAGTGCGGTGGGGGACCGCGCGTCTGACATGGGGGGAGCCTCAAAAATGCTGCGGTGTATGTTCTCTATATGTTCTCATCATTGGCCACAGAGTCAACAAGAGTCTCACCCGGCTTGGCCGCGCCCCGTTTCTGCGCTTCACTCTGGAAAAACCGTATGGGAGCCACGTCATGACCGACGCCACCGCCGCCGTCCCCAACGCGCTGGCCATCGCGCATGATGGCTGGGGGGAACTGGTGCTCTCCCGCCCGCATCGCCGCAATGCGATGATCGGGCCGATGATCACCGAACTGCGCGCCGGGCTGGCCAGCCTGCTGCATGGTGGCGCCAAAGCGATTGTGCTGCGCGGCGCCGGCGGATCCTTTTGCTCCGGGCTGGACCTCGATGCGTTCGCGCAAACTCCGGCGCCGGACTGGAAGCCGCATTTCGCCACCGAATACGCCGCCTTGCATCGGGAACTCTACCACTGCCCGGCCATCCTCCTCGGCGCGTTGGAACGTTATGCCATCAATGGCGGCGCCTCGCTGGCCCTGGCGCCAGATCTGCTGATTGCCGGGGAAGGGGCGTTCATCCAGATCGGTGAAGCCGCGATCGGCATGCATGCGCCGATGAATGTCGCCTGGCTGCGGATCAAAACCAATGAGGCCGTGGCGATGCAACTCGCGTTGGGCGCCCGCCGGACTGGGGCGGCCGACCTGCACCGGCTCGGCCTGGCGTATGAGGTGGTGGCCGATGATCAGGTGGCCGCCCGTGCCTGCGCGCTGGCCGCCACCATGGCGGGCTATCCCGGCCAGGGGCTGGCGTCCATCAAGGCGGCCTTGCGCCGGCCCTGGTCGGGTGGCGATCACATTTTCGACCTGGTGCGCGACCCTGGCGCCGGCACCGCGCCACCCGCACCGCCCCGGCCCTAAGCCCCATCTGGTCGCCGGGTTCACCTTGACCTAGCATCCCATAAAACCCTGTCGGAGGACGCCCCCATGCTGTCGCAGGCCGTCGATTTTCGCGCTGAGG
>CAIXXP010000034.1 GCA_903923465.1 uncultured Sphingomonadales bacterium | reverse complement strand
ACACTATAGCCTACACTCTTTCCCTACACGACGCTCTCCGATCTGATGTCGCGCACCGAAACCGAACCATAGAGCTGGCCCGAGTTCGAGGCGGCGCGGATCAGCGACACCATCTTGCCCTCGACGCCGGCGGCATCGGCCTGGGCGTGGGTGCGGCGCTCTTCGTTGTCCTTGAGGATGTGCTCGCGGCGCGCCTCAAAGACCTTGCGGTTGGCGGCGTTGCTGCGCAGCGCCTTCTTGTTGGGCAGCAGGAAGTTACGGGCATAACCGTCCTTCACGGTGACCACGTCACCAATCGCGCCCAGCTTCTCGATACGTTCGAGGAGGATGATTTCCATGTCGTCTCTCCCTTACTTCACGAGGTAGGGCAGCAGCCCCAGATGGCGGGCGCGCTTGATGGCCTGGCCCAGTTCGCGCTGCTTCTTGGCGGAAACGGCGGTGATGCGGCTCGGCACGATCTTGCCACGCTCGGACATGAAGCCCTGCAGCAGGCGGATGTCCTTATAATCGATCTTCGGCGCGTTCTTGCCCGAGAAGGGGCAGCTCTTGCGGCGGCGGAAAAATGCACGTGCCATGGATTATCCCTCCTCGCGGTCGCGGCGACGGGGGCGCTCGCGTTCTTGCTTGCGCATCTGCACGCTGGGGCCAGCCTCCAGCTCATCCACGCGAATGGTGATGTAGCGGATGATGTCCTCGTTGAGGCCGGTCTGGCGCTCCAGCTCGGCGACGACGCCGGCGGGGGCTTCCAGGTTCAGCATCACGAAGTGAGCCTTGCGGTTGCGCTTGATCTTGTATGCCAGACCCTTGAGGCCCCAGGTCTCGGTCTTGGTGACCTTGCCTGCGTTGGTCTCGATGATCTCGGTGGCGGCGGCGGCCAGCGCATCGACCTGCGCTTGGCTGAGGTCCTGGCGAGCCAGGAACACGTGCTCGTAAAGCGGCACGGGCGTATCCTTATCCTTGTAACCGATCGCTGGCTGATCCGCACCATTGCGGGGCCCCTCCGGCTTTCTTCGCTATCCACCGGGGGGAATGGATCCCGACACCGGCGAAGCAGCGGCCCCTAGCGGTTTTGCGCGGGATTGCAAGGGAAATGGTGCGGGGGAGGGAGCGATTACGCTTGCTCTGAGGCGGCGCCCCGCTGCGTTGCACAAATGCCGCAGTGCGGTAAAAATCCCCCTGATGTCATATTATACCTGCGTTGTAACACCACTGTCATCCCTTTGAAAACGCGCTGTCACGCAACGCTGCTTAGTGCCGGGTTGACCGCCGGGCGCACTGCCCGGTTGCCGTCTGTCCCTCGAACCCCCGTGGTTCGGGGCGAACGAAGGCTGGTGTTCAACTCAGGGGGTTTTTTCATGCGTCGTATTCACACTCTGGCCGTTGCGGTCAGTTCCGTGGCCATGGCAGCGGGCTTCGCTACGCCGGTTCTGGCCCAGTCCACCGGCACGCTCGATTTCCAGAACGAGATCGTCGTCACCGCCACCAGCGCGACCAAGGGCATTGGCGGCGTGGTCGTTCCCGACAGCACCAAGGCCACGGCCGAGCTGAACCAGAAGTGGATCGCTCACGAGGTTCCCGGCCAGTCGGTCAACGACATCCTCAACTATCTGCCGGGCGTCAGCTTCCAGAACAACGACGCCTATGGCTCTTCGGGCGGCACGCTGACCATCCGCGGCTTCGACAACAGCCGCATCTCGGAAACCTTCGACGGCGTGACGCTGAACGATGACGGCAACTACGCGCTCTATGCCAGCGAGCTGCTCGACACCGAAGTGATCGATTCGGTCCGCGTCAACCTCGGCACCACCGACATCGACAGCCCCACGGCCTCGGCTTCGGGCTCCACGGTGAACTTCGTCTCGCACATGCCGACCGATGGCTTCCACTATCGCCTGCAGGCCTCGGGCGGCACCAACGCCTTCTATCGCGCCTTCGGCATGATCGACACTGGCGTGCTGAACTCCAGCGGCACCAAGCTTTGGGTTTCGGCCAGCAAGACCGGCAACAGCTCGCCCTTCAACAACTACACGCAAATCAAGAAGGAAGAGTATAACGGCAAGATCTATCAGCCGCTGGGTGCCAACGGCTTCATCTGGATTGCCGGTTTCTACTTCACCGACCGCAACAACTTCCAGGGTTCCGATCCGCTGAGCAACGTGCAGATCAAGACGGACAATGGCACCGGCTTCACCTATTATCCCAGCAGCTATGCCGGCGCCTATTACAACTATCCGGGCTGCACCGTCACCAATGCCTCCAGCAACACCTGCGGCACGGCGTTCGACTATCGCCCGAACCCGGTGAACCTGGGCAATATGCGCGCCGCCATCAAGCTGCCGCTGAGCGACAAGCTGACCTGGACGATGGACCCCAGCTATCAGTACACCAAGGCCAATGGCGGCGGCACCTCGTCGGCGCTTGAGGGCAGCTGCGTGATCGTGGCCGGCGCCTGCACCACCGGCACCAACGCCAATGGCCTCACCGGCTACATCAACGGCAAGTACTATCTGGGCCGCAACGTGCTGAGCGATGGCTTTGCCGGCACCATTCCCATCTATGTGCCCAGCGAAACGGTGACCCACCGCGTGGCGCTGACCACCTCGCTGATCTACAACATCTCCGAGAAGCAGTCGGCCCGTCTGTCCTATGCCATGTCCGACTCGGCGATCCGCCAGACCGGCGAGGCCAGCTTCCTGAATTCCAACGGCACGCCGCCGGACGTGTTCGCCACCGACAATCCGCTGCTCGACGGCAACGGCAACATTATCGAGAAGCGCGCGTATCACTCGATCGCCGCGCTGAACCAGATCTCGGGCGAATATAAGGGCAAGTTCTGGGACGACCGCCTGAGCATCGACGCCGGCCTGCGCATCCCCTTCCTGACGCGCAACCTCAACTCGCTGTGCTACACGCGCAATTCCGGCGGCTCGCTCTCCTGCGTGTTCGGCTCGGCCCAGCAGACCGCCTATTCGGCCGCTTTCCCGACCTATGCCACGCCGCAGACCCGCAGCTATCACTACAACGCGGTGCTGCCCAGCATCGGCCTGACCTACAAGGTCACCGATCACGTCGAGGGCTTTGCCAACTACTCGAAGGGCATGCAGGCGCCGAATGCCATCGCGCTCTATCAGTCCTACTACTTCCCGCTGGGCCATGCCGGCACCAGCGTGCAGGCGGAAAAGGCTGACAACATGGACCTCGGCATGCGCTATAACAGCAGCCGCCTGCAGGCGCAGGTGGACCTGTGGTACACGCATCTGATCAACAAGCTGGATACCGCCGCCTACAACCCGGTGGACCAGACCTCGATCTATGCCAACCTCGGCCCGGTTGACCGCTATGGCATCGACGCCAACCTGGAATACAAGGTCAGCGACCATCTCTCGGTCTATGTCTTCGGCTCGACGCTGAAGTCGAAGATCAAGGACAACATCGACGCCGGCCCGTGCACCGCCGCTTACACCGGCATCGGCATTCTGGGCTGCACCGGCGGCGCCACCGAGGCCTACTATCAGACCGCCGGCAAGTTCGAGGGCGGCATCGCCAAGTACACGCTGGGTGGCCGCATCGAGGGCAGCTATGGCATCTTCACCGGCGGCATCGAGGCCAAGCGCACCGGTGGCCGTTATGTGAACGCCCAGAACACGCCGTTCTACTCGCTGGGCAACGGCGCCTTCGCGACCGACGGCAAGGTGGTCTACGGTGCCGAAGCGCCGGCCTACACGCTGGTCAACCTCGACCTGAAGATCGCGCTGGAAAAGGCGGGCCTGCCGGCCAGGTCGTTCTTCCAGCTGAACGTGACCAACCTGTTCAACCAGTTCTACGTTGGCGGCTTTGGCCAGATCTACGCGAACACCCAGTCGGGCGGCGGCAGCCCGAACCTGAGCAACGTGCAGGTTGGCGCCCCGCGCGCCGTGCTGGGCACGCTGGCGGTGGCGTTCTAAGCCTCGGCCGGGATAGTCGCATGCGAAAGGGGCGCTCCGCAGGGGGCGCCCCTTTTGTTTGGCCCGGCTTATGGGGCCCGGCCCGTCGCGCGGGGGGAAGGGCCGCCCTCAGGCAGCCAGATGCAGCGCGGGGGCGGGCTTGCGCGGGCTGGGCTTGCGGGCGTGCCCGGCAACCGTGGCATGCTTGCGCACCAGCTGGGCGAAGACTTCCGGGTGCAGCGGGCGGTCGAAAGCGAGGCCGGCGCTGCCAGCCTTCACCCACACGACATAGGCGTCCTTCGGCTTCAGCGAGGGCAGGTTCAGCGAGATGACATCGTCATAACGCAGGCCGGCCATGCTGTCGATTTTGGCGCCCTCGCAGGTCAGGTCTTTCAGCAGCACGCGCACGCGGCTACCCTGAAGGCGCGCGGGCACTTCGAGGTCGATGCTGATGCGCTCGGCCCGTGGCACATAGACCACGTCATCCACCATAGACTTCAGCCACATGGGGCATCTCCTTGGGTTCCCCGGCCCCGTGGGCGCGGCGGCAATGGCGGGCCTGTCCACAGGGGGAGGAGAGGCGGGCCGGCGGCGCGACCATGGGGCCGAGGTCGGGGTTTGATGAATCTGGAGTACCCGCTTCTGGCCAATATGGCGTGAAGCGCGGCCTAGGTGTTTATGCGTGAAAGGCCGGGATTTCGCGGCTCAGCCGAGAAGCGCGAGGATTTCGCTGGCGAACTGACTCAGCGTGTCGTCGCGTGCGCCCATCACCACCACGCGGGGGGCGGGCGGTTCGCCGCTGCGCGCCAGTTCGACAATGCGCTGGGCGCAATCGGCGCGGGCGGGGATATATTCGGCCTGTGGCCCGCCCGGCGCCCCGGCGATCAGCGCCACGATGTGCGCCGAGCCGACCGAGCGATCCACCGTGCCGCCGAAATAGACCGGATCGCACAGGATGACGCTGTCGGCGGGGCCCAGCAGGCGGGCGAAGGTGGCGGCCAGTTCCGCACCCATCTGCCGCAGCGGGCCATAGCCATGCGGCTGGAAGAAGGCGATGACCGGGCCGGTTTGCGCCTTCAGCGTGGCGAGGGTGGCGGCCACCTTGTCGGGGTTGTGGCCGAAATCGTCGATGACCATCACGCCTTGGGGGCTGGTGCCGATGATGTCGAAGCGGCGGGCTAGCCCCATGAATTCCGCCAGCGCCGCCACCGCTTCGCCCACGGATACGCCCGAAGCGCTGGCCCCGGCGATGGCCGCCAGCGCGTTGGCCAGATTGTGCCGCCCGGGCACGGCGAGGCGCAGGGCGTGCGTGCTGCCGTCGCGCCGGTCGATCACCTCGGCGGAGATGCTGGCCGGCCGTTGCGCGATGCTGCCCGGCACCACGCCAATATGCGCATCGGCGTGGTCTATGGCAAAGCTGACCAGCCGCCGGGCCCGCCCGGCGAGGGCTGCCGCCTCGGCGTCATCCAGATTGACGCAGGCAACGCTGGCACGCGCGAGAAAATCGCCGAACAGCGCCCGCAATTCCTCCAGGCTCTTGTGATCGAGGCTGACGTTGCCGAGCACCGCCACACCCGGCCGATAGAGTGCGATGGAGCCGTCGCTCTCGTCGACTTCCGAGACGAAGGGCGCACCCGCCGCGCCGACGCGGGCGGAGGCGAAGGGCGCGTCGGGGGCGACGAAGTTCTTCATCACCGCGCCGTTCATGATCGTCGGGTCGCGGCCGGCGTGGGTGAGGATCCAGCCGGTCATGCCGGTCACCGTGCTCTTGCCGCTGGTGCCGCCGATGGCGATGGAGGCGGGGGCGGCATTGACCAGCGTGGCCAGCAGCTCGGCGCGGCTCATGCGCGGGCAGCCGAGTTGTTTTGCCCGCACCACCTCGGGCACGGTATCTTCCACGGCGGCGGAGGCGACGAGGGTCTGGTCGGGCGCGGCGATGCCGCTGCCGTCCTGCGGGAACAGGGTGAAGCCGAGGCTTTCCAGCCAGCGGAATTTCTCCGGCGTGCGCCCGGCCTCGCGGCTGCGGTCCGACCCGGCGACTTCCGCCCCGAGCCCGCGCAGGATCAGCGCCAGCGGCAGCATGCCCGAGCCGCCGATGCCGCAGAAAAACCACGGATGAGACCGCAGGGAAGCGGCGGCCGGGTAAGCGTCGGGCAGCGAAGCATCGGGCAGGGCGGGGGCGGTGTCGCGCATGCCGCAGGCGGTAAGGGGGAAGGCCCGATAAGGCAAGGCACCGCGTGGCGCCGGTGGCCTGCCCGCGCCCCCGCCCGTGACCGGCGTGGCGGGGCAGATGGCGGCGGCCGGGGTGTCGGCGCGTTCGTTCCGCTTTCAGTCGGGCCGAACGCGCCGGGCTTCCCCCGGCACAGCGCGGTTCAGATCAGCTTCCAGGTGAAGGTCACGGTTACGCTGGTGGCGCCCATGGGCGGCGCGGGCACGGCGTGCACCTTCTGCGGCAGGGCCAGCGCTTCCTTGTCGAGCGTGGACGAGCCGGAGGTGGTGACGATTTCGGTGCGCTGCACCGAGCCATCGGCCCCGACATAGACGCGGACCTTGGCGGTGCCTTCTTCGCCGCGCATTTGCGCCAGCGGCGGATAGGTCTGGCGGGAGGACAAAATGTGGTTCACCTCACGCGGCCAGTCGGCGCTCTGCGCAAAGGCGGGGGCTGCGGTGGCGGCCAGGGCAAGAACACCCAGGCTGGCGGCTTTGAGAAACGCGGTATTCATGGTTGTCACCCTTCTCGCATTTGTTGTTGCGGATCATTATAAGATAATTTGGTTTAGACTTGGGTTATACGGATATGATTTTCTACGTAGTTCAGGCGCAATGCACGTAACCTTCTAGAACTGCGACCAGTCATCAACCTCGTCTTGCAGCGCGGCGTTGCCGTGGAAGGCGGGCGGGCGCGGGGCGCCGCGGCGGTCGGGCAGGGAATGGACATAATGTGCGGGCGCCGGGTCGGCCGCCGCAGCCCGCGGTTCCGCCACCTCGGCGCCGGGTGCGCCATCCAGCCGGAAACGGGCGAGGCGGCGCATCAGATGCACGGTCTCCTCGGACAGGCTCAGCGTGCTGGCGGAGCTTTGCTCGACCATGGAGGCGTTGTTCTGGGTGAACTCGTCCATGCGCGCCACCATGGTCGAGATTTCGGCGATGCCGCTGGCCTGGTTTTGCGCGGCATCGGCGATGCCATCGACCAGCCGGGAGACGGCGGTAACCTCGACGACGATCTGGCGCAGCGCATCACCGCTGCTTTCCACCAGCGCGACGCCATCGCTGACCAGCCCGCCGCTGGCGGTGATCAGCGTCTTGATGTCCTTGGCGGCATCGGCGCTGCGCTGGGCCAGCGCGCGGACCTCGTTGGCCACCACCGCGAAACCCTTGCCGGCGTCGCCCGCGCGGGCGGCCTCCACCCCGGCGTTCAGCGCCAGCAGGTTGGTCTGGAAGGCGATGCCATCGATGGTGGAGATGATCTCGGCCATCTCGCGCGAGGAGGATTCGAGGCTGCGCATCGCCGCGATCGCCCGCTTGGCGGTGTTGTCCACCCCATCGGCGCTCTGCCGGGCGACGCTGAGGCGGGCGCTGGTCTGGCGGGCATTGTCGGCGGCGATCTTCACGGAATCGGTGAAATCGGTCAGCGTGCGGGAGGTCTTGGCCAGTTCGCCGGCCTGATGCTCGGTGCGGCGCGACAGGTCCGACGAAGCCGAGGCGATCTCGTCGATGCCGCCCTTGATCGTCTGGCAGCCGGTCACGATCTCGCCCAGCACCTGCGCCAGCCGCGACACGGCGGAATTATAGTTCACATGCAGCGCGGCCAGCGCGCCATGGCCGTTTTCCGGCACGCGGTAGGTCAGCCGGCCCTCGGCCAGTGCCTCCAGCCCGCCGGCGATGGCGTCAATGGTGATCTGCGCTTCATGCGCCCGCTCCACTTCGGCCTGGGCGCGGCGCTGGTCGGCGGCGAACAGCTCCTTGAAGCCCTCCAGCGCCCGGCCCAGGCTGCCGAGTTCGTCGTGGCGGGTGGTGCCGGGCACCGCCACCGTCATGTCGCCCTCGACGAGCCGCTTCACCGCCTCGCTCATCCGCTGGATCGGCTGGACGATGCCGCGCATCAGCGTCATCAGCAGCAGCACCGCCACCAGCAGGCCGAAGAAGGACGCGGCGATCAGGTACTGGCGGGCCTGCTGATAGATCCGCACGCTCTGCGCCGAGGTGGCGCTGGCGCCCTTGGCGTCCAGATCGATCAACTGGAGGATCTGGTCTTCCACGCCGTAAAACTGTTCGAGCGACTCGCCCTCGAACATCGCCTGCGCGGCGGCGCGGTCGGTGTTCGACAGGGCGACGAGCTTGTCGCTTTCACCGGTATAGGTTGCCCAGGCGGATTGCAACTGGTCGAAGCTGGCCTTCTCGTCCTTGTTGGTGATCAGCTTGCGGTAATCGCCGCTCATGCCCTCGATGGCGGCCTGGGCATTGCGCAGCAGCTTTTCGCGGCGCGCCTTCACCGCCGGGTCGGCGGCGGCCAGCACCTCGCTCTGCTTGATGCGGTATTGCGACATGAAGGCATGCATGTCGCCCACGGTTTGCGAGGCCGGCAGCCAGTGGCCGCGCATCTCCTGCGACAGCGCGTTCACCTCGCCGATTTTCATGACCGCGAAGGTGCCCATGCCCGCCATCACGCAGAGCAGCACGGCAAAAGCGCTCAGGAACTTGGCGGAAATATTGAACTGCATCACCACATCTCCCACGGCCGGATCACGACCCATGGTTCGAATAGCGGGGCAGTTTGGAAGAAGCGTGTAGCGAGGCCTGCGTAGAAGCCGGGAGAGGTGGTTAATAATTCGTGGCGACGGGGCGTAAGCGGGGCAGATTTCCGGGCGGGCTAGGCGTGCGCCATCCTGACGAGGGTTGGCAGGCTGGGTACGGACGGCGCGCCCGGCACGGCGAAGCGGTCGCCGAGGAATTGGTAGAATGAGATGCCGAGCTTT
>CAIXXP010000033.1 GCA_903923465.1 uncultured Sphingomonadales bacterium | reverse complement strand
GGGTTTGACGACGCGCTCTACGCCGCCGTGCGACTCATTGCCGCGTCCGCCCGGCTGGGTAAGACCGTGACGGAGCTGCGCGGGGCGATGCCGCCGCTGGTGAATACACCCGAGTTGCGGTTTCAGGTGGACGAAAGCCGCAAGTTCGCCGTGGTGGGCGAGGTGAAGGAGCGGCTGACGGCCAGCGGCGCGGATGTGGATGCGACCGATGGCGTGCGGGTTTCAACCGCGGACGGCTGGTGGCTGCTGCGCGCCTCGAACACGCAGGATGTGCTGGTGGCGCGGGCGGAGAGCGCGGACCAGGCCGGGCTGGATCGGCTGCTGGCGCAGATTGACGCGCAACTCGCCGCCTCCGGGCTGAAGCGGGGGGAGCAGGCGGGGCATTGATTGAGGGGCTGACCGGGTCTGAAGGGGCCAAGGGGGAAAGGCCCGGGATATGGGGCTAGGTGCGAGGGTGTTACACCCTCGCGCTCCCATGACTTGGCGGCGGGGCGCCATGGGTTCGGCCTTGCGCAAGGTCGCGGCGCCGCAGGCTTTTATGGCCGCTGCGCGGCGGGGCGCGTGGTTGGCGGTGTGGCGCCTTGCTATTCATGCCTGCGGCGCGGTGAGGCTGGGCGAGAGGCGGCGGCTGGCACCACCCCTCGCCGGAAGACGTAATGGGGGTGCAGGGGGTGTAACGCCCCCTGCCTTTCTCCCTTACCCTATTCCCCCAAAACCATCTCCCGCAGTTCCCGATGCAGGTTCCACACCACCTTTTCCGCGCGGGGGTTGGACAGGGCGCCGGCGAAGGCGGTGGATTTCATGCCGCGCTGGACCTCGTCGACGTTGTCGAAATCCTGCACGAAGATGCGCGGGTAGTTGCCGTCGCGCCAGTTCTCGTAGAACTCGCGGGTGACCTTGGGGGCGAGGCCCGGGGCGAAGCGTTCGAGCGGGAAGATGTCGAACAGGCACTTGTCGGGATCGTCGCCATCCGGGCGGGCGCGGTAGATGAGCAGGCCGTCGAGCGTGGGCAGGATCGCGAGGTTGGGGAACATGTTCCAATCGATGCCCAGCGCGCCCAACTCCTCCGGCGGGAGCTGGCCGACTTCGACGCCGTCGCGGGCGCAGATCTCGTAGTGCAGGGCCATGAAGGCGCCCATCAGCGTGGCGTCGTCGGCGTCGTCGGAGACGCGTTCGGGCAGGCGGCGGGCGGCTTCCACCATGCGGTCGGTGAACAGGCAGTGCAGGTCGCCGGCGACGGTTTTCAGGTAGCGGTAGATGCGCTCGCGGCGGTCGGCGCCGATGAAGGCTTCGGCGCCGAGGCCGGGGATGTACTGGAGGTTGGGGTTGGGCGCGCCGACCGAGGCGGGGTTGGCGTCGTAGAACATCGAGTGGCGGCCGAAGGTCTGGCATTCCCAGCGGTTCTCGCCGCAGGCCGGGTTGACCTGGCGGTGGGTGGTTTGCGCGTGATAGCCTTCGAGGAAGGCCTCCAGCGCGACTTTCCAGTTGCAGTTGAGTTTGGTGGTCTTGAACCAGCGGTAGCGCATGTCCTCCAGCCGGTAGTTCTTCCACATTTCCGGCCAGGGGTGGAGGAAGTCGAGCAGGGGCTCGGCTTGCCCGTCGATGTTGACGAAGATGAAGCCGCCCCATGTATCGACGCGAACCGGGCGCAGGCCCACGTCCGCCGGGCCGATGCCGGTCCAGTCGCCGGCGTCGATCATCACCTTGTTGGTGCCGTCGAGGTTCCACTGCCAGCCGTGGTAGTTGCAGTAGAACTTGGCGGCGAGGCCGCAGCCCTTGGCGATGCGGCGGCCGCGATGGGGGCAGACGTTGAAGAAGGCGCGGATCTGGCCGGTGGTGTCGCGGGTGATGAGGATGGATTCATCGGCGACGTCGAAGGTGACGAATTGGCCGGGCTCGCCGAGGTCTTCCTCGCGGGCGGCGACCAGCCATACGCGGGGCCACATCCGCTCCTTCTCGCCCCGGGCGAATTCCGGTGAGGTGTAGCTTTCGTAGGGGATGAAATCTGTCTTGCTCTCCAGAGCGGAGATGGCTGTCTGCTCGTTCATGGCGCACTCTTCCCGGTCGGTTATCGCGCTTTTGCGCGGGGGATTCATGCGGCAGGGCGGCGGGAATTATTTTGCGGGAGATCAAAATCGCGAAATTTAGTGGACGCGGTGTCTAATATTGGGTGGGTGGGCTGTCGGCGAGGGGACGCTGGCTGCGGATGCCGGCGATGAGCCAGTGGAGGGCGGATTCGAGGCCCTTGATGATGGCCTCGGCGCTGGGGGTGCGCTGTGACGGCAGGGCGCCGGTGCGGATGGCCTTGTCGAGCGTGAGTTCGCCCAGCAACATGATGACGTGCAGGGTGAAAATCCGCTCCGCCTCGGCCTGGGACAGCCCCGCGTCGACGAAGCAATCGGTGATGGCCTTGGCGGCGCGGGTGGATTGGGGTGAGCCCCGGGCGGAGAGGTCGCGCAGCACCGAGGGTTCGGCGAGGGCGGGATAGCGGCGGAGCAGCTGGTGCGTTTCGGTGATGATGCGGGTCAGGCGTTCAGGCCAGGGGGCATCCGCCGGGGGCTGGACCCATTGTGACAGGACCGACGAGGACGCCAGTTCCAGCAGTTCGGCCTTGCCGGAGACGTGGCGGTAGATGAGCTTTGGCGAGACGTTCAGCGCCCCCGCCACATCGCGCATGTTGATTTCGAGGCAGGTGCCGTTGCCGGCGAGGGCGACCACGGCGGCGACGATCTGCTCCAGCCCTGGACGGGCCGGCTCCGTGCGGCGGGGCCGGCCGCGGCGCGGTTTGGGGCGGGGTGTGGCGGCGGGGCTGTCGGTCATGCGCGCGCGCGCCGGGGTGGGCGCGGCCCGGCGCCACCGGCGGTGGGTGCGGGGGCGGCGTGGTGGCGCGGAGGGGAAAGGGGCGGGTGCACGGCGGTGTCGATCGGCCTGAAAGGGATATCAAACCGGCGGGTAGCAGGAAACACGGGCGCGAGTAAACTTTGCCGGTGGCGGGGGGCGGGGACTGGGCGTTGGCGGGCGTGGGCGGGCGTGGGCGGGCGACAGCGCGGTTTCGCCGCGGGGGCAATTGGCCTAGGCTGGCGCCATGCCCCCGTGCGACCGCCAGACGATGTGAACCCCAGACGATGTGAACCTCAGACGATGCGTGAAAACCCCTTGCCGCCCGAGATTGCCGGATGGTTTGCCGCGCGGGGCTGGGCGGTGCGGCGGCATCAGGCCGGGATGCTGGCGGCGGCGGCTGAGGGGCGCGACGCCCTGCTGGTGGCCGACACCGGCGCGGGCAAGACGCTGGCGGGGTTTCTGCCGGCTTTGGCGGAATTTGCGCCCTCCGTGCTGGGCGATGGGATGCCGCCGGAGGGACTGCACACGCTGTATATCGCGCCGCTGAAGGCCCTGGCGGCGGATGTGAAGCGCAATCTGCTGGCGCCGATCGAGGAGATGGGGCTGGCGCTGCGGGTGGAGACGCGCAGTGGGGATACGCCATCCGACCACAAGGCGCGGCAGCGGGCGAAGCCGCCGCATATTCTGCTGACGACGCCCGAATCGCTGTCGCTGTTGCTGTCCTACCCCGAGAGCGCCGCGCTGTTTGGCGGGCTGCGGCGGGTGGTGATCGACGAGCTGCACGCGCTGGCGCCGACCAAGCGCGGGGATCTGCTGGCGCTGTGCGTGGCGCGGCTGCGCGGCTTCGCGCCGGGGCTGACGGTGTGCGGGCTGTCGGCGACGGTGGGGGATGTGGACGGGTTTCGGCACTGGCTGTCGCGGGATGGTATCGCGGAGGGCGTGGCGCTGGTGGTGGGGGAGGCCGGGGCGCCGCCGGAGGTTGCGATAATGCTGCCGGAGGGGGCGCGGCTGCCGTGGGGCGGGCATGCGGCGAGTTGGGCGGTGCCGCAGCTGTATGAGCAGATAGGCGCGCATCGCACGACGCTGGTTTTCACCAATACGCGGTTTCTGGCGGAATATATCTTCCAGCGGCTGTGGGATGTGAATGAGGACAAGCTGCCGATCGGCATCCACCATGGTTCGCTGAGCCGCGAGGCGCGCGAGAAGGTGGAAGGGGCGATGGCGCGGGGGGAGTTGCGGGCGCTGGTGTGCACCTCCAGCCTCGATCTGGGGGTGGACTGGGGGGACATTGACCTGGTGGTGCAGATGGGGGCGCCCAAGGGCTCATCGCGGCTGTTGCAGCGGATCGGGCGGGCCAACCATCGGCTGGATTGCCCGAGCAAGGCGCTGCTGGTGCCGGGGAACCGCTTCGAGTTTCTGGAGGCGACGGCGGCGGTGGCGGCGGTGGAGGCCGGGGAGCGCGATGGCGAGACCTTCCGCCCCGGAGCGCTGGATGTGCTGGCGCAGCATGTGATGGCGGTGGCTTGCGCCGGGCCGTTCGATGAGGCGGGGTTGCTGGCGGAGGTGCGCGGGGCGGCGCCCTATGGTTTCGTGGATGCGGCGGTGTGGGGGCGGGTGCTCGATTTCGTGGCGACGGGGGGCTATTCGCTGCGAGCCTATGACCGGTTTGCCCGGATACGGCGCGAAGCGGACGCCGGGGGTGTTGGGCGCTGGCGGCTGAGCCACCCGCAACTGGCGGCGCGGCATCGGCTGAATGCCGGGATCATCGTCGATGCCGAAATGATCGAGGTGCGGTTCGGCGCTTCTGGCGGTCGGGCGGGGCGGTCGCTGGGGCGGGTGGAGGAGAATTTTGGCGCCTCGCTGGCGCCGGGGGACAGCTTCCGCTTTGCCGGGCTGGATTTGCAGGTGGAGGCCCTGCGCGACGGGGAGCTGGTGGTGCGGGCGGCGCGGCGGTCGGCGGCGATCCCTTCCTATATGGGCGCGCGGATTCCGATCAGCACCCATCTGGCCGGGCGGGTGCGGGGCCTGCTGGCGGACCGGGCGGGCTGGGCGCGTTTTCCCGATGCGGTGCGCGAGTGGCTGGAGGTGCAGGATGCCGTCTCGGCGCTGCCCGGGCGGGAGCGGCTGCTGGTGGAGAGCTTTCCGCATGGGGGGCTGGCCTATAGCGTGTTCTACACCTTCGAGGGGTGGCCGGCGAACCAGTCTCTGGGGATGCTGATAACCCGGCGGATGGAGGAGCGGGGGCTGGGGCCGCTGGGCTTTGTCGCCAATGATTATGCGCTGGCGGTGTGGGGGCTGAAGGCGGTGGAGGACCCGGTGGCGCTGCTCTCGCCCGATATTCTGACCGATGAATTCGTGGAGTGGGTTCAGGGATCATACCTGCTGCGGCGGGCGTTTCGCGAGGTGGCGGTGATCTCCGGGCTGATCGAGCGGCAGCAGCCGGGGGCTCGCAAGACCGGGCGGCAGGTGACGATCTCCACCGACCTGATTTACGACGTGCTGTGCCGCTATGAGCCGGGGCATCTGCTGATCGAGGCGGCCTGGGCCGACGCGCGGGCGCGGATGACCGATGTGGCGCGCATCGCCGATGTGCTGGATCGGGCGGCGGGGGGCGTGGACCACCTGCGGCTGGAGCGGGTGAGCCCGCTGGCGGTGCCGGTGCTGGTGATGATCGGGCGGGAGAGCCTGCCGGCCGGCGCCGCGGATGACACGCTGGTGATGGAGGCGGAGGCGCTGGCGGCGGTGGCTTTGGGGGGTAGGGATTGAGGGCGGGAATTGGTGAGAATTGCAGGGGACTCGTCCCCTGCACCCCGGAACGTCTTCCGGCGAGAGGGTGGGGTGGGGGCGACGTTTGGTGCGAACTCACCGCGCCGCCGGCTGTTGTGGCCGCTGCGCGGCGGTGCTGGCGCGCGGGATTAGTGCGAGGCCGCCCTGTCGCCGGGAGCCGTTATGGGGGTTTGGGGGCGTAACGCCCCCAAGTCTTGCCTCCCGCGTCTTGGGCCTGTGACTCGCGCATAAAAAAGGAGCGGAGGTTTCCCCCCGCTCCCGTTTTGCTTTCGCCTGCTTTGGTGGCTTATTCAGCCTTGGGTGCGTTCGGGGCCTTGTTGAACGAGGCGAACTGCTCGTTGCCGACAAAGCCGAACTTGGTGACGCCCGATCCCTTGATCCAGTTCAGCACGTTCGCCGCGCGCTCGTAGCCGGCCTGCGCGTCGGGCTTGAACTGCAGTTCCGGCTCCGGGCGGGTCTGCGCCGAGGTCTTCAGCAGGGTGATGAGCTGACCAGTGCTGCCTACCAGCTGGTCGTCCCACAGAACCTGATCCTGCGCGTTGATGACCAGCGTGTTCTTCACCGGCTTCACCTGAAGGTTCGGCGGGGTCGGCGAGGGGGTGGGCAGGTCGATGTTCACCGCGTGGGTGGCCACCGGGATGGTGATGATGAACATGATGAGCAGAACGAGCATGACGTCGATCAACGGCGTCGTGTTCATTTCCATCATCGGCGAGCCATCGTCCTTGCCGCCTGACATTGCCATCGAAACTTACTCCTTGAATTCGCGAGATGCGGGGCCGGGCCCAGCAAGATCAGGCCGTTCGTCAGCCGTTCGGGTCGACAGGATTCGAGATGAAGCCGACGGTGGGGTAGCCCGCGGTCTGCACCGTGTAGATGGTGCCCGCGATGCAGCGCCATGGCGCGTTGACGTCGCCGCGGATGTGCACCTGCGGTACCAGTTCCGGCGAGGCCCGCAGAGCCTCGGGGCCGCCCGCGCGCTTCACGATCGAATCGAGGCGCTTGAACGACAGGTCGTACAGCTCACGCGAATCAACCGGGGTGATGTTGTTGAAATACACCCGGCAATCCCCGCTGCGCGAGGCGCCTTCAAAACCCTCGTCACCGGCGCTGCGGCCATGGTCGTCGGACGTGCTGACCGTGAGCAGCAGGTTCTCGACCTTGTCTTTCGATTCCTGCGACACCATGATCGGAAGCTTCAGCTTCGCAATCTGCTGAATCGCGACCGGAACCGCGATCAAGAAGATGATCAGCAACACGAGCATCACGTCGACGAGCGGCGTGGTGTTGATGTCCGACAGGGGCTTTTCTACCGCGCCCTCGCCGCCAACCGAAATCGCCATTGTCTCATCCTATCCTTGCATTGCCCCGGGAAGGGGCGGGAGGCCCGCCGGAGGTCGCCTATCGACCATCCGGCTCACATCCCTATTCGACTGTCCCCAATCACGCTGTGCCCCGGGCAGGGAGGCCGGCCTGAAGCCGGCATTCCGCCCGGGCACCGCCCGCCGGAGTTTTACTTCTTGGTGGGAACAACGGTCCAACGGGCCGGCTTGATCGCGCCCTTGGAAGCGATGTTCGCCAGGATGTCGTTGGCGTAAGCGGCCAGACCCTCGGCGAGCAGCTTGTTGCGCGCCTGCAGGTAGTTGTAGGCGAGCACGGCGGGAACGGCCACGAGCAGACCCAGAGCGGTCATGATCAGGGCCTCACCGACGGGGCCGGCGACCTTGTCGATCGAGGCCGAACCGGCGATGCCGATGGCGATGAGCGCGCGGTAGATGCCGACCACGGTGCCGAACAGACCGACGAAAGGCGCGGTGGCGCCCACGGTGGCCAGGAACGGCAGGCCCTGCGCCAGACGGGCGTTGATCAGGGTTTCCGCACGCGACAGCGAGCCATTCAGCCAGTCATGCGCGTCGAGGGCGTTCGACATCTGGCCGTGCTGCGATTCAGCGAGCAGGGCTTCGTCGACGATCAGGCGCCACGGGCTGTCCTTGTCGAGCTTGGCGGCGCCTTCGCGCAGCGAGGGGGCCTTCCAGAAGGCGCCGAGGCTGTTCTGGGCCTGGTTCAGGATCTTCGACTGATCCCACCACTTGGTGAACAGGATGAAGAACGAGCCGAACGACATGATCGCCAGCACGGTGACCACCGAGTAGGAGATGGCGCCGCCGGCTTCCAGAGCCTCACGGAAACCGAACTTGTTCTGCGGCGCAGCGTTTGCCGCATCGGCGAGCATTTCAAAAAGCATGCGAAAGTCCTCTCAAGAAAATAACGAATGTACCGTGGAAAACCGGGCACGAAATTCTGTTGGTTTTCCCAAATGCTGAAACCAAAACCGGGATTAGCCCTCTTGCGGCACCCAGCGCACGCGGCTGCTGAAGCTGCCGGTGGTGGGCTGGCCATTCTCGTCCGTTGCCGGGGTGAACTTGGCCCGCCGGGTGGCGTAGCTGCAGGCGGCCTGATCGAGATCGGCGCTGCCGCTCGATGAGGTGACGTCACAGCCGGTGACGCGCCCATCCGTACCCACAGTGAGGCGGAAGCCGGTGACGCCACCGCGCATTTCACGCAGGGCGCGCGGCGGGTAATCGTCGGTCGTCACCCAGTTCGCCGGGTCGCCCTTGGGCCTCGCGCCCTTGGGCGTGAAGGCGGGAGCGGCCTTGACCGGCGCCACATAGGCGGCGACGGGCGGCGGCGGCGGGGCCTGCGGAGCCTGCGGCGGCGCGACGTTGATTGCCGGCGGCGGCGCCACGATCTGTGGCGGCGGCGGAGCATTCTTCGGCGGCGGCGGCGGTGGCGGCGGCTTCGGCTTGTCCTCCTTGATATCCACGGCCTGCACCTTCTTCATCACCTGCTTGAAGCCTTCATAGGCCAAGCCGGTCACCAGTGCGTAGCCTAGGGCTAAGTGAATCAGGGCAACGATGATAAGCGCGGTAATCCGATTACCGCTCATCTGCTGGTCAGCGTAAGACATTCAGACGCACCACTCCATACTCATCCCCCCGGATAACCCGGGCCTCCACTCACCCGGCGGTTGCCGAATGAATGGCCAATACTCAGCTTGTCCACCCTGTTGTCGCACACCGGGCGTTTGGCCCTGGGCGTGTACGCCCAACGGGCCTTAGCAACCGGGCACCTTCACGAGGTGGTGCCGTTTTTTGTGGATCCTTAGCCACGAACCCCCCCCTGCGCAACGCATTAATCGTGCTTTCCTGCCGTTCCGCAATGGAATAAAAACGTGCTTTCGCGCAAATGTGATTGGCTTGGCAGAGATGTGATAGGCCCTATTCCACATTCCGCAGACGCGAAGGCGGGCGCGGCCTTCCCAGCAGGAGTTTATGGCGATGCGGCGGTTTACTCGGTGGCCCCGGCGGTGGGGCATGGCCCTGTCGGCGGGCCTTGCCCTGCCGGTGGCGATGATGGACGCGGGCGTGATTCGCGCGGCGGAGCCGGTGGCGGCGCTGCCTGTGGCAGGCGCGGCGGGGCCTGTGGCGGCACCGGTGGCGACCTATGCCGACCTGGTCGCCCTCTCTGATTCGGCGCCTTTGGTGCTCAAGCTGATCGTGCGCCGGGTGACGCCGGTGGAGCCGGCCCGCGCGCCAGATGTGCGCAAGGGCTGGGTGCGGCTCTATGTGGAGGCCGAGCCGATGGGGGTGCTGCGCGGCCCGCAGGTGCTGCTGCCGGTGCTGCGCTATCTGCTGGACGCGCCGCTGGATGCCAGGGGGCGCCCGCCGCAGCTGAAGAAGCAGGTCGTGCTCGTCTATGCCCGGCCGGTGGAGGCCGACCAGGGCAAGCTGCAACTGGTGGCGCCCGATGCGCAATTGCCGTGGGATGCGGAGCTGGAGGCGCGCGCGCGCAAGGTGCTGGCCGACCTGGCCGCGCCCGGCGCGCCCGGGCATGTGAGCGGCGTGCGCGAGGCGATGTTCGTGCCCGGCGATCTGGCCGGCGCAGGCGAGACGCAGATCTTCCTTGATACGCAGAACGGCACGCCGGCCTCGATCACCGTGGTGCATGTGCCCGGGCAACCGGCGCGGTGGAGCGCGTCCTTCACCGAGGTGGTCGATTCCTCCGGATCGCCGCCGCCGCCCGAGACGCTGGCGTGGTATCGGCTGGCCTGCTTCCTGCCTGATACTTTGCCTGATGGCGCCAATGTCTCCGAAGGGGAGGCCGAGCGGGGCGTGGCCGCGGCGGATTACGCGATGGTGCGGGCGGGGCTGGGGGCTTGCGCGCGGGTGCGGGGGCAGTGAGGTGAGGGTAAGAAGGTGAAGGGGTACGTCTTGGGGGTGTTACACCCCCAAAGCCCCAATACTGTCGGCCTCGGCGCTTGTTCTGCGGTGTGGCGCCTTGCCGCGCAGCGGCTTTAAAGCCTGCGGCGCGGTGAGGTTGGGCGGGACGGTGAGCCCATGCGCACCCTCTCGCCGGGAGACGGTATGGGGTGCAGGGGGTAACCCCCCTGCGTTTTCCTTTTCCTCAACCCCAAAACCTTTTCCTCAACCCCAAAACACGCTGACTCTGGCCTTTTCCCGCCAGCTCGCTTAGGGGCGCACGCGAAACGAGGGACCTGCGCATGGCTGAACATTCCGCTCACACCGACACCGCCAGAGCTGCTCGCCCGCCCTTGCGCATTGCGCTGGCCGGGGTGGGCACGGTGGGGGCCGGGGTTATCCGGCTGGTGGAGACCAATGCCGGGCTGATCGCGCGGCGGGCCGGGCGGCCGATTGTGGTGAGCGCGGTTTGCGCGCGGGACCGGCACAAGGATCGCGGCGTGGACCTGTCGGCCTATGCCTGGGAAGACGACATGACGGCGCTGGCGGCGCGCGATGACGTGGATGTCGTGGTGGAGCTGGTGGGCGGGGCGGATGGCCCGGCGCTGATGCTGGCGCGCAATGCCATCGCCCATGGCAAGGCGCTGGTGACGGCGAACAAGGCGATGATCGCCCACCATGGCCTGCAACTGGCGGCATGGGCCGAGGCGGCGGGCGTGCCGATGCGTTTCGAGGCGGCGGTGGCCGGGGGCATTCCGGTGATCAAGGGCCTGCGCGAGGGGGCGGCGGCCAATGCCATCGAGCGGATCTATGGCATTTTGAACGGCACCTGCAATTTCATCCTTTCCACCATGGAGGACACGGGCCGCGACTTCGCCGATGTGCTGGCCGAGGCGCAGGCGAAGGGGTTTGCCGAGGCGGACCCCGCGTTTGACATCGAGGGGACGGATGCGGCGCATAAGCTTTCCATCCTGTCCGCCATTGCCTTTGGCACGCGGATCGATTTCGCCAGTGTGGATACGGCGGGCATCGCGCGGATTCTGGCGGCGGACATCGCGCAGGCCGATTCGCTGGGCTATGTCATCCGGCTGATTGGCATGGCCGAGGTGGATGGCGTTGAGGGCGGGCTGTTCCAGCGGGTGCAGCCGCATCTGGTGCCGTTCGATCATCCGCTGGCGCATGTGGATGGGGCGACCAACGCGATTGTCGCCGAGGGGAATTTCTCCGGGCGGCTGCTGTTTCAGGGCGCGGGCGCGGGCGATGGGCCGACGGCCAGCGCCGTGGTGGCCGACATCATCGACATCGCCCGCGGCTATGACGCCGGGTTCGAGGCCGATGCGACCTTCTCCATTCCCGTGGCGGACCTGACCGACATGGCGCCGGCGCCGCGTGGGCACCGGCTGGGGCGGGCCTATATCCGCTTTATCGTGGCCGACCGGCCGGGCGTGCTGGCGGAAATTACCGCCGCGATGCGCGATGCCGGGGTTTCCATCGAGAGCCTGATCCAGAAGGGCCGGGCCGGGGATGATGGCGAGGTGCTGGTGGCGATGGTGACGCATGAGGGGCCGGAGGCTGCGGTGACCCAGGCGCTGCGGCTGCTGGAGGGTTCGGAGAGCCTGGCCGCGCCGCCGCTGGTGATGCAGATTCTCGGGCATTGATTGGCGGCGTTGATTCGCCGGGCCAGGGCGGGGACGGGGCAGAACGGGTCAGGACGGCCGGGCGGCATCGGGCTGGAAGCGGCGTGATTGCCGCCGGGCCTCGGGGAACCCGCCTCCGGCCAGCCAATATGCGGGTGCCAGGTGCCCTTGGCCGCCGCCTCGGCTCGACAAGTGTGCCGGGGCGCTCTAAGCGGCAATATCAGT
Organism: uncultured Sphingomonadales bacterium; assembly: GCA_903923465.1. GTDB lineage: Bacteria > Pseudomonadota > Alphaproteobacteria > Sphingomonadales > Sphingomonadaceae > Novosphingobium. Next base: position 1,682 of record CAIXXP010000033.1, on the reverse strand, counting down.
GTTGGGGCCAGTGTTGGGGTCAGTGTTGGGGTCAGCGTTGGGCCATGCATCTGGGGCCAATTCAATCCGGGCCGATTCATCTTGGAGTAGTACTCTTCGATTAACCCGCGCCCTGAACCACCGTCCCAACCGAAGGCCGCCCCGTTTGGCCGCGCCCGCTTCACCGCCACTCCAGCTACGCAGGACTTCATATGACCGCCACAACCGCCAGCCCCGTTCTTGCCAGCAACGTTCTTGACCGTGTTCTCGTGCTGGAAATGGTCCGTGTGACCGAAGCGGCCGCCATCGCCGCCGCCAAGCTGATCGGCCGGGGCGACGAGAAGGCCGCCGACCATGCCGCCGTGGAAGCCATGCGCGAGGCCTTTGACGGGCTCTATATCGACGGCACCGTGGTGATCGGCGAGGGTGAGCGCGACGAGGCCCCGATGCTCTACATCGGCGAGAAGGTGGGCGGCGCCATCGGCAAGGGGCCCAAGATCGACATCGCGCTGGACCCGCTGGAGGGCACCACCATCACCGCCAAGGCCGGGCCGAACTCGCTGGCCGTGCTGGCCTGCGCCGAGGAAGGCAATCTGCTGAACGCGCCCGATGTGTACATGGACAAGCTGGCCGTGGGGCCGGGCTATCCCGAGGGCATCATCAGCCTGGACATGAGCCCCACCGAGAACGTGAACGCCGTGGCCGCCGCCAAGGGCGTGCAGCCCAACGAGATCATGGTCTGCGTGCTGGACCGCCCCCGCCACGAGGCGCTGATCGCCGAGCTGCGCACCATCGGCTGCGGCATCCAGCTGATCCCCGATGGCGACGTGGCCGGCGTGATCGCCACCACCAACGAGGATACCGGCATCGACATCTACATGGGTGCGGGTGGCGCCCCCGAGGGCGTGCTGGCCGCCGCCGCCCTGCGCTGCGTGGGGGGGCAGTTCAATGGCCGCCTGCTGTTCCGCAACGATGACGAGAAGGCCCGCGCCCGCAAATGGGGCATCACCGATCTCAACAAGGTCTACAAGCTGGAAGAGCTGGCCAAGGGCGACTGCATCTTTGCCGCCACCGGCGTGACCGATGGTTCGCTGCTGGATGGCGTGCACCGCCGCAAGGACGGCACGCTGACCACGCATACCGTGGTGATGCGCGCTTCTTCCGGCACGGTGCGCTGGGTGAAGGGTGAGCACCGGCAGAAGTGATTTGGGCCAGAAGTGAAGGTTTGCGGGGTTTAGGGGAAGTAGCAGGGGCTCGCCCCCACCCCTGAACGTCTTCCGGCGCGAGGGTGTGTGTGGGCTCAGTCGTGGCTCCTGACCTCGCCGCGGGCTTTTATGGCCGCTGCGCGGCGGGCGCCTGGGCGAGGGATGCGCAATGCCGACAGTAATGGGTTTGGGGCCTGAGGCCCAAGACCTTCCGCTTAATGCTCTTGCCTTTTGACCTTCGCTCCAACCGCAACTCAAACGCCACAATCCCGCTTCTATCCACCGTGGGTGCCTTGCGGGTTATTGCAATCGCGTGACTCTTGGCTAGAGCCACCCGGAACCGCCGGGTACTCGAAATCTGGCCCGGCACCAGTGGGGACACTGCAACATGAAAATCATGGCTGGCAACAGCAACCTGCCGCTCGCCCGGGCCATTGCGGCCTATCTCGAACTGCCGCTGACCGACGCCAGCGTGCGCCGCTTTGCCGACGAGGAAGT
>CAIXXP010000032.1 GCA_903923465.1 uncultured Sphingomonadales bacterium | reverse complement strand
GTGGCGGTGATGCCGTCGGATACGGCGCGCAGGGCCTCGGCGGCGCGGGCGAGCGTCGCGGCCTGCTTTTCGGTGCGCAGGGCCAGATCATGCGAGGCGGCGCTGATCTCGTTGGCGCCGATCTGCACATCCTTGGCCGATTCCGTCATCTGCACCAGCGCGCTGCTGATGTGGCGGCGCATATTGTCGAAGTCCTCCTCGATCTGGGCATAGGCCGAAGGCAGATTCTCCAGCGGCGTGCCCAGATCGCCATCGGCCATGGCGGCGAGCGCCTTGCCCATGTGTGTGGTCATGGCATCGCGCTCGCCCGTCTCGGCTTTCTCATAGGACGACAGCGCCACCTGCATGTCGAGCAGGGCGGTGCGCACCAGCGTGCCGATGATGCGCGCGAGGCGGCGGCCGCCAGCCCGCCGCAGCGGGTTGCCGGTGAGCGCCGAGGCGATGAGCCGCTCCAGTACGATGGCATAGCCGTTGACATAGTAGGCCGGTGACAGGCCCACCCGCGCATGGACATTGCCGATGCGCTGTGACCGGCCGGCGGCGCTGTCGTCGAAGCGGTCGGCGAACAGCTGCTTCCAGTGCTGAAGCTGGGCATTGGCCGCGTGCTCCTGCATTTCCCGCGTGGGCAGCAGGCTGGCGCTGTGGGGATCCTGATTGACCTGACTGTAGAAGTAATCGAGCGCGGCCGGGGCGTGGCGTTCGACGATCACCCGGATTTCGGGGAACATCGCGTAATGGCTGTCGGTGAGTTCGGCCATGGGCGCGATGGCGGGTAGATCCTCTGGTTGGGCAGTCATCAGCTTACTCCCGGCGGCAGGCACTCGGCACGCCTGATTCGGTGTAACTGTCGCGTGGTTAAATCTGGCCGGAGAGGCGCATACGCAGTTTTGCGGGGGATTGGGGGCCCGGGCGGCATGGTCGGGGCGGCATGGTCGGGGCGGCATGGCACGGCGCGATGGCAGGGCGGCATGGTCGGGGAAACCGGGCCGGACGGACGGCGCAAGACAAAGGGGGAAATCGGCCGCGTGACCGATTGCCCCCTTTTACGCCGGTTGCGAGGGCGGGACGGCGAGGCGGTGCCCCGGCCCTCGCCGCTGGCAATGTTTGGCCTAGAACACCGCGCCGGAGATCTGCAGGTTGACGATGTCTTCCTCGCTATAGCCATGCTGGCCCAGCACTTCGGCGTTGTGTTCGCCAAGGCCGGGGGCGGGATAGGCATCCAGCGCCTTGCGGTCGAACTGCATCGGCGTGCCGACCATCTTGATCGAGCGCCCGTCGCCGTAATCGACATCCTGGATGAAGCGGTTGGCCAGCGCCGCCTCGTCGTTGGCCAGTTCGCCCGCCTTTTGCACCACGTCCCACTGGCCGGGCTGGGTCAGCAGGATCGGCTTCCATTCGGCCAGGGTCTTGGTGGCAAAGACCTCTTCCAGCGTGCTGACGCACTCGCGCAGGTTCTGGGCACGGTTGGCATCGGTATCGAAGCGCGGGTCGGTGATCAGATCCTCGCGACCGACCGCCTTGCACAGGCCCGGCCAATAGCGCTGGCCCTGCAGCATGCACAGCGACAGGAACCGGTCATCGGCGGTGCGATAGGTGGAAACCAGCGGGTTGGGCATGGCAAAGCGGTCGAGCTTGGGCATCTCGTCGATACCCACCAGATTGCAGGCGGAAATGGCCGGCTGCATCTGCCACATGCCGGTGTTGAGCAGGGCGGTTTCCACCACCGAGACCTTGCCGGTGCGCTCGCGCTGGGCGATGGCGGCGGCAATGCCCCCGGCCAGGATCGCGCCGCTGGCACTGTCGCCAAAGGCGCCGCCGGGCATCGCCAGCGGATAGGGCAGATCGTCAGGCGTGACCGCCGAGGCGATGCCGGTGCGCGCCCAGTAGGAGATGGAATCATAACCGCCCTTCTCGGCATCCGGGCCATGCGCGCCCTGCCCGCTGCCGCAGGCGTAGATCAGCCGGGGATGACGCGAGCACAGATCGTCCACGTCGATCTTCAGCTTGCGGCGGGCGGCGGGCAGCAGGCTGGTGAGGAACACATCGGCGTCCTCCAGCAGGCGGTGCAGCACGTCGATCGCCCCCTCGGCCCCCAGATCGAGGGTGACGCTGCGTTTGCCGCGATTCCAGATCTCGTACATGAAGGTGAGGCCACCCGTGCCCGGCTTGATGCCGGCCTGCGTCAGCCCGCGCACCGGATCGCCCGCATGCGGCTCGATCTTGATGACATCGGCCCCCATGTCGGCCAGCACCGCGCCGGCGGCGGGCACGAATACCCACATGGAAACCTCAACAACCTTAATACCCTCAAGGGGACGTGACATACAGGTGACTCCTCAAAATTTGCGGCGCTTATATCACCGCGCCCGCGCTTGTCACCGGACCATTGTCACACCACCGTCCACCGCGAAAATCTGCCCGGTCATGAAGCGCGAGCCGGCGCTGGCAACAAAG
>CAIXXP010000031.1 GCA_903923465.1 uncultured Sphingomonadales bacterium | reverse complement strand
ATGGGAGCGCGAGGGGGTAACCCCCTCGCACCTACCCCTTAAACCCCTTCCCCTTAACCCCCTTAAAAACCCCAAAAAACCCACCTAAGTCCCCCGCTTCAACACCACATACACCGCCCCCGCCCCGCCATGCCGGGGATGCGCCCCGCGCACGGCGGCGATGCGCCCCGCATGCCGCCCGGCGCTCAGCCAGTCGAGCAGCTTGGCCCGGATCGCCCCCCGCACATTGCCCCGGTCGGCGGGGTCGCCATAGGGTCGCGCGCGTCCGGTAATCACCAGCACCACGCGCGCGCCTTGCGTGGCGGCCAGCGTCAGCCCATGCTCCAGCCGCAGATAGGCGGCGTCGAGCGACGAGCCATGGAGGTCGAGGGTAAAGTCGGGTGGAATCGCGCCCTTGGCCAGTCGCCGGTCCCAGTTGGCGTCGAGTCCGTGGCGGTCGAGCGCGCGGGGCCCGGGCGGCGGCGGCGGAGGGGGCGGCAAGGGCGCCGGCACCCGCCCGCGCACCTTGGGCAAGGCCTTGCCGGGCAGGGGCTTGGCCGCGCCGGCCATGGCGGCCTCCTGCGCCACCGCCCCAACATCCGCCCGCACCGCGCCGGAAACCACCGCCCGCCGCCGCGCAGCCAGCGGCGTCACGCTTTGCACCACCTGCGCCCACAGGCTGGCTTCCTCGTCAGAGAGGCGGCGTCCGCGCGCCGGGCTGGTGCTTTCGCCCGCGCCTGGTCCGCCGCGCCGTGCCATGCTCAGGGCGCCACCCGGCTCCCCTGATAGGGGTTGGGCTGATTGCCACTGCCCTGATAACCAGCGGGCGCCGCGCCATACAGCGGCGCGCCGGTCGCCTGCCGCCCCACCACGCCGCGCGGCAACAGCACCAGCGCGGATCCCCGGCCCACCAGCCCGCCGGCGATCTTGCGGGCATCGGGCCCGGTGCCCCAGAAGCTGTCGAAACGGTTGGGGCCTTTTATCGCGCCTCCGGTATCCTGCGCCACCCACAGGCCATCGGCCACGGTGGCCCCGGCGAGGGCAGGGTCCAGCCGCAGGAACACCGGCGCGCCCAGCGGCACGAAGTTCGGGTCGGCGGCCAGGCTCACGCGCGGCCGCACCGGCACGCCCATGGCGCCAATCGGGCCATCACCGGCAATCTCGCGAAAGAACACCCAGCTACGGTTCATGTTCATCAGCGCCGGGGCCTCGTCTGGGTGGTCCCGCAGATACTGCATCACCCCTTGCATCGATCCCGGATATTGCCCGGGCGCCGTGCCGATCAGCCCGCGCGCGCGCAGCGTGCCGCCCACGCCGGTATAGTCGCGGCCATTGTCGGCGGCATAGCCGATGCGCACCACGCTGCCATCGGGCGCGCGCAGCCGCCCGCTGCCCTGAATTTGCAGGAAGAAGAACTCCACCGGGTCCGCCGCCCAGCCGATTTCGATCTGCCGCCCGGCCAGCGCCCCGGCCAAAATCTCGCTGCGTTCGAAATAGGGCACGAAATGGCCCGTTTCGTCATAGCGGCCAAAGGGCATGTCGCCGGTGGATTTGGGCGGCGCCTCCCCCGGCCGCGCCCGCACCAGATCGGAAGGCACGCCATAGACCGGCACGTCGAACCCCGGCTGGCGCGTCCGCACCCCGGCGATCTCCGGCTCGTAATAGCCGGTCACATAGGTCGCCCCGCTGCCCACCACGGCAGTCTCGAACCAGGCGGTGAAGAAGCCGGCGGCATCGCTCACCGGCCATGTCGCGGCGGCGGCGCACACGCTCTGCCAGTCGGCGGGCGTCGTCAGGCCGGAGATGTCGCGGCGGATCGCCAGCCTCGGGCAACTCTCGCGAAACGACACCAGCGCCGGCCCGGCACTGGCGGGCGTCAGCCCCAGCGTGGTGATGTCGGGCCCCGGCGCCACGCCCAGCGCCACGGCGGTGGGCGGCGCGGGCGGCACCGGCTCCACCGGCCCGCCCGATTGCCCGGGCGCGGGATAGGCCGGCGCCTGCCGCAAGGGCGGCGTCATCACCGGCCCCTGGGCCTCGGGGATCACCCGGCACCCGGCCAGCGCCACCAGCAGCACGGCACCCGTCCACCAGCGCAAACCGGGCCAGCGCAAACCGGGCCCGCGCAAACCGGCCCCGCGCAAACCGGGCCCGCGCAAACCGGGCCAGCGCAAAATTCCGCTCTTGTTCACCTGAAAAACTCCCGAACCGGTTGCCGCCGCGTCGCCAGCCTCAGCCCGCATCGGTTTCGTCGAGCATCCAGTCGGGGTCGGGCGAGGAGACATCGCGCACGAAGGTCCACACATCGCGCACCTCCACGGCATCGTCCAGCGAGCCGGCGATCACCTGGCCCTGGCTGTCGCGCGTCACCGCCGCCACATCGGCCACGATGCGCACCGAAACGCGGGCAAGCGGGGCGGCGAAGGCGGCATCCACGATCATCGCCTCGTTGATCCGCACCAGCCGGTTATCGACCACCTCGCCGGCGGCCTCGCGCTGGGCGATGGCATTGATGAAGTCCTGCGCCACGGCCCGGTCGCACAGATGGCCCAGCTCCTCGCGGTCGCCGCGCCAGAAGGCTTCGAGGATCATGCGATAGGCCGCCCGCGCCCCATCGAGAAAGGCATGCGGGTCAAACCGGCGGTCCACTGCCAGAATGTCGCGCAGGCCCTTCTCGACGGCGGGCAGCGCCGGTGGCATGTCGCGCACCCGGCTGGCCGACACCGGTTGGTCCTCATGCCGCAGGGCCGGCGGCGCGCCGATGCCGCCCTGCGGCGTATCGAAGCGCGGCTGCACCGGTTCCTCGCCGTGTTCCGCCCTGCGGCCCAGCACCGAATAGAGGCGCAAGCCCAGAAAGGCGGCGATAAGGGCCAGAATAACGATTTCAACAGTCACACGCATGTTCCGCTTCGTTTGCGCCGGATGGGTAATGCGGCGCCGGTTTGGCAGGGCCCCCGCGCACAGAGCCCGAGAGCCCGGCACATCGGCCCCGGCACCAGCGCTGGTCCCGGCAAAAGCGACACCCCGCCCAGCTATCTGGCGACTTGCCACCTATTGTGCCCTAGATAGTGCGGCAAAACAAATGAACAACGCATGCACAGCCCACCGGGCCGATTTTTCCACCGTCCCGCCGCACGCGCCCTCCCGCCGCAACATCATTGCCGCCGGCCCGGCGGGATGCTAGGCGCGCCGGGAACCGTCCGGCCCGGGGCGCGGCACCCCCATGTCCCGCCCCACCGGCGCCAACCGCCTAGAAATACCCAGCAGAAAGCACCTATTATGGCCGAGGAAGGCAACGTCACCTCCAACCTGAAGCTGTCCAACGGCGAGGACACCACCCCGGTGGCCGGCATCCTGTCGCAATATGTGAAGGATCTCTCGGTCGAGAACCCCAACGCCCCGGCCTGCTACCAGTGGGCCGACGCGCCAGAGCTGGACGTCCAGTTCAACATCGCCGCCACCCCGGTTCAGGGCGAGCTGCACGAGGTGGAGCTGAAAATCCGCCTCAATTCCAAGGCCGAGGCGGGCACCGTCTACATCATCGAGCTGACCTACGCCGGCCTCGTCGGCATGCGCCACCTCGAGGACGCCCATGCCCACGCCTTCCTCTATGCCGAGGCGCCGCGCATCCTGTTCCCCTTCGCCCGCCGCGTCATTGCCGATGCCGTGCGCGACGCGGGCTTCGCCCCGCTGCTGCTGGAGCCGATCGACTTCAACGGCATCTACCTGCAACAGATCGCCGCCGCCGAGGCGCAGGCCAATGCCGAGGGCGAAGCCGGGCACGCCTGATTTTGGGCCTGACTTTGGGCCCGATCCGGGCGCCCACCGGGCCCCGCCGTTGATGAGAAAGGCGCCATGAACCTCCTGAAGGCCACCGGCACGATAGGCGGGCTCACGCTGGCCAGCCGCGTGCTGGGGCTGGTGCGCGATTCGCTGTTCGCCCGCCTCGTCGGCGCCAGCTTCGCCTCAGACGCCTTTCTCGTCGCCTTCCGCCTGCCGAACATGTTCCGCGCGCTGTTTGCGGAAGGCGCCTTCGCCTCGGCCTTCATCCCCATGTTCAACCAGAAGGTGGCGGATCCCGAAGGCCCCGGCCTGCCCGCCGGCATCGCCTTTGCCGAGGCCGCGCTCGCGGTCCTCCTCCCCACCCTGCTGCTGATGACCGCCCTGCTGGAGATCTTCGCCTGGCCGGTCACCTTCGCGCTGTCGGGCCGGTTCCACGGCGTGAACCCGGTGCAATTCGCCTTCGCGGTGCGGCTCTCGCGCCTCACCATCCCCTACCTCGCGCTCATCAGCCTGGTTTCGCTGCTCGGCGGCATCCTCAATTCGCTGCACAAGTTCTGGGTCAACGCCGCCGCCCCCATCCTGCTGAACCTCACCCTCATCCTCGCCATGCTGCTGTTCCACAGCCACGATCCCATGGTCACGGCGCGCAATCAGGCACTGGCGGTCAGCATTTCGGGGCTGGTGCAACTGGCATGGCTCGCCCACGCCTGCTGGAGGAACGGCGTCAGCCTCAAACCCCGCTGGCCCCGCTTCACCCCCGATGTCACCCGCCTGATGACGCTGATCTGGCCCGCCGCCGCCGGCGCCGGCGCGGTGCAGATCAACCTCGTCATCTCCACGGCGCTGGCCGCCAGCCTGCTCAGCCACGGCTCGGTCACCTACATCTACATGGCCGACCGCCTGAACCAGCTCCCGCTGGGCCTCATCGGCATCGGCCTCGGCACGGTCCTGCTCCCCACCATCAGCCGCCAACTCGGCGCCGGCGAGCATCAGGCCGCCATGGAAACCCAGAATCGCGGCATGGAGCTCGCCCTCCTGCTCACCCTGCCCGCCACCGTCGCGCTGGTGCTGGCGGGCGAGCCCATCGCCGCGGCCCTGTTCGGCTATGGCCGCTACACCCCGGCCGATACCCACGCGACGGCGCAGGCCCTCGCCGCCTTCTCCATCGGCCTGCCCAGCTACATCCTCGTCAAGGTCCTCACCCCCGGCTTCTACGCCCGTCAGGACACCAAAACCCCGGTCCGCTATGCGATGCTGTCGATGCTGGTGAACCTCGCCCTCAACCTCGCCCTCATCGTCCCGCTCCGTCACATGGGCCCGCCGCTGGCCACCGCCATCGCCTCCACGGTCAATGTGGCGATGCTCTACATCACCCTCCACCGCCGTGGCCACTTCACGCCAGACGCCCGGCTGAAGCGCCGCGCCCCGCGCCTCGCCCTCGCGGCGCTGGCCATGGGCGCCGTGCTCTACCTCACCGAGAGCCACCTGATGCCCTACACCCACGGCAGCTGGCTCGTGCGTTTCGCCACCCTCAGCGTGCTGGTCGTGTGCGGCGCCCTCGTCTATGGGCTCGCCACCCTCCTGCTGGGCGCCTTCACCCGCGCCGACCTCGCCCTGCTCAAACGGCGCCCAAAACCAGACGCCAAAACCTAACCACGGACTAAACAAATGCGCATCGTCTCCGGCATCCAGCCCACCGGCAACCTCCACCTCGGCAACTACCTCGGCGCCATCCGCAACTGGGTGAGCATGCAGGACGACGCCGCCGCCAGCGGTGGCCCCAAAGACCGTCAGTGCCTCTATTTCCTCGCCGACCTCCACGCCATCAGCCAGCCCCACGTCCCGGCCGATCTGGCCAACGCCACCCGCGAGATGACCGCCGCCCTCGTCGCCTGCGGCATCGACGCTGTTGGCGGAGGAGGTCTTGGCCGCGCCATCCTGTTCAACCAGGCCCAGGTGCCCCAGCATGCAGAGCTGCAATGGCTGCTCAACGGCACCGCCCGCATGGGCTGGCTGAACCGCATGACCCAGTGGAAGGACAAGGCCGGCAAGAACGCCGAAGGCTCCTCCGTCGCCCTGTTCACCTACCCGGTCCTCCAGGCCGCCGATGTCCTGCTCTATCAGGCCACCCACGTCCCCGTCGGCGAGGACCAGAAGCAGCACCTCGAACTCGCCCGCGACATCGCCCAAAAATTCAACAACGACTTCGCACCTGAGGACAAACCTGTCTTCACCCTGCCCCAGCCGATCATCCCCGGCGAGGCCGCCCGCATCATGTCCCTGCGCGACGGCAGCGCCAAAATGTCCAAGTCCGACCCCTCGGACATGAGCCGCATCAACCTCACCGACGATGCCGACACCATCATGTCCAAGGTCAAAAAGGCCAAGTCCGACGCCGACGCCCTCCCCTCCGAAAAACCCGGCCTCGAAGGCCGCCCCGAGGCCACCAACCTCGTCGGCATCTATGCCGCCATGGCCGGCACCTCGGTCGATGCCGTCCTGTCAGACTTCGGCGGCAAGGGCTTCGGCGCCTTCAAACCGGCGCTGGGCACCCTCCTCGTCGAAAAGCTCGGCCCCATCAACACCCGCTTCCTCGAACTCCGCGCCGACCGCCCCGCCCTCGACGCCATCCTGCGCGACGGCGCCGCCCGCGCCCGCGCCCTCGCCACCCCCACGCTGAATGCCGCCTACGACGCGCTGGGGCTGGTGCGGGGGTGAGCGAAAGCCAAGGCGATAGGGTGAAGGCAAAGGGGTAAAGGCAAGGACGCAGGGGGGCGTTTAATGTGCCGATTTGCCGAGGCAAATCGGTTGGCCCCCTGCACCCCAAACCGTCTCCCGACGAGAACCCGCGCATGGCCTCCCCCAAAGCGCCCCACCCCACCGCGCCCCACCGCGCCGCAGCCCCTAAAGCCGCTACGCGGCCAAGCCCCCCGCCGCCAACCAGGCGCACACGCCGACAGTAATGGGGGCGCGAGGGGCCAACCGATGTGCACGGCAAATCGGCATATCAGACGCCCCTCGCCCCTTCCCTCGCACCTTCCCTTGTCACGCCCCCGATACAATTAAACCCCTGTTCAGCCTCCATGCTTCAAGGCACACTCAGCCCCTGCCGCGCATCGCCCGCCCCCACGGCCCGGCGACCCCGCGAAGGCCAAGAGGAACACCGCATGCATCACCCATCCGCCCCCTCCCGCCTGCCGCTCATCGGCCGCATCGGCCAGATGCTGCGCCTCACGCTGGCCACGCTGGCGCTCACGGCGCTGGCCGCCTGTGCCGACACGCTGGATACCAACGTCACCCGCTTCACCGCGCATCTGCCGGCGCCTGCGGGTCAGAGCTTCACCGTCGTCGCGGGCGATCCCTCGCTGGCCGGCGGCATCGAGTTCGGCCAATACGCCGCCCTCGTCTCGGCCCAGCTGACCAAACTCGGCTACACCCCGGCCCCCGATGCCGCCGCAAATTCCACTGGCGCCGCCCTCGTCGTCCGCCTCGATTACGGCGTCGACAAGGGCCGCACCATCGTCACCGCCTCGCCCGATCCCTTCTGGGGCCCGTGGCACGGCTACCACGGCTTCGGCGGTTATGGCGGCTGGGGTGGCGGCTGGGGTGGTCGGGGCTACTACCCGCACGGCCCATGGGGCTGGGGCTGGTACGATCCGTGGTTCGCCGGAGACATCGACAGCACCACCGTCTACACCAGCGGCCTCACCCTGAAGATCGACGACCACGAAGGCCACCGCCTGTTCGAAGGCAGCGCCCAGGCCGTCTCCACCTCGAACCGCCTGTCCTACCTCGTCCCCAACCTCATCGAGGCAATGTTCACCGGCTTCCCCGGCGATTCCGGCAAAACCATCCGCATCACCGTCGCGCCAGAGAAAGACGCAAACAAGTCAGCAAAGTAAGAAGGAATAGATGCGAGGGACTCGTCCCTCGCGCTCCCACTACTGTCCACCTCGCGCCCCGGGGTTCAACCAAGGCGCAACGCCTCGGCGCCGCAGGCTATCAAGGCCGCTTCGCGGCGGGGCGATGACGCTATGGCGGGAGGGGAAGCGGGCAATCCAGCCTGCTATTTTGGCCGCCTGCCACAACGCACCAATCGGACGACGCGGTTATCCGGGGTGGTGTAAGCCAGAGTTTTTCCATCGTGCGAGAGGCGGAAGTTCAAGCGCCCCTTCGAAACCTCCCCTTCTTCGCTAAACTCGCCCATCGCTGCCCAGTTTAGCGTGTCAGGGATCAAAATACGTTTTGGGGTAAACATCGTTTCCGAAAAAACTGCTTCGGCATCACGGACGATAGCCCGACTATCGCTGTCGTCCGATGGTAGCTTGCAATGGCCAGGCAAGTCCCAAACGCCACGCATGGTTGCTGGCATGGCTGGCTGTCCGATGGGTGTTAAAGCAGCGAGGGCGAGCGCGAGGATCATGTCGCGATGATGTCAGCACGTCGCATGGATTGGCAAGCTACAATTGCCCCCAACGCCGCGCCCCCAAGCAACGCCGAACCCACAGCACCACACCGCCAAGTATTGGGAGCGCGAGGGGGTAACCCCCTCGCACCTACCCCTTAAAAACCCCCAGAAAAACCTACCCCTTCAACCCCACCACACCCCCGCCAGAACCCAAACCGGTACTCCCAAACCCCCCAGCCCCGCGCACCGTCTCATCCAGCGCGCTCACCTCCACCCAGCTCGCCCGCACCACCGGCGCCACCACCAGCTGCGCCACCCGGTCCCCGCGCCTAATCTCAAACGCCTCCGCGCCCAGGTTCACCAGAATCACCTTCAGCTCCCCGCGATAATCCGAATCGATGGTCCCCGGCGCATTGGCCACCGTCACCCCATGCTTCAGCGCGAGGCCGGAGCGCGGCCGCACCTGCACCTCAAACCCATGCGGAATCGCCATGGCCAGCCCGGTCGCCACCGCCGCCCTCGCGCCCGCTTGCAACAGCACATCCTCGGCCGCCACCACATCCATCCCGGCCGCGCCTTCGGTGGCATAGGCCGGCAGATCCAGCCCCACCCCATGCGCCAACCGCATCACCGCCACCGGCACCGCTTCAGTCAAATGCGCGTTAGACAAAGACACGGGCAATCCTCTCAACAAGTGCCTCGGCCACCACGGCCTTGGGCCCCTCGGGCAAGCTCTCCACCCCCTCGGCGGTGATGATATGGACAGCATTGTCGCTCCCCCCCATCACGCTGGAGCCGGGGGCCCCGGAAACATCATTGGCGACGATCCAGTCCGCCCCCTTGCGGATGCGCTTGGCCACGGCATGCTCCACCACCCGCTCGGTCTCGGCGGCAAAGCCCACCACCAGCGCGGGCCGCATCAGCGAGGCACACAGACCGCTCAGAATATCCGGGTTCTCCACCAGAGCCAGCGGCGGCACCTTGCCGCTGCCATCCTTCTTCAGCTTCTGCACCCCCGCGTCGGCCACGCGCCAGTCGGCGACAGCCGCCACCATCACCGCCACATCGACGCGACCGGGGGCGGCCAGGGCGGCATCCACCGCCGCCGCCATCTCCCGCGCCGTCTCCACATCCACGCGCGTCACGCCCGCTGGCGTCGGCAGATGCACCGGCCCGGCAATCAGCGTCACCCGCGCGCCCGCCCGCGCCGCCGCCGCCGCAATGGCAAACCCCTGCTGGCCAGACGAGCGGTTGGCAATATAGCGCACCGGGTCGATCGGCTCATGCGTCGGCCCGGCGGTAATCAGCACGTGTTTTCCAGACAATGCCCGCCCTGCCAGCGCCCGCCCTGCCAGCGCCCCACCTGCCAGCGACCCACCAGCCAGCGCCCCGGCCCCCGCCATCCACGGCGCATCCGGCTCCTCGCCCGGCACCTCCATGCCGCCCGCCAAATCGCGCCCCAGCTCCGCGCGTATCGCCGCCAGCACCGCCTCCGGCTCCGGCAAGCGCCCGGGGCCAAACTCGCCGCAAGCCATCGCCCCCACATCGGGCTCCATCACCACCACCCCGCGCCCGCGCAGAGTCGCCACATTGGCCCGCGTCGCCGCATGCTCCCACATCCGCACATTCATTGCCGGCACCGCCAGCACCCGCTTGTCCGTCGCCAGCAGCAGCGTCGTCGCCAGATCATCGGCGATTCCCGCCGCATGCCGCGCCAGCAAATCCGCCGTCGCCGGGCACACCACCACCAGATCCGCCTGCCGCGAAAGCTGGATGTGCCCCATCTCCACCTCGTTCTTCAGGTCCCACAGCGTGGTATGCACCGGCTGCTCCGAAAGCGCCGCCAGCGTCATCGCCGTCACGAAATGGCTGCCCCCCTCGGTGAGAACACAGGTCACCTCGGCGCCCGCCTTGCGGATCAACCGAACCAGCTCGCAGGATTTGTAAGCGGCAATGCCACCACCCACCACCAACAGAATACGCGCGTTTTGCATGGGGCCGCTTTTGCCCGGTGAGGGGGCAGGGTGCAAGCGGGGTTAGCGGAAGGGAAAAGGGGAGAAGGGGAAAAGGCAAAGATGCGAGGGTGGAGTCTGATGTGCCGATTTGCCGATGCAAATCGGTTGGCCCTCGCCCTCCCGGAACTGTCAT
>CAIXXP010000030.1 GCA_903923465.1 uncultured Sphingomonadales bacterium | reverse complement strand
GGCAACATCCCAAGGCTCCTTGGCGGCCTTCTCGGCCAGATCGATGATGAGGTTGACGACCTTCTTGCACGCATCATGCGCGAACATCACCGCGCCGAGCATGATTTCTTCCGAAAGCTCCTTGGCTTCGGATTCAACCATCATCACGGCATTGCCGGTGGCGGCAACAACGAGATCCAGCGCGCCGGCGGCAGCGTCGGACTGCTTGGGGTTCAGCGTGTATTCGCCATCGACATAACCGACGCGCGCGGCGCCGATCGGGCCCATGAACGGCACGCCCGAAATCGTGAGGGCGGCCGACGCGGCGATCATCGCCAGCACATCGGGTTCACACTCGCCGTCATAGCTCAGCACCTGAGCGATAACGTTGATCTCGTTGTAGAAGCCTTCGGGGAACAGCGGGCGCACGGGGCGATCGATAAGACGCGAAACCAGCGTCTCCTTTTCGGTGGCGCCACGCTCACGCTTGAAGAAGCCACCCGGGATACGGCCGGCGGCAAAATACTTTTCCTGATAGTGCACGGTGAGGGGGAAGAAATCCTGACCCTCTTTCACGCCCTTGGCGGCGGTGACGGCGCACAGCACCACGGTTTCGCCATAGGTCGCCAGAACGGCGCCATCGGCTTGACGGGCAATGCGCCCGGTTTCCAGAGTGAGGGTCTTTCCGCCCCACTCCATCGAAACGGTTTTCACGTCGAACATGGTATTTCCTTCAGCCCGCGGCCCTATTGCCTGCGGGTTTTTGCTGCCGGGGATTCCGTCCCGGTCCGGTGTGGGGCCTGTTATGCGCCCCGGGGGCCGCACGCCGAATTGCGCGCCTGCCCGACAGAAGGGCCCCATAACACATCAGGGGCCCTAAAACGATACGGCCCGCACGAAGCGGGCCGTTGTGAATTACTTGCGGAGACCGAGCTTGGCGATCAGCGCATTATACCGCGCGACATCTTTTTTCTTCAGATAGTCGAGCAGGCTGCGACGCTTGTTCACCATCATCAGCAGGCCACGGCGGGAATGGTTGTCCTTGTGGTGGGCCTTGAAGTGCTCGGTGAGGGTGACAATGCGGCTGGTGAGAATGGCGACCTGCACTTCGGGCGAGCCGGTATCGTTGGCTGCACGAGCGTTGTCCGCAATGATTTCCTGCTTCTTTTCGGGGCTAACCGACATATCATTTACTCCGCGACACCGGGAAGGTTGAAACCCCGCTCGACGCGCAAGGCGCCGCCCGACAGCATGACCAGCGCCAGCGGCACATCGCCGCACCGCGCCCAGTATAGCCCATCGGTTTCGGGCAACCCGGATAGAACGCGACCCTGTCGGATCGCCCTTGCCTGTTCCGGGTTGAGGGTGAGAGCCGGGATGTCGACCAGCCCTGCCTCCAACGGCAAGATTACGTGTTCAAGGGAGGCACCCTTACCCACTTCGTTCAACTTGTCCAGCGAAATCGCCTGTTCGATGGCGAAGGGCCCGGCCTTCAGCCGGCGCAGCATGGTCACCGTGCCGCGCGTGCCCAGCGCCAGCGCGATGTCGCGGGCCAGGCTGCGGATATAGGTGCCCTTGGAAACATGGGCGCGCAGGGTGGCGGCAGACAGCGCGCCGCCCTCCCCCTCGACCCCCAGCACCGCCAGCGCATGGATCGTCACCGGGCGTGATGGCAGCGTCACGTCCTGACCCGCGCGGGCCAGGTCATAGGCGCGGTCGCCATCCACCATCAGCGCCGAATAGGCTGGCGGCACCTGCTCGATCGGCCCGGTAAAGCGCGGCAGCACCGCCTCCAAGGCAGACAGAGCGGGTCGCACATCGCTGGTCGCGATGGCCTTGCCTTCCAGATCCAGCGTGTCGGTCTCGGTGCCGAAAGCCACGGTGAAATCATAGATCTTGGCGGCATCCAGCATTCGCCCGCACAGCTTGGTCGCCTCGCCCACGGCGATGGGCAGCACGCCGGTGGCCAGCGGATCCAGCGTGCCGCCATGGCCCACCTTCACGGTCTTGCCAAAACCGGCCTGCCGTAAATTGCGCTTCACCGCCGCCACGCCCTGCGTGGAGCCCAGCCCCACCGGCTTGTCGAGGATGATCCAGCCACTGGGAGAAGCCGGCAGGCTCATCCCCCGCCCACGCCCCGGGACACACCGGCAACATGCTCGGCCAGCATCATGTAGTGATCAAACATCCATGCAAACGGCGGATCGATCCAGCGCGCGACAAGGCTGACCCCCAGCACCGAGGGCAGCACCACCACCAGCAGCACAATCAGCAGCATGCCAAACCGCCGCAGCCGCGCATAGGCGTCGGCCAGTGGCGTGGGCAGCAGCCCCTCAACAATATGCGAGCCGTCGAATGGCGGCACCGGCAGCAGGTTGAACAGCGCCAGCCCGAGATTGATCTGGAGGAACCAGACACAACTATCCGCGACGAAGCCCGGCCAACCGGTCAACACCGCCCCAGCCCCCGGCGGGCCGGCAAACCGCACCACCAGCCCCAGCCCCACCGCCGCCAAGCCGGCCAGCAGCAGGTTCGTCGCCGGGCCGGCGATGGCCACCAGCATCATCCCCTGCCGCCCGCCGCGCAGCCGCCACGGATTGACCGGCACCGGCTTGGCCCAGCCGAACACCGGCGCATGCGCCAGCGCCAGCAGCCCCGGTACCACCAGCGTGCCGATCGGGTCGACATGGCGCAGCGGGTTCAGCGTCAGCCGGCCGGCATCGGCCGCGGTGGAATCGCCCAACATCCGCGCCACCGTCCCATGCGCGACCTCGTGGCACACGATGGCGAATACCAGCGGCAGGATTAAGGTGAGCCCCTCGTACAATTGGCCATGCTGGTCGAGGTTCATTTCGGCGGGTTCGTACTCTCGACCAGCAACACCTCGGCCAGCGCCTGCGGGCGGCTGTTCATCAGCTGATGCCCGGCATCGATGTATACGGTGCGGCGCGCATGGAACCGCTGGGCGTACTCTTCCTGCGCCTTGGGCGGCAGAATTACATCCCGCAGGCAATGCACGAAAGTCACCGGCACGGCGGCCAGATGATCATAGGTCCAGTCCCGCTCGGTATAGGCGACCTGTGGCCAGACATCATACCCCAGCTTGGCCAGGAAGGCCTCGGCATAATCGGGCGCCATGTCGTTGCAGAACATCGGGCGAAAGCGGTCGGCAATCGGCACCGTCTCGTCCGCCAGGGCGATCATCGCCTCGGCGCCGTGCAGGCGGCTGGTCATGTCGAAAATATTATGCCCCTGCTCGGGCCCGCTGCAACTGGCGAAGACCAGCTCGGAAAACAGATCCGGCCGGGCCTTGGCCAGGCGCGGCAGCACGGTGCCCGCCTGCGAGTGGCCCACCAGCACGATATCTCGAAAGCCCGAAGCCTCGATATCGGTGACGAGTTCCGCGACGATGGCATCGAAGGTGAGGCCGGACGTGTCGCGCCCGCGCTTCTGGCCGCAGCCGGGAATGTCAATCGTCAGGGTGCGCGCCGTGCCCCCAGACTGCGCCTTCAGCGCGGCGATGGTTTCATCCCACACCCAGCCGCCCTGGCCACCACCATGCAAAAACACGAAATCTGCCATGCCATCCTCCACATTTGTCGTCATAGCGTTGCTGCGGCAGCCCTGTGCCGGGCCTTATTCGCCGCTGTCGTCATCCTCATCGCCCGACACCCGCGGGCTGCCAAGATCGCGCGACACGCGCGGGTCGGATAGCAGCGAGTCGATACGGCTGGCCACATCAAAGCTCTCGTCGGCGAGAAAATTCACCTTGGCCGCGTATTTCAGCTTCAGCTTGCCGGCCACTTCCCGCTGAAAATAGGCGGTGTGGGTGCGCAGCGCCTTCAGCACCGCCGCCTCGTCCACCCCCAGCAGCGGCTTCACGAAAACCGATGCGTGGCGCAAATCGGGGCTCATCCGCACCTCGGTCACGCTTACCGCGCGGGCGGAGAGCAACGCGTCATGTACCTCCTGCCGGGCCAGCAGTTCCGAGATGACGTGGCGCACCTGCTCCCCCACCTTCAGCAGGCGGACGGAGCGGGTTTCGGGGGTGGAAGGTTGGCGGGCCATTGTCGGGTGCCCCCTCCCGCTGCCGGGAGGGGTACTGGCTTACAGCGTGCGTTCGCGCATCTCGACCTCGAAGGTTTCGAGATGATCGCCCGGCTTGATGTCGTTGGTATCCTCCAGCACCACGCCGCATTCGAGGCCAGCGCGCACTTCGGCGACATCGTCCTTGAAGCGCCGCAGCGACTTGATGTGGGTTTGCGACACGATAACGTCGTTGCGGGTGAGACGGGCGAACAGGCCCTTCTTGATGTAGCCCTCGACCACGAGCAGGCCGGCGGCCTTGTCGTGCTTGCCGGCAGGGAACACTTCCTTGACCTCGGCGCGGCCGACGACGGTTTCGATGCGCTCCGGCCCCCAGACGCCGGCCATCTCCTTCGAGATATCCTCGGTCAGGTGATAGATCACGTCGAAGTACTTGAGGCGCACCTTGTGGCGCTCCAGCATCTCGCGCGCCTTGGCATTGGGGCGCACATTGAAGCCGATGATCGGCGCGCCCGAGGCCTGCGCAAGGGACACATCGCTTTCGGTGATGGCACCCACGCCCGAGTTCAGGATCTTCACCTTGATCTCGTCGTTGGAAATCTTGTTCAGCGCGTTGACAATCGCCTCGGCCGAACCCTGCACGTCGGCCTTGATGACCACCGGATACTCGATGACATTGTTCTTGGCGGCCAGCGCCGAGAACATGTTTTCGAGGCTCGCGGGGCCGGTGGCGGTGCGCTTGGCGGTGGCCTGCTCATGGCGGAAGGCGGCAACCTCGCGGGCGCGGGCCTCGCTTTCCACCACGGTCAGCGTGTCACCGGCCATGGGCACGCCGCCCAGGCCCAACACCTCGACCGGCAGCGACGGCGTGGCATGCTTCACCTGCCGTCCCTTGTCGTCCAGCATGGCGCGCACGCGGCCAGACTGGGTGCCGACCACGAAGATATCGCCGACATTCAGGGTGCCGCGGTTGATCAACACCGTCGCCAGCGGGCCCTTGCCCTTGTCCAGCTTGGCCTCGATCACGGTGGCCTCGGCGGCACGATCGGGGTTGGCCTTCAGCTCCAGCAGTTCGGCCTGCAGCAGTATCTTCTCGATCAGCGTGTCCAGCCCCGCGCCGGTCTTGGCCGAAACCTCGACATCTTGCACGTCGCCCGACATTTCCTCGACGACAACCTCATGTTCCAGCAGGCGCTCGCGCACCTTCTTGGGGTTGGCATCGGGCTTGTCGCACTTGTTGATCGCCACGATCATCGGCACGCCGGCGGCATGGGTGTGCTTGATGGCCTCGATGGTCTGCGGCATGATGCCGTCGTCGGCGGCCACCACCAGCACCACGATGTCGGTAACATTGGCACCGCGCATGCGCATGTCGGTAAAGGCCTCGTGGCCCGGCGTATCGAGGAAGGTGACGAGATCGCCGCCCTTGGTCTTGATCTGATAGGCGCCGATATGCTGGGTGATGCCGCCAGCCTCGCCGCGCACCACATCGGTGCCGCGCAGCGCGTCCAGCAGGCTGGTCTTGCCGTGATCGACATGGCCCATGATGGTGACCACCGGCGGGCGGGCCTTCAGCGTCTCCTCGGCATCGACATCAACGCTGTTGTCGATATCGACGTCGCTCTCCGAAACGCGCAGGATGTTGTGGCCGAATTCCTCGACCAGCAGCTCGGCAGTGTCCTGGTCGATGCTTTCGTTGATGGTGACCGGCACGCCCATCTTGAACAGGGCCTTCACCAGGTCG
>CAIXXP010000029.1 GCA_903923465.1 uncultured Sphingomonadales bacterium | reverse complement strand
CGCTGGCGGGGCGGGCGCCGCGCGGGCCGTCCGCATCGCGCGGGGCGGGGCGGCGGCGGTCGGCGGCGCCTGCGTCTGGGGCGAAATCGCCGCGTGTGCCGGGGGTTGTGCGACCAGCACCGCGCCGTGCCGGGCGCTCGGCGTCGCCTTGGCTGGCGCGATTGTAGGGACCTTTGTGCGGGGTGCGTGGCTCGTCGGCACTTTCGGGGCGTGGGCCGCGGCCGGGGCCGGAACGATGGGCGCGCATGTCGTCGCCCTTGGCATAGACGCCCGGGGTGAAATCGCGGGCGCCACTTCTGCCGGTGGGGCGGGGGCTGTCCGCGCTGCCGTATTTTGCCGGGCGGCCGGCGTTGTAGCGCTCGGTCTGCGCGGCGGTGAAGGTGGCCCGGGAGTCGCCCACCCGGGGCGCGCGGCGATCGGTTCTGGCGCCGGTGGGGGTTTCGTCGCCGGCAGGGCCGCGACGGCCCCTCGGGCTGGGTGCGCGAGCCTCGGGCCCGGCGTTGGTGGCGCGGGAGGGCAGTTGCCCGCTGGGGGGTGGGGCGGCCACCGCGCGATAGGCGCCGGGGCCGGGCAGCGGGGTGCCGGCTGCCAGCGCCTTGACGAAGCGCTCGACATCGGCCGGGCGGATTTCCACCGCCGCGCCGCGTGGCAGGTCGGCCAGCGGAATCGGGCCATAGGCCGTGCGCAGCAGGCGGCTGACCTGCAGGCCGAGATGTTCCAGCACGCGGCGGACTTCGCGGTTCTTGCCCTCGGTGATGGTGACTTCGACCCATTGGTTGCGGCCGGTGCGGCGCTCCATATTGGCGTTGATCGAGCCGTAGCGGATGCCGTCGATCTCGATGCCTTCGCTCAGGGCTTCCAGTTCCGCCTGGCTGATGTCGCCGAAGGTGCGGGCGCGATAGGTGCGCGGGATGCCGGTGGCGGGCAGTTCGAGCTTGCGCTTCAGCTCGCCATCGTTGGTCAGCAGCAGCAGGCCCTCGGTGCTGAAATCGAGGCGGCCGACGGGCATCAGGCGGGGCGTGCCGGGGGGCAGGGCGTTGCGCAGGGCGCTGTAGATGGTGGGGCGCCCGGCGGGGTCGCGCTCGGCGGTGATGAGGCCGTCGGGCTTGTGGAAGGCGAAGAGGCGGGTGGCCTCGGCCTGTTTGACCGGATTGCCGTCGACGGTGACGCCCTTCAGGCTTTCCAGCACGGTGGCCGGGGTGGTGAGCGGCACGCCATCGAGGGCGACGCGGCCTTCCTCGATCAGGCGCTCCACCTCGCGGCGGCTGGCGATGCCGGCGCGGGCGAGCAGCTTGGCGATGCGTTCGCCGGGGCGTTGGGGCAGGGCGTTGGCATCGGGCGCGGCGTCGTCCGACGCGGCAGTGGGGGCAACGGGGGGCGGGGTGTAAGCTTTGGACATGGTCGCGCCTTAGAGCATCCCGGAGCATCGTGCAAAAAAGTGGGAACCGGTTTTTTGCGCCAGACGATGCGGCCCGCGAAAACGGGCATCGTGCAAAAAAGTGGGAACCGGTTTTTTGCGCCAGACGATGCGACCCGCGAAAACGGGCATCGTGCAAAAAAGTGGGAACCGGTTTTTTGCGTCAGACGATGCGACCCGCGAAAACGGGCATCGTGCAAAAAAGTGGGAACCGGTTTTTTGCGCCGGACGATGTGGCGTGGTGGGCCGGGGCCGGGGAAGTGGTGATATCGGCGTGGTGGGGGTGGTCTTGGCTGCCGCGGGCGCTAGGGTGGGCCAAGGCACCGCCGCAGGAGATTTCGCCGATGACGGCACCGACAATGACGCAAGCCGGCGCAATTGCCGCCCCGGTGCCCCGGCCCCGGGGCTTGGCCCTGCTGGGGGTGGCGCTGCGCAGCCGCAAGGCGGGCTGCATGCTGGCGCTGGGGTTCTCCTCGGGGCTGCCTTTCGCGCTGCTGATCGGCACGTTGAACGCGTGGCTGGGCGAGGTCGGGATAAAGCTGGCCACCATCGGCGTGCTGTCGTGGATCGGCCTGTGCTACAGCTTCATGTTCCTGTGGGCGCCGGTGGTGGACCGGCTGCGGCTGCCCGGCCTCGAACGGCTGGGGCGGCGCAAGAGCTGGATCGTGCTGTGCCAGACCGTGCTGGTGGCGGGGATAACCGCGCTGTCGTTCATCGACCCCCGCGCGGCGATTGGCCTGTTCGCGGCTGTAGCCTTCGCCACCGCCTTCGCCTCGGCGACGCAGGATATCGCCATCAACGCCTGGCGGATCGATGTCGCCGACGAGGCGGCGCCGGTCGAGCTGCTGAGCGCGATCTATCAGTTCGGCTATCGCACCGCCTCGATCGTGGGCGGCGCGCTGGCGCTGGTGATGGCGGCGCGGATGAGCTGGGGCCATGTGTTTCAGGTGATGGCCGGGCTGATCGCGCTGGTGGCGCTGTTCACCCTGACCGCGCCGGACACGCCGCGCCGGATCAACGCGCCGGGCTATGACGGGCTGGATGGGCCGAGCGGCCTGGCGGCGGGGCCGCGCGCCGGGCTGCTGTTCGTGGTGCTGGGCAGCTGGACCTGGGCGGTGGTGCGGGTGGGCAGTTTCATGGTGCGGATGCTGGCGCCGATGGCTCCTGGCACAAAGCCGCCGTCGGTGGCGGATTTCACCCGCGCCAATGGCCCGCTGATCGTGCTGGCAACCGTGGGCGTGCCGCTGCTGGCGGCAACGGTGGCGCATGGGCTGCGGGTTCGGGTGGGCGGGCGCGCCGCCACGGCGGAGACTGCGCCGACCCGCTTGCGGATCGCCGCGAACCACGCCTATTCGGCGCTGGTGTCGCCGCTGGAGGAGCTGGTGGCGCGGTTTGGCTGGTGGGTGCTCAGCCTGCTGGGGTTCATCCTCAGCTATGCGCTGTGCTACAATATCTGGGCCAGTTTCGCTTATCCGTTCTACCTCGACACGCTGCACTATACCAAGGATCAGGTGGCCTTTGGCTCGAAGGTGTTCGGCATTTTCATGACGATGATCGGCATCGGTGCGGGCGGCTATCTGTTCGCGCGGGCAGGGCGTTTTCCCACGGTGCTGATCGGCGCGGTGCTGCCGCCGCTGGGGAACCTGCTTTACGCGGATCTGGCCGAGGGGGGCCGGGGCATCGACGCCTTTGCCCATCTGCTGCGGCTGGACGGGCTGGCGGCGCTGTGCGGGGCGGATGCGCGCTTCGCCCGGCTGCTGCTGGCGATCTGCTACGAGAACATCTCCACCGGCCTCGCGCTCACCGCCTTTGTCGCTTACGTCTCAGGCGTCGTCAGCAAGCGGCATACTGCCATACAGTACGCGCTGCTGTCCTCGCTGGTGTCGCTGGTCGGCACGCTGGGGCGCGGCGTGGTGGGCGAAGCGTTCGACCGCTATGGCTATGCGCCGGTATTCCGCATGACGGCGCTGGCGGGGGTGGTCTCGGCCAGCTTCGTGCTGCTGGAATGGGTGCGGGTGCGGCGGAATGGGGCTATGGCCGCTGAGGACGCCATGACCGCCTAGTCGCGGCGGATGAACATCGACGGGCTGTCTTTGCCGGCGCCCTCGTCGCGGCGGACCCGGCTGATCAGCGCGACCACTTCCGCAACCTCGGCGCCACCATTTTCCGCCAACAGCGCGCGCGCCTTGTCATACAGCGCGGCGCGCTGGTCGGACGCCGGGGTTGGGTGGCCCGCCACCGGGGGGCGCATCTGCGTGGGGCGGGTAAAGTCGCGGGCGGCCTTTTTCAAAGCCTGACGCGCCATGGGCCACCGGGCAAATCCCCCCGCGCGCATCACGAGCCACGGCAGAACCTCGGCGGCTTCACCCAGCAAGGCGGCCAGTTGGGAGACCTCCATGCCGCCGGTGTCGGCTTCCGCCAGGGCACAGACTTGCGCCAGCCATTCCCGATCCATCATGCCTGCTCCCGGCTGGCCGCCACGGCGGCGCGATAATAGTCCAGAATGCCCCGCGCCATGGCCTGCGTGCTGAAGCTTTCGTGGAAGGCGGCATAGGCGCTGTGGCTCAATCTGGCGACGCTTGGCCGGTCTGCGGCCAATCGGCGCAGGATACGCGCCGCGCCCTCGACAAAGCCATCCTCGGCCAGCAGCCAGCCGGAACGGCCCTCTTCCACCACCTCGCCCAGCGCGCCGGCGGACAGCGCGATCACCGGCGCCCCGGCCGACATCGCCTCTATGGCCACCAGACCAAAGGATTCAAACCGGCTGGGCATCACCACCACATCGGCGGACAGGTAAAGCGCGTCCACCCCCGCGCGATCCAGCTTGCCGTGGAAGGTGACGTTTTGCAGGTCGTGCAGCTTCACACCGCTGTCGCGCAGGGCCGTGGCCTCGGTTTCCGGGTCCACCTCGGCGCCGGCGAAATGGAAGTGCACCCCGGCGCCTCCATTCATTTCGCGGGCCAGCCGCAGCGCCAGATCATAGCCCTTGCGCAGTTCGAACCGGGCGGGCACCAGCACATGCAGCTCATCGCGCGCCACGTGTTCCGCCAGCCGCGCATCGAGCGACAGCCCGGCCCCGGCCAGCAGGTCTGGCGTGCCATGGGGCACGATGCGGTGGCGCCCGGCCAGCGACAGGCCATATTCCTGCTCGATTTCGGACACGATGGTCTGGCTGTTGGCCAGAATGAAGGGCGCGCGGCGCAGCGCCCGCTCCTCGGCGGCGACCACCCTGTCGACCACGCTGCGGCCAAACAGCACGCGCAGGTTCCATTCCGGCTTGAACGGGCGCGCGAGGCGATAGGTCGTGTGCAGGCTCATCACGCTGGCCAGATCCGGATCGTCGAGCGTGGGCAGCGCCTCGAGGTCCCAGATCGGAAAGGAGACCAGATCGAGCCCGAAGGTCTTGATGAAGCGCAGCTCCTCGGTCACCGCCGCCATCCACCGCGCGAGATCGTGCTCCGGCACATCATAGGCGGTGGCGATGCTGGCCGCGTCTGGGCTCTCGGCGTCGATCTGGTGCAGCCAGATGCCGTGCTGGAAGCGCCGCGCCGGCAGACCCGCGGCGCGCGTGATGACATGCACCTGCACCCCCAGATCGGCCAAGCCCCGCGCCACCAGCGAGGTCCAGCGGGCGATGCCGGCGTCGTTCTCCGGCGGATAGCCCTGCGACACCAGCGCGACCCGCAGCCGACCCCCGGCCTCGACCGGCAGGAAAGGCGCGTCGGGCTCCGCGCAAGGCAGGTCTCCGGCAGCCTTATCGCTGACGGCGGCCTCCAGCGCGGCGCGCGCGCCCGTCTCGACCCCCTGAATGACATCGCGATCAAGGCTGCTGCGATGCGCATTCGAGATATGGCCATTTTCGGCCAGCCACCGGTTGGCAGTCAGCAGTTCCTCGCGATAGCCATCGAGCATTTCAGCCTGGCGGGTCTGCCCATCCAGCCTGCCGTGGCGCTGGATGAAATAGGTCTTGCTGACCACCGAGGGGTAGAGGGTGCGCGGCTGGCGGTTGGGCGAGCGGACGTGGCTTTCGGCGAATTGGTGAAAGACCAGCGCGTCCGGCTCGTACAGCACGCTCCAGCCGCCATCGACCAGACGCAGGCAGACGTCGGTTTCGTCGAGCAGATAGGCAAAGCTGTGGTCGAAGCCGCCGATGGCGCGCAGGGCGCTGCGGCGAAAGCTGGAGTTGGTGCCGAGCAGGCTGGGATAAAACGGCGTGCGGGGGAAATTCAGCGGGCCGAGATCGAAGAAGTCATCGACGAAATGGGCGTTGCCATAGCGGTCGCAAATCGTCTTGCGCACCTGCCAGCGCACGCCGGTATTGTCGACGGTGAAGCCGCCGACCGCCCCCACATCGGGCCGCGCATAGTGTGGCGCCAGGCGATTGAGCCAGTCCGGGTGGGTGAACCGCCCCGGGATTGCCGGAGGCCCCAACTCCTGAGAGGAAGGGCCTGTTATGAGCAAGACAACGAACAAGTTTGCACCCGAGGTTCGCCAGCGAGCGGTGCGCATGGTGCTGGATCACGAGGGCGATTATCCATCG
>CAIXXP010000028.1 GCA_903923465.1 uncultured Sphingomonadales bacterium | reverse complement strand
CTTTTGCCGAATCAGTTGCCAAATCCGTCGTATTCGGTCCCTCGGTCGGCTGGTTACCGCAGCCGACGAAGCCCAATTCGAGCGTCAAGACGAGCGCGAACAAAGCGCGGACCTTTAGGTCACGAGAGGATGCATGCACTGCGTGATGTGATTTTTGTCCCACGAAAGGACTCCGATGAAAAGGGGGGGCGATTTGACGCTGCTGATACACCCTATCCGCTAACGACAGATTGATCGACTGGCGGTTTCGCAAAGGGGGGAAGGGGGAAAGGGAAAAGGGAGTAAGGTTAAGGTGCGAGGGGGTTACCCCCTCGCGCTCCCGTGAATGGGGGCGTTGCGGGTGTTCTGCGGCGGGGTGCTCGGGGGCGGCGGTTTTTGGGCCTGCGGCGCGGAGGGGTTTGGCGGCGGGATAGGGGGAATTGCGGGGGCGGGGGTGACGCGATCTTTGGCCTGGCTGGGGCATGCGGGCGGGCAGGAGGTCCGCTCGCCGATGTTTCTTCGCTTGGCCCATGCCCTGTGTGCCCGGCCTCTGGCGCCTGCCGGGGGGCGGCGCTGTGGTTTGGCGCGGCGGGTTTTGGCCGATTGCGGCGGGACGGCGATTCTGGAATTCGCGCTGGTGGCGCCGCTGTTCCTCGCGCTGTTGATGGCGGTGTTGCAGCTGGCGCTGGTCTATCTGGGGCAGCAGGGGCTGGAGGCGACGGCCGAGGCCGGGGCGCGGCTGTTGCAGGCCGGGCAGCCGCAGGCGCAGGGGTGGAGCGCGCGGGGCTTTAAGCAGGCGGTGTGTGCCAATCTGCCGCCGTTCATGAGTTGCAACCGCCTGTTCGTGGATGTGACCGGCGTGGCGGCGCTGGCGGATGCGGCGAGCCTGCCGCCGGTGCCGAGCGGGGTGGATGGAGCCTATGCGCCCGGCGGGCCGGATGCGCTGGTGGTGCTGCGGATCAGCTATCTGTGGCCGACCGGGGCGACGCCGATGGGGCTGAATCTGGCCAATCAACCGGGGGGCGGGGCGCGGCTGTTGCTGGCGACGCAGTTGTTTCGCACCGAGCCCTATGTGGCGGTGACGCGGTGAGGGCGCCGGTGGGCAGATGCGTGCGCCGGCTGGTGCGGCTGGCCGGGCGGCTGCGGGCCGATTGCCGGGGCAACATGGGGTTGATCGCCGTGGGGCTGGCGGGGGCGGCGGTGGCGGTGGGGTTTGGCCTCGATTACGGGCGGGCGGTGAGCCTGCGGGCGCGGATGGCGGCGCTGGGCCATGCCGCGGCGATGGATGCGGTGAGCCGGCCGATGACCAGCGCCGATGATGCGACGGCGCAGGCGCTGGCGACCAGCCTGTTCACCGCGCAGGCGCGTGGGCTTGCGGGGTTGCGTTTCGATCCGGCATCCGGGCTGAGGCTGGTGGTGACGGATGTGCCGGGCGGGCGGCAGGCGGTGGTGAGCTGGAATGCCGGCTATGCCACGCTGTTTGGCGGATTGTTCGGTGCGGCCAGCCTGCCGGTGGTGGGCAGCGCGGTGGCGAGTGAGGCGGGGGCGGCGAATGTGGATTTTGCGCTGGCGCTGGCGGTGGCACAAGGCGGCGCTGGGGGTGGCGCGGCGGGGTTGCGGCAGGCGGCGGGGTCTATGGTGCCGGTGGCGCGGCAACTGGCTGCGCAGAACAGGGTGATCTATCGGATGCAGATCGTCGCCAGCGATGCCGGCGGGCTGGGGCTGGCGGTGCTGTCGGACCCGCTGGGGGATGTGAATGGGCTGAACCCGGGTGGCGGCGCGCCGCTGGCGCTGCCGATGGGGCGGGCGGGGGCCTATGGCGCCTTGCTGACCGCGCTGGGCGCGACGCTGGCGGCGCCCGGGGATGGGGCGCCGCCGGGCGGGCCGCAGAGTGTGGTGGTGCTGGTGACGGATGGCTCGCCGGGCATGCCGGGGGCGGACGATCTGGCCGCTTGCGAGGCGATGAAGGCGCGGGGGATGGTGCTGGCGGCGCTGTTCGCCGCGGCGGCGGCGAACGCGCGGCTGGTGCATTAGCGCGTTTTCTGGCCGGGGGGAGTGGCCTGACGGCCTGCGACAACGCTGCTGATCAGGACCGGGAGCGGTCGACTGCTTCACCCGGAGCGAAAAACGCTCCGGGCTTCAGGCGCGCAGGTCGGCCCATTCCGGGTGGCGGGCGAAGGCGGCGGCGACGTAGCTGCAGGCCGGGACGATGCGGAAGCCCTGCGCGCGGGCGTCTTCGATCAGCGCCTCGACCAGTTTGGCGGCGATGCCCTGGCCGGCGATTTCTGGCGGGACGAGGGTATGTTCGGCGACGCGGGTGCGTTCTTGCAGCCCCCCCTTTTGCAACCTCTGCAACACCCACGTGAGGCGGCCGATGGTGTCGGTGCCGGGGATGTGGGCGTGGTACTCGCCGCTATCGGCGGTCTCGTGGCGGGTGATGGTGACGGGGGGCATGGCACGGCCTTTCGTGGGGGCTTGGCTGGCATATGGGGGCGGCTGAGGCGGCCGGCAAGGTTCAGGATTCGGCGTGGTGGATGGCCAATAGCCCCTCGGCGTAAGTGGGGTAGCGGGGGCGCCAGTGCAGCAGGCGCCGGGCCCTGGCGTTGGTGATGCGGCGGTTCTCGGCATAGAAGCCGCGGGCGGCGGGGGTGAGGGCGGCTTCGTCCAGCGTTTGCAGCGGGGGGAGAGGGAGGCGCAGCAGGCGGCAGGCTTCCTCTATCGGCAGGTTCGGGTGGCAGGGCAGGTCGTCGGCGAGGTTGTAGGCGCCGGGGGGCGTGGGGGTGGTGAGCGCGGCAAGAACGGCGCTGGCGATGTCCTCCACATGGATGCGGCTGAAGACCTGTTCCGGGGTGGCGCCTGCGATTCGGGCGAGGCGGTGGGCCTTGTTCTGGCGGACGCGATCCAGCGCGGAGCGGCCTCCGAAGGGACCAAAGGCCGGGCCGTAGATGCCGGGGAGGCGGAAGACATGCGCGTTGAGGCCGAGCCATTGGGCATCGGCGGCGACTCTTGCGCCCCGGCGGGTGGGGCGCAGGCCGGGGTTTTGCGCCGAGGCGATGGGGGCGGTCTCGTCCACCCAGGCGCCGCGTGTGTCGCCATAAACACCGGTGGAGGAAAGATAGCCGAGCCATTGGTGCGGGGCGAGGGCGGCTGGCCCCAAGACATCGCCATAGCGGGTGAGGACGGGGTCTTGCTCGTCAGCGGGGGGGACGGAGGAAAGGACGTGCGTGGCGCTGGCCAGGGCGGCGCGGACGGCGGGGGCGTCGGTGAAGGCGAGATCGGCGGTGCGGCCGGTGCCGGTGACACGCCAGCCGAGCGCGCGGGCGCGGGTGGCGATGAGGCTGGCGCTGTAGCCCATGCCGAAGATGAACAGGTGGGACATGGATGGGGGTGTAGCAGGAGGGAAGGGGGAAGGGCAGGGGAGAAGGGAGGGGGAGAGGGGAGGTCGCAGGGGGGTTACCCCCCTGCACCCCATGACGTCTCCCGGCGAAGGGGGAGGGCCAGCCTGACCACAGCGCGCAACTTCACCCCAGCGACCAACATTGCCGACGCAACCGCCGCGCAGCGGCTATAAATGGAAAGCCTGCGGCGCGGCGCGTTCGCAAGTTGCCGCCGCCACTGGCCCTTCCCTCTCGCCGGGAGACGGTATGGGGGTTTGGGGGTGTAACACCCCCAAGACTTTACCCTTCCCCTTTACCCTTCTCCTTTCGCCCCTTCATCTTTCGCCCGGTTAACCACAAAAACCGGTTCCCACTTTTTCGTGGCGGCTTTAGGAGGTTGGCCATGGATATTGCCACTTCGCCACAGAGCGCGCCGCCCGTGATCCTTCGTGCTGATTATCGCCCGCCGGACTGGCTGGTGGGCACGGTGCAGTTGCGCTTTGCGCTGGGGCTGGAGCAGACGCGGGTGACGGCGACGCTGGCGGTGCGGCGCAACCCGGAAGGGTCTGGCAGCCAGACCATCCGGCTGATGGGTGATGGCTTGAGCCCGCTGCTGGTGGAAGTGGACGAGGTGACCCGCAACGACTGGCGGATGGATGGGCCGGACCTGCTGATCGAGCTGGGCGATGATGTCCATGAGATTACCGTGGAGACGCAGGTAAGCCCGAGCGCCAATAGCCAGCTGATGGGGCTGTATGCCAGTGGCGGGATGCTGTGCACCCAGTGCGAGGCGGAGGGGTTCCGGCGGATCACCTTCTTCCCCGACCGGCCCGATGTGCTCAGCGTGTATCGCGTGCGGATGGAGGGGAGCAAGGCGGACTTCCCGGTGCTGCTGTCCAACGGCAACTGCTTTGCCAGTGGCGAGCATGATGATGGCACCCATTGGGCCGAGTGGCATGATCCGTTTCCGAAGCCATCGTATCTGTTCGCGCTGGTGGCGGGGGATCTGGTGGCCAATTCCGATCGCTTCACCACGATGAGCGGGCGCGAGGTGGCGCTGAACATCTGGGTGCGGCGCGCCAATGATACTGAGGCGGGCAGCGGGGACGAGCACCGCACCGGCCATGCCATGCATGCGCTGAAGGCGAGCATGAAGTGGGACGAGGAGGTGTTCGGGCGCGAGTATGATCTCGACCTGTTCAACATCGTCGCCGTATCCGATTTCAACATGGGGGCGATGGAGAACAAGGGGTTGAACGTGTTCAACACCCGCTATGTTCTGGCCGACCCGGAGACCGCCACCGATGCCGACTATAATGCGGTGGAGGGGGTGATTGCCCATGAGTATTTCCACAATTGGTCGGGCAACAGGGTGACGTGCCGGGACTGGTTCCAGCTTTCGTTGAAGGAAGGCTTTACCGTGCTGCGGGATCAGCTTTTCAGCGCCGATATGGGCAGTGCGGCGGTGAAGCGGATCGAGGATGTGCGGATTTTGCGGCAGGCGCAGTTTCCCGAGGATTCCAGCCCGCTGGCGCACCCTATCCGGCCGGATTCGTACCGCGAGATCAGCAATTTTTACACGGCGACCATCTATAACAAGGGGGCCGAGGTGATCCGCATGATGCGGACGATGGCGGGGCCCGAGCGGTTCCGCAAGGGCACTGACCTGTACTTCGCGCGGCATGATGGCGAGGCGGCGACCTGCGAGGAATTCGTCAAGGCCATCGAGGATGGGGCGGGGCTGGACCTGACGCAGTTCCGCCGCTGGTATGGGCAGGCGGGGACGCCGCAGGTGACCGTGGCGCTGCGCCATGAGGCCGGAGCGAATGGTGGCGAGGCGGTGCTGCGGCTGACGCAGGCCACGCCGCCGACGCCCGGCCAGCCCGACAAGCTGCCGGTGCCGATTCCGTTTCGGCTGGCGCTGTATGACACGGCGACGGGCAGGCATGGCGGCGAACGCCTCGTGGTGCTGGACAAGGAGGCCGACGAGTTCCGCTTCCCCGGCTTTGACGCCCGGCCGGCGCTGTCGTTCAACCGGGGCTTTTCGGCGCCGGTGGCGGTGACGGCGGATACCCGGCCGGAGGATCTGGTGTTTCTGGCGGCGCATGATGATGATCCCTTCGCGCGCTATGAGGCGATGCAGAGCCTGACGATGGGGCATCTGGTGGCCGAGATTGGCGGCGCGTTGAGCGAGGCGGAGGTGGCCGAGGGGCGCGCGGCGATTGGCGGGGCCTTGCGGGCGGTGCTGGCCGATGACGCGCTGGACGATCTGATGCGCGGCGAGCTGATGACGCTGCCCGCCGAGCAATATCTGGCCGAGCAGTTTGCCCAGGCCGATCCCGGCGCGATCTTTGCCGCGCGCGAGGGGCTGAAGGGCTGGCTGGCGCGGGAGCTGGCCGGGCCGCTGGGGGCGCTGCATGATCGCGCCTCTGCGGTGTCTTTGGGCGCCGTGCCGTTCGGGCTGGATGCGGCGGCCAAGGGCGCGCGGCGGGTGCAGACGCAGGCGCTGGT
>CAIXXP010000027.1 GCA_903923465.1 uncultured Sphingomonadales bacterium | reverse complement strand
CCAACCACCCCTCAGTGTACGCTCGTGGGTGGTTGGGTGGGGGTGCGGGCTTGGGCAAGCCAAGCTCCCGGCGGATGCCTGGAGCGCACCCAACAAAGACTCAGGCGGGAGCGCACCCAACCAAAGACTCAAGGGGGTGCGGGCTTGGGCAAGCAAGGCAAAGCCCTCCGGCTTTGCCGCACTAAAAAACCCCGCACCCAACCAAAAACTCCCACACTGGACAAAACCCACCCCCAGCCTAAAGGGCCAGCCCATGCCCAGCAGCACGACAGACAGGCCCGCGTCTTCCGGCAGAGTCGGCCGGATCACCCGCAAGACCCACGAGACCGACATCACCGTCGCGGTAAACCTCGATGGCACCGGCGCCTATGATGTCGCCACCGGCATCGGCTTTCTCGATCACATGATCGAACAGTTCAGCCGCCACTCGCTGATCGACATCACCTGCCACATTCGCGGCGACCTGCATGTGGACCAGCACCACACCACCGAGGATTCGGCCATCGCCATCGGCCAGTGCATCGTCGCGGCGCTGGGCGACAAGGCGGGCATCGGCCGCTACGGCATGGCCTATTCCCCGATGGACGAGGTGCTCGCCCGCGTCGCGCTCGACATTTCCGGCCGCCCGTGGCTGGTGTGGAACGCCGCCTTCACCCAGGAACGGCTGGGCGAAATGGATACGGAGCTGTTCCAGCACTGGTTCCACTCCATCGCGCAGGCGGTGGGCATCACGCTGCACATCGAATTGCTCTATGGCAGCAACAACCACCACATCATCGAGGGTATCTTCAAGGGCTTTGCCCGCGCGATGCGCCAGGCGGTCGAACTGGACCCTCGCAAGGGTTCAAGCATTCCGTCCACCAAGGGGCTGCTGGGTGACGGCACCCTGAAAGGCTGAGATTTCCGATGGCTGAGGTTCTGGCCCTGATCGACTACGGCGCGGGCAACCTGCATTCGGTGGAAAACGCGCTGAAGGCCGCCGGCCGCGCCAGCCAGTGGGATGGCCACGTCACCCTCACCGCCGATCCCGATGTCGTCCGCTGCGCCGATCGCATCGTCCTGCCCGGCGTCGGCTCGTTCCGTGCCTGCGCCGCGGGCCTGCGCGCCATCCCCGGCCTCGTCGAGGCCATGGCGGAGCGCGTTCAGATCGGCGCCGCCCCCTTCCTCGGCATTTGCGTCGGCATGCAACTGCTCGCCACCCGCGGCGTCGAACACGGCAGCACCGAAGGCCTCGACTGGATCACCGGCGAAGTCCGCCTGATCACCCCCGCCGACCCCTCGATCAAAATCCCCCACATGGGCTGGAACGACGTCGTCCCGGCCCATCACGGCTTTGGGCACCGAGACGCCGCCACCCTCATCGAGCCCGGCGAAGCCTATTTCCTCCACTCCTACCACTTCGTGCCGGAAGACGGCCACGACATCGCCGCCATCACCGACCACGGCGGCGGGCTGGTCGCAGCGGTCGCGCGAGACACCATCCTCGGCGTGCAGTTCCACCCGGAAAAAAGCCAGAGCTATGGGCTGGAACTGCTGGCACGGTTTCTGGAGTGGAAGCCGTGAAGGTGCAGGTTAAGAGTAAGATGCGAGGGACGAGTTTTATGTGCCGATTTGCCGTTGCAAATCGGTTGGCCCTCGCGCTCCCAAACCTGTCATTGTCGCGCCACGGGTTCAGCCAAGCGCCACGCCGCCGCGCCGCAGGCTATAAATACCGTTTCGCGGCAAAGCACGGCGCCGAGGTGGTGCGCAACGACGACAGGAATGGGGTGCAGGGGCCAGCCGATTTCCTCTCGGGAAATTGGACATTATCAGCGGCCCCCCTGCGTCTATTCTTATCCTTCCAAGGACCTGCCTGAAATGATCATCTTCCCCGCAATCGACCTCAAGGGCGGGCAGGTCGTCCGCCTGGCCGAGGGCGACATGGCCCGCGCCACCGTCTATGGCGACAACCCCGCCGCGCAGGCCCTGCTCTTTGCGCAAGCCGGCGCCACCTGGCTGCACGTCGTTGATCTCGATGGCTCCTTTGCGGGCCGCGCCGAAAACCGCGAGGCGGCGGAGGCCGTGATCAAGGCCTTCCCCGGCCACGTCCAACTGGGCGGCGGCATCCGCGACCAAACCGCCGTCGAAGGCTGGTTCGGCCTTGGCGTCAAACGCGTCGTCATGGGTACCGCCGCCCTCAAAGACCCGCAATTCGTCAAGGACATGGCCAAAGCCTTCCCCACCGGCATCGTCGTCGCGGTGGACGCCCGCGACGGCATGGTCGCCACCGAAGGCTGGGCCGAGGTCTCCACCGTCCCCGTGGTCGACATGGCCCACCGCTTCGAGGACGCCGGCGTCGCCGCGCTCCTATTCACCGACATCGGCCGCGATGGCCTGCTGAAAGGCTGCAACGTCGAGGCGACGGTAGACCTCGCCCGCCAGACCCGCCTGCCCGTCATCGCCAGCGGCGGCGTCGCCAGCATCCGCGACATCGAACTCCTCGCCCCCCACGCCAAGGACGGCATCGAAGGCGTCATCACCGGCCGCGCGCTGTATGATGGCCGCCTCGATCTCGCCGAAGCCATCGCTCTGGCGGGCAAGAATTAAGCTCAAAGGGAAGTTGCGAGGGGGAGCTGATGTGCCGATTTACCGCTGTAAATCGGTTGGCCCTCGCGCTCCTCAACCTGTGATTGTCGCGCTACGGGTTCCGCCCCGCGCAACGCCGCCGCGCCGCAGGCTTCAATGCTGCTTGCGCGGCGGGGAGATTATCCGCGAGGGTCGTGCTAGATCGACCTTGCGCCGGAAGACGTAATGGGGGTGCAGGGGGCGTAACGCCCCTTGCGTTCTAAACTTTGGATTTGAAACCATGACAGTCCGCATCCGCGTCATCCCCTGCCTGGACGTCCGCGATGGCCGCGTCGTAAAAGGCGTGAACTTCGTCGACCTCATCGACGCCGGCGATCCGGTCGAGCAAGCCCGCGCCTACGACGCTGCCGGCGCCGACGAGCTTACCTTCCTCGACATCTCCGCCAGCCACGAGGGCCGGGGCACGCTGCT
>CAIXXP010000026.1 GCA_903923465.1 uncultured Sphingomonadales bacterium | reverse complement strand
TTGTTCAGTGCGCCAAAGAATTCGGACAGCAACCAGTTGGACACCTGCTTGGCGACATCCGCCTCCGCCTTGCCCGAGGCCTTCGCGGTGGCGGCCAGCAGTTCCTCGAACCAGCGGGCGGTTTCCACCTCGGCGGTCAGCACCCCGGCGTTATAGGGGGAAAGGCCGAGGGCATTCTCATAGCGATGGCGCTTGGCGTCGGGCAGCTCGGGCAGGCTCGCGCGGCATTCCTCGACAAAATCGTCGGTCAACACCAAGGGCAGCAAATCGGGATCCGGGAAGTAGCGATAATCATGCGCGTCTTCCTTGCTGCGCATCGAGCGGGTCTCGTTACGGTCGGGATCATAGAGGCGCGTTTCCTGCACGATCTTGCCGCCATCCTCGATCACGCCGACCTGACGGCGGGCTTCCGATTCCACCACAGCCATGACGAAGCGGACGGAATTGACGTTCTTGGTCTCGGTGCGGGTGCCGAATTCATCGCCCGGCTTGCGCACGGAAACATTGACGTCGGCGCGCATGGAGCCCTGATCCATATTGCCGTCACAGCTGCCGACATAGCGCAGGATGGAGCGCAGCTTGGCAAGGTAAGCGCCGGCTTCCTGCGGGCTGCGCAGGTCTGGGCGGGAGACGATCTCCATCAGCGCCACGCCGGAGCGGTTCAAATCCACATAGGACATGGTCGGGTGCTGATCATGCATCAGCTTGCCGGCATCCTGCTCGACGTGGATACGCTCGATGCCGATGGTTTTCACATCTTCAGGGTTCTTGTCGTCGAGGCTAATATCAATCTGCCCCTCGCCCACGATGGGATGGTAGAGCTGGCTGATCTGATAGCCCTGCGGCAGATCGGCGTAGAAGTAGTTCTTGCGGTCGAACCGGCTCCACTTGTTGATCCGGGCATCGATGGCAAGGCCGGTGCGCACCGCCTGGCGGATGCATTCGGCATTGGGCACGGGCAGCATGCCGGGCATGGCCGCATCCACCAGGCTGACCTGCGAGTTGGGCTCGGCGCCAAAGGCCGTGGCCGCGCCCGAGAACAGCTTGGACTGGGTGGTGATCTGCGCGTGGACCTCAAGGCCGACCACGACCTCCCACTCACCGGTGGCGCCCTGAATGCGATAGGGCTTGCGATTGGATGATTCCGTCATGGCTTTGCCGATAGGGCGGATGGGCGCCGGTGAAAAGTGTTTGTGTGAATTAGGCACAGGGGGAAGGGAAGACCTGGGGGCGTTACGCCCCCAAACCCCCTTTACTGTAGGCCTTGGCGCATCATCTGCGGCGTGCGCCCTCGCGCAGCGGCTTTAACAGCCTGCGGCGCGGCGAGGTGGTGCGGGACGGAGCCGCCCACACTACCCCTCGCCGGGAGACGTTATGGGGTGCAGGGGTGTAACACCCCTGCCTTTTCCCCTTATGCCTTAATGGGCCTGCTGATGCTGCGCCTGCGCATTGGCCTGCGCCTGCTTCTGGGCCTTGTTCTTGAAATAGGCGCGGGCGGCCAGGCAGCCGCCAATCGCGCCGACGACCGCGTGATGGCCAGCGACATGGCCGACAACCGCGCCGGCGGCGGCGCCGCGCAGGCAGCCCTTGGCCTGTACTTCAGCCGGCATGGCGGTGGCCAGCAGGGCAACGGCGGCGAAGGCGGGAATGAATTTGCGCATCGGGTCTCTCCTCAGGGAAGCACGTGGGTGATCATATGGCGACTGGATGTCAAATTGACATGCCCTTGGAAAGCGGGGGCGCAGATTGCCACCGGCGCGGCGAAGGCGGGGAAACCCTGATGCGCCCTTACCACCACTTGCCCGGCCGGGCGGTGAAGTTCGCCCGCGCCTCGATGGCGAGACCGGCATTCAGCACGCCCTGTTCGTCAAACGGCTTGCCGATGAGTTGCAGGCCGAGCGGCAGGCCGGAGGAATCCAGCCCCGAGGGCACGCTCATCGCCGGCAGGCCAGCCAGCGAGGCGGGCACCGAGAACACGTCGTTCAAGTACATCTCCAGCGGATCGTCGCTCTTTTCGCCAAGGGCAAAGGCGCTGCTGGGCGCGGTGGGGGCGAGGATGATGTCGCACGTGGCGAAGGCCGCCGCGAAATCGCGCGAGATCAGCGTGCGCACCTTCTGCGCCTGCGTGTAGTAAGCATCGTAGAAGCCGGCCGACAGCACATAGGTGCCCATCAGGATGCGCCGCTTGACCTCGCTGCCGAAGCCGGCGGCGCGGGTGGCGGCGTACATGTCCTGCAGCCCTGCCCCCTGTGGGAGATCGCGCAGGCCATAGCGCACGCCATCATAACGGGCGAGGTTCGACGAGGCCTCGGCCGGGGCGATGATGTAATAGGTCGGCAGCGCGTATTTGGTGTGCGGCAGGCTGATCTCCACCACTTCCGCCCCGGCGTCCTTCAGCCAGGCCACGCCTTCGTCCCAGCTTTTCGCCACTTCGGCGTTCAGGCCATCGAGGCGGTATTCGCGGGGGATGCCGACCTTCTTGCCGCGCAGGTCGGCGGAAAGCCCGGCTTCCCATGCCGGCACCGGCAGATCGAGCGAGGTTGCGTCCTTGGGATCGAAGCCGGCCATCGCCTCCAGCATGATCGCGCAATCGCGCACGGTGTGCGCCATGGGCCCGGCCTGATCGAGCGACGAGGCAAAGGCCACGATGCCCCAGCGCGAGCAGCGGCCATAGGTGGGCTTGATGCCGCTGATGCCGGTGAAGGCGGCGGGCTGGCGGATGGAGCCGCCGGTATCGGTGCCGGTGGCCGCCGGGCACAGATGCGCGGCAATCGCCGCCGACGATCCGCCGGACGAGCCGCCGGGGGCCAGTGGCGCGGTGTCTTCGCTGCCATCGGCCGCCTTGCGACGCCACGGGTTGATCACCCGGCCAAAGGCGCTGGTCTCGTTCGAGCTGCCCATGGCGAACTGGTCGAGGTTCAGCTTGCCCAGCATGCCGGCGCCCGCATCCCACAGCTTCTGGCTGACGGTGCTCTCATACTCGGGCGTGAAGCCTTCGAGGATGTGGCTGGCGGCGGTGGTCTGCACCCCCTTGGTGGCAAAGAGGTCCTTCATGCCGATCGGCACGCCGGCCAGCTTGCCCAGCGCCTTGCCGGCGGCGCGGTCGGCATCCACCCTGGCGGCGGCCTTCAGCGCCACATCCGGCGTGGTGACGATGAAGGCGTTCAGCGCGCCTTGCGCCTCGGCCACGGCGGCGTTGAAGGCGGTCGCCACCTCGGTGGCCGAGAAGGTGCCGCCCGCCACGCCATCGCGAATTTCGGCCAGCTTCAGATCAGTCAGATTGGACACTATTCAATCACCTTGGGCACGCCAAAGAAGCCATGTTCGGCCGCCGGCGCATTGGCCAGCACCGCATCACGCACGCCGCCGCTGGTTTCGGGAATGGCATTTACCACGTCGGCCCGCAGCCGCAAAACATTGGGGATGACGGCGGTCATCGGCTCGACGCCGGTGACATCCACCTCGCCCAGCTGCTCCACCCAGGCCAGAATGCCGTTCAACTCGGGCACCATGCCGGCGATCTCGGCCTCGGTCAGCTTGATCCGGGCGAGCGAGGCGATCTTTGCCACGGTGGCGGTGTCAACCGACATGGTGGGAATCCGGCGTGGAGGGGGAATCCGGCGTGGAGGGGGAATCCGGCATGGGCGTGTATCCTTCATTATCCTTGGGCTGGAGGGGCCTCAACCCGGCAGGCCCCGGGGCGCGCGGCCCATGAGCCCGGACCGCACCAGCGCGAAAGGCAAGCCCCCCGCCCCGGCGCCCGGGCCCCCGGCCATTATTGCGGCATCGCCGGCTCGGCGGCCGGATCACCCGCGCCCGGCGCGCCAGCCGCCCCGGCCGGATGCGCGGCCTGCATCGCGCGCAATTGCTCGAACATGCGCTGCTGCGCCTCGATCTCGGCGGCGGTCTTGAAATCGACCAGATCGACCGAGAAGGTCAGGTCGGAATTGGCCGGAATCTGCCCCACCGCCTTATCGCCATAGGCCAGCTTGGCGGGGATTTTCACCAGATATTTGCCACCGGCCTGCATCTGCTCCAGCGCCTTGGTGAAGCCGGGGACGACGCGCTGCAGCGGCAGGACCGCGCGGTTCGCCGAATCGAACACCACGCCATTGGCCAGCCGGCCGGTATAATTGATCATCACGTAATCATCGCCGGCGGGCGAGGGCCCGGCGCCGGGCGCGATGGTCTGCACATCCACCAGCGGCGGCTTGCCGACGCTGGCGATTGCCGCGCCGCCCAGCACGGCCACGGCCAGGCCAAGCCACAGCCGGGTCATCGAGCCCTTGGCAATCGGAAGAAGCGGAACGCGGGTGATCTCGGTCATGGTGTCATCCTGTGATGGCGCCTGCCGGCAGGACGAGACACCTCGCGCCCAGGCCGGCGGCAACTAGATCGCGGTGCGACCGGGAATTCGCGCTGCGACCCCAAATTGCGGTACAACCGGGGAATCGCGCGCGACGGTGCAAAGCCGATCCGCCAATAGGTCAATCGGCAAAAAGGTCAAACCCTTCGCGCGGGGGAAAGCGGCTCCATCGCGGCAGGGGCGCCTATCCGGACGCGCGGCCTGGCGCACCAAGCCGGCGGCGAGCCCGCAGGGGCGATCGCGCGCCGGGAAAACAAGGGCTTCGGCCGCCCGAACACGTTCCCTCGGGCACCACGACCCCTGCAGCCGGGGAGAGCGCAAATCCAGATACGCAAAAGGGCGCGGGTTGCCCCTGCGCCCTTTTCCATTCTCCGGCTCTGGCCCCAATGGGCCAGCCCCAGACCGGCTGCGACCCCGTCTCGCGAGAGGCCGGTGCCGGTCTTGCGGCTAAAGCCTATTTCGCGCCGTCGCGTTCCATGCGCTTGCGCTCCATCTTGCGGGCGCGGCGCACGGCAGCGGCCTTTTCACGGGCGCGCTTTTCCGACGGCTTCTCGAAGTGACGGCGCAGCTTCATCTCGCGATACACACCCTCGCGCTGCAGCTTCTTCTTGAGCGCGCGGAGGGCCTGGTCAACATTGTTGTCGCGGACGAGAATCTGCATAAAAAGAAACACCTCACGAGATTGCCGGCGAGAACCCCCACATATTGCATAGGCCTACGCCACGCGGGGGGAGCACCTTCAAAAGAAAACACCAAAACGCCGATTCCCCTGTCAGGGACCGGCAAGATCGGGCGCCGCTAGCAGAGTCGCGCGCCGAAGGCAAGAGATTGGGACAAGGGGCGGAGCCAGATCAACGGCCAATCAGATCGCCAGAGGGGTTATTCCCGTGCGGCGGCAAGGGCTCCCCCAACTGCGTGATCGCATACCGCGCAAAGCTGTCGCCGCCATCTTTCGGCCCATAGGCGATATCGTCGATCTTCCATCGCCCGCCTTCCCGAACGAGATGCACCCAGGCCGTCGCGGGATCATAGGTGTCGGTATAGACCATCCGCAGGCGCGCGTCGCGCTCGTCCCGGAAACGACAGCTGGGCTGGTCGCAAATGACCTTACCTCACCATCTTGCCCATTCGTCAGCGTATCGGCATCGAAAGTCGGCGCATTCAATGCCTTGGTATAGACTCCCATTGCCTTGCTCAGGCGAATGAGGCGGCGGGTCAGAAACGCTTCCTCCGCCCGGCTGAACCAGCAGCCACATCTTGAATGGAAATGCGCGCTGGCCATTTGGCGCACGACAGCCTCCGGTGCGCAAATCATCCGTCGAGGCAGCATGCCCCCCTGAAACAACCCCCGATAGCGCCGCCCCGCCCACCATTTTTAGCCAGACTGTCATACCACCTGGATAGCCACGCTTCCCCCACGGGCCAAGCCCGGCTATGGCGACACGATGAGCACTCCCCCTAATTTCGCCGCCTCCTCGGGCCTTGTCATCTTTGGCGGGGGTTTTGGCGCTTGGCTGCGCTATCTCACCAGCCGCCTGTGGATGCAGGCCGTCGGCCCCATTGTGGCCACCGCCTTTCCCTGGGCCACCCTCACCGCCAATGTCGCGGGCAGCCTGGCCATGGGCCTGCTGGTCGGCTGGATGGCGCGGCATGGCGCCCCGGGGACCGCGCCCTTCGGCATCGGCTGGAGCGGCGAACACTGGCGGTTGCTGCTGGGCGTGGGCGTGCTGGGCGGCTATACCACCTTCTCCTCCTTCGCGCTGGAATTCGCGCTATTTGTCCAGCGGGGCAACCTCGGGCTGGCGGCGTTGTATGTGGGGGCCTCGCTGGTCGCCGGCTTCGCCGCGCTGTTCGGCGGGCTCTATATCATGCGGGTGGCGGCATGAGCCGCCCTCCCATCCGCCGCACGCCGGGTGCCGCCGGCCCCGGCAAGCCGGGCTTCACCAAGCCGCCGATCCGCGCCCGCAGCGCCAAGCCGCCGGTCAGCAAGGCGCCCACCCCGCCTGCCCCCAAGGTGCACGCGCTGAAGGGCGGCGCCTCCGAGAAGGTGCGCCAGTTCACCGTCGGGCCGGATGACGAGGGCGTGCGGCTGGACCGCTGGTTCAAGCGCCATTTGCCCGAAATCGGCTTTGCCACCATCAGCCGCTGGGCCCGCACCGGGCAGATCCGCGTAGATGGCAAGCGCGCCGCGCCGGAAGATCGCATTGGCGCGGGGCAGGTGCTGCGCGTGCCGCCGGGCGGCCTTGAGGCGCCGGGCATGAAGGCGGCGGCGGCCAAGGCCCCACTGACCGACGAGCAGATCGAGCGCGCCGAGGCGATGCTGCTGCACCGCGACCGCGCCGCCATCGTCATCAACAAGCCGCCGGGCCTCGCCACGCAGGGCGGCACCGGCACCCATGACCACGTCGACGGCCTGCTGGATGCCTATGCCCCGGATGGCCCGCGGCCACGGCTGGTGCACCGGCTCGACAAGGACACCAGCGGCGCGCTGCTGGTGGCGGCCACGCCGGGCAGCGCCGCGTGGTTTGCCAAGCGCTTTGCCACCCGCGCCGCCAAGAAGATCTATTGGGCGCTGATCGTCGGCGCGCCCTCCATCGAGGAAGGCGTGATCGAACTGCCGCTGGCCAAGCAGCCGGGCACCGGCGGCGAGAAGATGATGGTGGACGAGAGCGAGCAGGGCCAGCCGGCCAAGACCCGCTATCGCATCATCGACGTGGCCGGCAACCGCGCCGCCTGGGTGGAGTTGCAACCGTTTACCGGGCGCACCCATCAGCTGCGCGTGCATATGGCGGCCATCGGCCACCCGATTGTCGGCGACGGCAAATAT
Source organism: uncultured Sphingomonadales bacterium (assembly GCA_903923465.1). Lineage (GTDB taxonomy): Bacteria > Pseudomonadota > Alphaproteobacteria > Sphingomonadales > Sphingomonadaceae > Novosphingobium. The sequence goes on along the minus strand of CAIXXP010000026.1, from coordinate 14,918 downwards.
GGCGGGCAGGAGGCGTTCCTCTCGGGCAGCATCAGCCGCAAGATGCACCTGCATGCCCGCCGCCTGATCATCGACCATCCCGATGGCACGCCGCTGGATGTAACCGCCCCGCTCCCCGAGCATTTCGCCGCCAGCCTGGAGCAACTGGGCTTCGAGTTGGCCGAGGGCGACGCGATCACCGAGGCCGCCGTGCAGCCCGCCCCCGAATTCACCCGCAGCGACGAGAAGGCCGTCGCCAAGCAGCACGCCAAGCAATACCGCAAGGAGCGCCGGGGCGAGCGCCGGGGCCGCGCCGAAAACGGCCGCAGCCGCAACGACGCCAATCGCCCGGTGGTGAAAAAGGCCGGGCCGAACAAGGGCAAGGTGGTGGGCGCCAGCGGCAAGGGGCCAGGTGCCAAACCGGCGGGGGCCAAACCGGCGGGGGCCAAACCGGCGGGGGCCAAACGCCCCGGCGCCAGCCGGCCCGCCGGCGGCAGACCCACCGGCAGCGGAGGACCCAGCCGGAGCCCGCAGCGGTGAGCGCCGCCCCCATCCGGCCCCAATCCACCCGCCTCGCCGTGTTCGATTGCGACGGCACGCTGGTGGATGGCCAGCACGATATCTGCGCCGCGATGGAGGCCGCCTTCGCCGCGCAGCGCCTGCCCGCGCGCCCCCCGCGCGGTGGTGCGCCGGGCCGTGGGCCTCAGCCTGCCACAGGCGATGCGCGCGCTGATGCCCGGCGCCGATGCCGGGCTGCGCGCCGCGCTGGTGGAAAGCTACAAGCAGGCCTATCGCACCGCGCGCGCCAGCGGGCTGGTGGCCGAGCCGCTGTTCGAGGGCATCGCCGCGCTGCTGGATGGCTTGCGCGGCGATGGCTGGGATCTGGGCGTGGCCACCGGCAAGTCGCAGCGCGGGCTCGAACATTGCCTGGCCACCCACGGGCTGACCGGCCATTTCGTCACGCTGCAAACCGCCGATTTTCACCCGTCGAAGCCGCACCCCGCCATGCTGGAGGCGGCTCTCGACGAAGCCTTTGCCGAGGCCGCCGATGCGGTGATGATCGGCGACACCAGCTATGACATGGCCATGGCGCGGGCGGCCGGGGTGCGGGCGATCGGCGTGGCCTGGGGCTATCACGCGCCCGACGAACTGCTGGCGGCCGGGGCCGAGGCCGTGGCGCAGAGCCCGGAAGATCTGCGGGATATGCTGCGATGAGCGAAGCTGATGAACAGCGGGCGAAGGCGCTCGCAGGCCAGGAAAAGGTAAACCGCGCCTTGCCATGGTTCGGGCTATTGTTTGTCGCGGTCGGCATTGGCTTCCTGACCGGCCGCATCGGGCATGTGCCGTCGCGGGGCTGGTTCTTCGTCGGCTTTGGCATTTTCAACGCGACCATCTATCCGCAATTGCTGCGCCATCTTGCCCGTAGGAACCAGCCGTGACCCAGACTCCCTCCCCAGAAGACATCGCCCGCGCCCGCGTCAAACGGCTGACGGTGGTGCGCTTTGCCGGGGTGGCGCTGGCGATAACCGGCGTGGCGGTGATGGCCGGGCGGATCGACCTGCCCCGGCTGCTCGGCCTGCTGATGGTGCTGGGCGGGGTCTATTACGTGCTGCTGTTCCCCACCATCCTCATCCGGCGCTGGAAAAAAGGCGATTTGGGCACGAAAGCGGACGGGGCGCGGGGGCAACAGTGAAGCGCTTCTACAAGCAGGTCACCACCGCCCCGGATGGTATGGGCGATGGCGCGGGCTGGCGCGTGCTGCTCGACGGGCGGGCGATCAGGACCGTGGCCGGCCGGGCGCAAATCCTGCCCACCGCCGCCCTGGCCGAGGCGCTGGCCGGGGAATGGCGTGATCAGGGCGAGGAGATCGACGCGCAAGCCTTCGTCTATCGCGACATGGCCGATTACGCGCTGGATGTGGTCGCGCCCGATCGCGAGGCGGCGGTTTCCGCGCTGCTGCGCTATGGCGAGACCGACACGCTATGCTACCGCGCCGACCCCGAAGAGCCGCTCTATCGCCGCCAGCAGGAACTGTGGGAGCCGGTGCTGGCCCGCGCCGAGGCCGCGTTCGGGGTGCGCTTTCGCCGGGTATCGGGCATCATCCATCGCCCCCAGCCACCCGAAACATTGGCCGCGCTGGCGGCACATCTGGCGGGTCTCGATGATTTCACGCTGGCCGCCCTGCGCAATCTGGCCAGCCTTGCCGCCTCGCTCAGCCTTGGCCTGCTGGCGCTGGAGGCCGCGCCCGATGGGGTTGAAGCCCTGTGGGACACCGCCAATCTCGAAGAAGACTGGCAGGCCGAGCTGTGGGGCAAGGATTACGAATATATCGAACTGCGCGCCCGGCGCCGCGAGGCCTTTCACGCCGCCGCGCGTTTTGCCGCCCTCGCCCGCCCGCTCCGCGCGGATGCCTAGGGGCTGACCCAGTCCGCCACCTGGGCCGCCACCGCATTGGCCGCGCGGTTCAGTGCCGGGGCCACGGCGGCAGGCTTGGGGGCCACGCCCGGCTCCACCGCCTCGAAGCGCCGTGACACCAGCCGGCCATCGGCGCCCTGCCACAGCGCGTCAAACCGCACCACCACCGCCTGCGACGGCGCATCATAGCCCATGGCCAGCAGCCGGCCCGACAGGCGCCGGGCCCCGGTGGGCGCGGGCTGGTCATCCTCCAGCACCACGGCGGCACCGCCGGCGCGCCCTTCGTCCTTTGCCCGCCCGGATTCTTTCACCCGCAATGCCTCGGCCAGCAGCCCGCGAAACAGCCGCGCGGGCCGCTCGACATAGGCAACGTCGGGCAGATAGGCGATGCGCGTCGCATCCACCTGCACGGCCACGCGCGAAACAGCCAGCGCGCGGTCCGTCAGCGGCTCGACCACCAGAATGGGCACGCCGCCGCCGCCCTGCTCCTGGCCTTGGCCCTGGCTTTGGCCCTGGCCCTGCTCCTGGCCCGGCGCGATGCTGGCCAGCGGGGTGAAGCTGATCAGCCGCTCCGGCGCCTTGCCGCCGCCCAGATTGACGCAGCCGGACAGCAATGCCGCCAGCATGATCGCCAGCATGGCCGCCAGCCCCGGGCCCAGCATGGGCCGCCCCGGGGCCGGGCGCGCGGAGGATATGGCCCAATTCGTCATGGATGATACTCCGGCAATTTCTGCCCACCCACGGCACCCAGGCCCTGCTCGTCGAGCCGCTCGGTCAGGTCGCGCAGCGCGCGGGTGGTGGCTTTCAGCTCGCGCAGTTCCACCTCGGCCTCGGGCAGGGTGGATTGGCTGAGCGCCTGCGCCGCCGGGTGGGCATCGGCCAGCGTGGCGTGCAGCGCGTCGGCGGCGGCCTGCGCCGATTTCAGCGTGTCGGAGAACTGCCGGACCAGGCTGTGGCCGTTGGGGTCCATCTCCTTGTTGGCGGCGGCACCCACCTTCTGGAATTCGGCCAGCGTGTCGTGCGCCTGCAGCAGCGTCGCGTCGAGATCGGCCAGCGCCCTGGTCATCTGCGGCGAGGCCTTGGCCAGGTTGCCGGTAAAGGTGTTGGTGTTGGCCAGAATGCTGGTGATCGCCCGCTGGTTCGGCGCGGAGAACACCGCGATCAGCCGGTCGGTCAGCTTGGTCAGCCGGTCCATCAGGATTGGCGCGCTGGTCAGCAACTCGCCCAGGCCGGAACGCAAGGGGGGGATCACCGGTTCGCCATCGGGCCCCTCGGCGGTGATCGGCGGGGCACCGCGCTGGCCGCCGGAAAGCTGGATGGTGGAAAGCCCGGTAAAGCTGCCCTGAATGGTGGCGGTGGTGCCCTGCAGAATGGGGATCTTGTGATCCACCGCGATGCGCACCCGCACATAGTTGGGGTCTTGCGGCCACACCTCGATCTGCGAGACCTGCCCCGAGGGCACGCCGGCATAGGATACCTCCGCCCCGCGCGTCAGCCCGTCGACCGATTGGTGGAAATAGATGTCGTAGGTATCGCGCTGGCCCCGGTCGAGCCGGGCGATCCACACGGCAAAGCCAGCCACCAGCGCCAGCAGCACCAGCGTCGCCACCCCCACCCACACATAATTGGCGCGCGTTTCCATAGTGCTGCTTATGCCCCGCCCATTGGCTGATTGTCCACCGCCCGGCTTGTCAAATCAACCGCCGGCCGATTGTCTCCCTCGACATAACCGAGCGCCGCCCGGCCGCGCGGCCCGTTGAAATAGGCCTGAATCCACGGATGATCGCTGGCCAGCAACTCGGGAATGGTGCCGATGGCGATCACCCGCCCCTCGGCCAGCACCGCCACCCGGTCGCAAATGGCGTGCAGCGTGTCGAGATCGTGGGTGATGAGGAACACCGTCAGCCCCAGCGTGTCGGCCAGTTCGCGGATCAAATGATCGAAGGCGGCGGCGGCAATCGGGTCGAGCCCGGCGGTCGGCTCGTCGAGGAACAGCAGTTCGGGGTCCAGCGCGAGGGCCCGGGCCAGCGCCGCCCGCTTCTTCATGCCGCCCGACAGTTCGGAAGGGTATTTGGCCCCAGCATCGGCGGGCAGGCCCGACAGCCCCACCTTCACCGCGGCGATCTCGCGCGCCAGCTGTGGCGAAAGATCGGGGTAGAACGCCTTCAGCGGCACTTCGATATTCTCGGCGACGGAAAGGGTGGAGAACAGCGCCCCGCCCTGAAACAGCACGCCCCAGCGCGAGCGAAGGTCGGCGCTATGCGCCTCGGGCCGGCGGCTGCGAAGGTCGGCGCTATGCGCCTCGGGCCAACGGCTGCGCGGGTCGGCCCCGGCGGGTTGGGCATCGCCATCCGCGCCATCGGCACCCGGTTCCACGCCGCGATCGCCGACCACGCCATATTCGCTGCCCGGGCCACTGGCGCCGCCAGCGCCTTGCGGCCCGCAGGCAATGGTGTGGCCCAGCACCGCGATATGCCCGGCCTCGGGCTGTTGCAGGCCGATGATCGAGCGCATCAGCACCGACTTGCCCGTGCCCGAGCCCCCCACCACGCCAAGGATCTCGCCCCGCCGCACGGTAAGCGACAGGCCATCATGCACCAGCGCCGCGCCAAAGCGGTTGACCAGCCCGGTAATGACAATCGGCGCGTCCGGGGCGGGCTGATCACTCACGGCCAGCCCCTCACTTCCAGCCGATAGCGGTGAAAAACACCGCGAAAAACGCATCCAGCACGATCACCGCGAAGATGCCCTGCACCACCGCCTGCGTCGTGCGCCGGCCCACCTCCTCGGAATTGCCGGTAACCTGCAGCCCCTGATAGCAGCCGGCCATGCCGATGATCAGCCCGAACACCGGCCCCTTGATCAGGCCGATCCACAAATCGTTCATCGGCAACACCTCCTTGATGCGGGACAGGAAGGTGAGAAACGGAATGTCGAGGCCGAAATTGCCCAGCACCGCCCCGCCGATAATCGCCACCACCGCCGCAAAGAACCCCAGCAGCGGCAGCATCAGCACCGCCGCCAGCACGCGGGGCAGCACCAGCGCCTCCATCGGCGAGACCCCGATGATGCGCATGGCGTCGATCTCCTCGGTCAGCTTCATCGTGCCCAGTTGCGCGGCAAAGGCGCTGCCCGACCGGCCCGCCACCATGATCGCCGTCATCAGCACGCCCAGCTCGCGCATCGCCAGCCGCCCGGTCAGGTTGATCGTGTAGATCTCCGCGCCGAATTGCTGAAGCTGCACCGCGCCCTGCTGGGCAATGACGACGCCGATGAGAAAGCTCATCAGGGCGATGATCAGCAGCGAATCGACGCCGACCAGCTCCATCTGATGCACCAGCGCCTTGCCGCGAAAGCGCGCGGGGTGGCGCAGCGTGGTCAATGCCGCCACCAGCAGCGCGCCGAAAAACCCCAGCATGCCCAGGCTGTCGCGGCCCAAAGCCACCACCTCGTGCCCCAGCCCATCCAGCGCGGCCACGGCAGGCGCCATCGCCGGGGCTTCGGCATGGCCGGCGGTGGGCAACGCCGGCACCGTGGTGCGCACCGCCGCGATCAGTCGCCCCGCCTTGTCGTCGGCGCCGGTGATCTCCGCTCCCCAGCCCTGCGCCAGGCGGCACACCAGCCACGCCCCCGCCGTGTCGATCTCGGTGACGGCGCTGATGTCGATGCGCGGCACCGGGCGCGCAGTTGCCGCAGCCGCGCCGGCTCCCGCTGCGGCCCCCTCTGCGGCCCCCTCTGCGGCTCCCTCTGCGGACCCCTCTGCGGCCAGCGCGCGCAATTCGCCATCCAGACCCGCCATGGTGGAGACCAACAGCGCGCCGCCCAGCACCAGCGTGCTGGCGCCATCGGCATCGGGGCGAAGCGTGAAGTGCGGCGCAGATTCCATGATGTCAGGCTTTTGCGGGAAAATGGCGGGCCGGGCAAGCGGCGGCCGCTCTGGCCCGCCCGGCCCCGCCCGCGCCGCCCGACACCGGGCACCCGCCGGCCGCGTCGCCGGTTACCAACCATCGGCTCTTTCGTTTTTGCGCGATGCAGGATTTCCGCTGCTCGCATCGCTCAGGCAAAACCAGCTCTCCCATTTTTGCGCGATGCAGGTTCTTCGTTGTCGCATCGCTTTAAGCAAAAAACCCGCTCTCCCATTTTTGCGCGATGTTCGTTCCCTGCTGTCGCATCGCTGATGCAAAAAAACCGGTTCCCACTTTTTTGCGCGATGCTCTCTCCCTGCTGTCGCATCGCTTTAAGCAAAAAACCGGTTCCCACTTTTTTGCGCGATGCTCTATGCGCTCCCCATGACCGACGCGACCATCACCGACACCGCTGCCGCCGAACAATCGGGCGCCCAGCTCGACAAGACCTTCGATCCCGCCGGAATCGAGGCCAAATGGTATGCCCATTGGGAAGCCAACGGCCTGTTCCGCCCGGATCGGCCAGACGCCACCCCCTTCACCATCGTCAACCCGCCGCCAAACGTCACCGGCAGCCTGCATGTCGGCCACGCGCTGGACAATACGCTGCAGGACATCGTCATCCGCTATGAACGGCTGCGCGGAAAAGACGCGCTGTGGGTGGTGGGCACCGATCACGCCGGCATCGCCACGCAGATGGTGGTGGAGCGCCAGATGGAGGCGCGGCAGGACAAGCGCACCAATTATTCGCGCGAGGATTTCGTCGCCAAGGTTTGGGAATGGAAGGCCGAGAGCGGCGGCACCATCACCAGCCAGCTGCGCCGCCTCGGCTGCTCGATGGACTGGAGCCGCGAGCAGTTCACCATGGACCCGCACTTCACCGCCGCGGTGGTGAAGGTGTTCGTCGACCTCTATAATCAGGGGTTGATCTATCGCGACAAGCGGCTGGTCAACTGGGACCCCAAGCTGAAGACGGCGATCAGCGACCTGGAGGTGGAGACCCGCGAGGTGGCGGGCCACTTCTGGCACTTCCGCTATCCCCTAGCTGATGGCGTGACGCTGGATGACGGGCGCGACCACATCGTCGTCGCCACCACCCGCCCCGAGACGATGCTGGCCGACATGGCCGTGGCGGTGAACCCCGAGGACGAGCGCTATGCCAGCGTCGTCGGCAAGTTCATCACCCTGCCCATCACCGGGCGGCGCATTCCGATTGTGGCCGACGAGCATGCCGACCCGGCGCTGGGTTCGGGCGCGGTGAAGATCACCCCGGGCCACGATTTCAATGACTTCGAGGTGGGCAAAAGGGCCGGCTTCAAACCCGCCGACATGCTCAACATGTTCGATGCCGAGGCCAATGTCGTGCAGGTGGCCGATGGGCTGATCCCGGCGGAGTTCGTCGGGCTGGAGCGGTTCGCCGCGCGCAAGCTGGTGGTCGAGCGGCTGAAGGCCACCCCCTTTGGCGATGGTTCCCTGCTGGTGCTGCACCCGGTGAAGGGCAAGGCCAAGGCCAAGGGAGAAGACACCGAAGAGCCCGAAGTGACGTATCTGGACGCCGAGGCCCGCACCATCCAGACCCCCTATGGCGACCGTGGCGGCGTGGTGATCGAGCCGTGGCTGACCGACCAGTGGTATGTGAATGCCGCCGAACTGGCCAGGGCGCCGATTGAGGCGGTGCGATCGGGCGCCATCGAGATCGTGCCCAAGACGTGGGAGAAGACCTGGTTCAACTGGATGGAGAACATCCAGCCGTGGTGCGTGAGCCGCCAGCTATGGTGGGGGCACCGGATTCCGGCGTGGTATGGGCCGGATTTGCGGTCAGATGGGGACAGGTTGACCCTCAGCTCGACTGCATTTCCCGAACGCTCGTCGACCGACCGGGTCGTGTTCGTTGCCGAAAGCTTTGAGGACGCCGCCAAGCAAGCAACTGCCCACTATTCCCAATTTGATCGTTTCAGGAATGGCGTAACTGTTCTGGAGGCAACCAATCTTGTTGATTTGTTTGACGAGATGAAGGAGCCCGATCCAGCTGGGGAGCGGGTCATATTACAACGCGACCCCGACGTCCTCGACACGTGGTTCTCCTCCGCCCTGTGGCCCTTCGCCACGCTCGGCTGGCCGGACGAGAGTGCCCCGCTCTACCAGCGCCACTACCCGGGCGACCTGCTGATCTCGGGCTTCGACATCCTGTTCTTCTGGTGCGCGCGCATGGCGATGCAGGGGATGCACTTCAATCACGACGCTGCGGGCAACCCTCAGGTGCCGTGGAAGCGGCTCTACCTCCATGGCCTCGTGCGCGCCGCCGATGGCGCCAAGATGTCCAAGAGCAAGGGCAATGTCGTCGATCCGCTGGGCCTGATCGACCAGTATGGCGCCGATGCGCTGCGCTTCTTCATGGCCGCGATGGAATCGCAGGGCCGCGACATCAAGATGGATGAGCGCCGGGTGGAGGGCTATCGCAACTTCGCCACCAAGCTGTGGAACGCCGCGCGGTTCTGCCAGAGCAACGGCATCACCGGCAGCACCTCGCTGGCGGCGCCCGCCGCCACCCAGGCGGTGAACCGCTGGATCATCGGCGAGGTGGTGGAAACCGTCGCCGCGCTGGAGGCCGCCATGGCCGATCTGCGCTTCGATGCCGCCGCCAACGCCATCTACCACTTCGTGTGGGACCAGTTCTGCGACTGGTACATCGAACTCATCAAGGGCAATTTCGACGCGGAAACCCGCGCCGTCGCCGGCTGGGTGCTCGATCAGATCCTCGTCATGCTCCACCCCTTCATGCCCTTCGTCACGGAAGAGCTGTGGAACAGTCTCGCCGACTCCGCCCTCCCCCGCGAAACGGAACTGATCGTCGCGCGCTGGCCGCAGCCGGGCGCCACGGTCGACCCCGCCGCCAAGGCCGAGGTCGAGTGGCTGATCGCGCTGGTCGGCAATCTGCGCGGCGCCAAGGCGGAACTGGGCATTGCCCCCGGGGCAAGGCTGGAGGCCTATCTGCCCGAGCCGAGCGAGGCCACGCGCGGCATCATCGCCCGCAACGCCGCCGCGATCGACCGGCTGGCCCGCCTGAGCGCCATCCACTTCGCCCCGGCCCCCGATGGCGCGGCGATGCAGGTGGGTGCGGGCGATGCCAGCCTGATCATCCCGCTCGACGGCATCATCGACATCGCCGCCGAGAAGGCGCGGCTGGGCAAGGCGCTCGCCACTTCCGAAAAGGAGCGGGATTCGCTGGCCAAGCGTCTCGACAACCCGGCCTTCGTCGAAAAGGCCAAGCCCGAGGCCATCGACAAGGCCCGCGCCGACCATGCCGCCCACGCCGCCGAGGCCGAGCGCCTGGCAGCGGCGCTGGCGCGGCTGGGATAGGCAGCGCCGGCAGCATGACCCTGGCCCTCGCCACCGTCACCCCCGGCGAGCCGGAGATCTTCGCCGCGCTGCAGGGCGAGGGCGTCAGCGCCGGGCGGCCTTGCGTGTTCGTGCGCCTGTCGCGCTGCAACCTCGCCTGCGAATGGTGCGACACCGCCTATACCTGGCGGTTCGAGGGCGATAACCGGCTACACCGCGACGGCGTGGATTTCCCCCGCACCGCCAATCAGGTGATGCTGGACGAGGCCGATGTCGCCGCGCGCATTGCCGCGCTGGGCGCCGCCCTGCCCTTTCCCCGCCTCGTCATCACCGGCGGCGAGCCGCTGCTGCAGGCCCCGGCATTGGTGCGGATGCTTGACCATCTGGCGGCACTGGCGGGCTTTTATGTCGAGGTGGAAACCAACGGCACCGTCGCCCCGCCCGAGGCCATCGCCCAGCGCGTCCACCAGTTCAACGTCAGCCCCAAACTCGCGCATTCGGGCAACCCGCGCGACCTCGCCATCCGCCCCGAGGCGCTGGCCGCCTTTGCCGGGGATGCCCGCGCCTTCTTCAAATTCGTCGTCGCCGCGCCGGAGGATGTCGCCGAGGTGGCTGCCCTGGCCGCCACCCACGCGCTGCCCGCCGCCCGCATCCTGCTGATGCCCGAGGGGCGCGACAGCGAAACCCTGCGCAAAAGAATGGTCTGGCTGGCACCGGCCTGCCTTGCCCACGGTTATGGTCTTTCAGACCGCTTGCACATTCACCTCTCCGGCGACACACGGGGCACATGACCGACATTTCCACCGACAGCCCGCCCGCCGCCGAATCCCCGCAAGCCCCCGCCGCCCCGCGGGGCATGGGCGCGGGGGGCGGGGGCGAAGGCGCAGGCGCGGGCGGGCCCATGGGCAATCTGCGCGGAGACCTCACCCAGGGGCCGATCCTCAAGACGCTGATCGCCTTCACCATTCCCACGATGATTTCGAACCTGCTGCAAACGCTGAACGGCACGGTGAATTCGATCTGGGTCGGCCGGCTGATCGGCGAGAGCGCGCTGGCCGCCACGGCCAACGCCAATGTGGTGATGTTCCTGCTGTTTGGCGCCGTGTTCGGCTTTGGCATGGCGACCACGGTGCGGGTGGGCCAGCATTTCGGGGCGCGTTCGCTCGATGCGGCGCGGCGCTCGTTTGGCGCGGGCGTGGGCTTCTGCGGCATGCTGGCGATGGTGACGGGCGTGCTGGGCTGGGTGTTTGCCCCGGCGCTGCTCCACGCGCTCTCCACGCCGGAGGCCAGCCGGCTGGAGGCGCTGGCCTATCTGCGGGTTATCTTCATCACCATGCCCTTCAGCACCATCTCGCTGATGGTGGCGATGGGCATGCGCGGCGTGGGCGATGCCCGCACCCCGCTGCACGCCATGCTGCTGACCGTGGCGGTAGACATCGGCCTGAACCCGCTGCTGATCCGCGGGCTGGGGCCGGTGCCGCCACTGGGCATCGCCGGCTCGGCCCTGTCGACGGCCATTGCCAATTTCGCCGGCTCGGCGCTGATGATCTACCGCATCTATGCCAAGGACATGCCCCTGCGCCTGCGCGGGCCAGAGCTGGCCTATCTGCTGCCCAGCCGTTCGGAAATATCCTATGTCATCACCAAGGGCCTGCCGATGGGCGCGCAGATGCTCGTGGTCTCGGGCGCCGGCCTCATCCTGATCGGGCTGGTCAATCGCGAGGGGCTGAATGCCGCCGCCGCCTATGGCGCCAGCCTGCAATTGTGGAACTACCTGCAAATGCCCGCCTTCGCCCTCTCCAGCGCGGTGAGCGCGATGGTGGCGCAGAATGTGGGCGCGGGCAACCATGGCCGCGTCGGGCGCATCACCATCACCGGCGTGCTCAGCAATCTCGCCCTCACCGGCGCGCTGGGGCTGCTGATTGTCGCCTTCGCCCGGCCGCTGCTGGTGGTGTTCCTCGGCTCGCAAAGCCCGGCCGTGCCCCTCGCCCAGCATATCCAGCTGATCTGCACCTGGAGCTTCGTGCTGATGGGCATCACCGTCATCATGAACGGCACCATGCGCGCCTATGGCGAGGTGGTGTGGCCGCTGGTGGTGATCTTCCTCGCGATGTACCCGGCGCGGCTCGGCTTTTACTTCCTGGCCTATCCGCACATCGGCCCGGACGCGGTGTGGTGGACCTATCCGGCAGGCTCCGCCGTGTCGACATCGCTGACCCTGCTGGTCTATCTGCGCGGCGGATGGCGCAAGCGCAAGCATCTGGCGGTGCCGAAGGGCTGAGGCGGTTTTCAAGGAAGTATAAGGGAAGGTTTCTTGGGGCCTTAGGCCCCAAACCCCATTACTGTCTGCGTCGCGCTGCCATCTCGAAGTGGCGCCCTGCCGCGAAGCGGCTTTAACAGCCTGCGGCGCGGCGACCTTGCGCCCGGTAGAACCGACACACAATGCTGACATTATTGGGAGCGCGAGGGTGTAACGCCCTCGTACCTACCTCTTACCCCTGCTAACCCCTCCCTACCCCCCTACCGCCGCGCGAAAATCCGCCCGGCCAGCAGCCCCATCAGCACCGAGGCGGCCACCACGAACAGCCCGTACAAAAACGAATCATGGTTAGCGAAATCGGCGATGGCGCGTTCGAAGCCGGCCTTGCGCACTTCCACCCGGCTGATCGCCGAGGCCACCACCCGGCCGTGGGCGATGGCGAAGGTCTCGGCGGTATAGCTGCCGGTGCCGACGCTGGAGGGCAGCGCCACCCGTGCGCGATAGAGCACCCGGCTGGTGACGGAGACGCCGTGCTCGTCCTGATGGTAAAGTCCCTGCCGCCCCATCAGCCCCACCAGCCCCTCGGAAAACCGCTGCTGGCTGGCCGGGTCGATCGCGCCGGTGGGCGAGAGCTGGAGAAAAGGCAGCCCCAGCTCGTAGATCGCCGCGGTCTGGTCGTCGACAATGTCGCGGATCGGCCGGGTGGAGGCCATGGCGTAATAGCTGGGCGCGGACTGGAAGGTGGTGGAACTGGTGTTGATCCAGACGCCGGCGACCTTCTGCTTCTGGCGCAGCACCACCGGCCGCGTCGGCCCCTCCAGCACCACGACGATGTCATAGTCCTGCGCGGCCGCCTTGCCCTCGGGGCTGAGGATCGCGCCGAACAGCAGCAATTCGGCACCGGTGAAGCCCTGCCGCACCACGATTTCGTGCTGCGACACATCGGGCACCAGCACCGGGTCCTCGGCGCCGGTGAGCAGGACCAGCGCCACCAGCGCCGCCGCCACCTTCACACCCGCTCTCACAGGCCACTGACCGTGAAGATCTCGTCCGGATGCCAGGTGAGGCCCAGCAGCATGCGCAGCCCCACCGCCAGCACGATCAGCGCCAGCACCAGCCGCAGCCGCACCGGGCTCACCTTCTGCGCCACCGCCGCGCCGATCTGCGCCCCCGTCACCGATCCCAGCAGCAGCAGGCCGGAGAGCACCAGATCCACCGCCTTGGTGGTCAGCGCGTGCATCATGGTGGTGGCGATGGTGACGAACAGGATCTGGAACAGGCTGGTGCCCACCACCACCCGCGCGCTCATGCCCAGCAGATAGAGCATCGCCGGCACCATGATGAAGCCGCCGCCAATACCCATCAGCATGGTGAGAATGCCGGTGAACAGCCCCAGCAACAGCGGTGCCAGCGGCGAGATATATAGCCCGGAGCGGTAGAACCGCCAGCGCATCGGCAGGGCGGCCACCAGCGGATGGTGGCGGCGCTTGGCCGCCGGAATCGCCCGGCCAGAGCGGGCGGCGCGCAGCGTCTGGATGCTCTCCTGCGCCATCAGCCCGCCAATGCCGCCCAGCAGCACCACATAGAGCACGTTGATCACCGTATCGATCTGCCCCAGCGCCGACAGCATGCGGAACAGCACGGCGCCAATGCCGGTGCCCAGCACCCCGCCGACCACCAGCACCGCGCCCATGTGGTAATCCACCCCGCCGTGGCGCGTATGGGCGAGCACGCCCGAGACGCTGGCGCCCGTCACCTGGCTGGCCGCCGAGGCCGCCGCCACCGTGGGCGGCACGCCATAGAAGATCAGCAGCGGCGTGGTGAGAAAGCCCCCGCCCACGCCGAACATGCCCGACAGCAGGCCGGTGATCGCGCCAAGGCCGACGATCACCAGACCGTTTACCGAGAGGCTGGCTATGGGGAGGTAAACATCCATGCCGGCTCAGGCTAGACCAGCGCGGCGCGGATGGGAAGGCTCCGGGGGAAAGTTGAAAGGGTGAAGGCCAGAGAATAAGGTGCGAGGAACTAGTCCCTCGCGCTCCCAATACTGCCGGCGTTGCGCTAAGGGTTCGGCGTCGCGCAAGTTTGCAGCGCCGCAGGCTTTCAAGCCGCTTCGCGGTAATGCGCCACGCCTCAGGGGATGCACAAGGTGGACAGGTAAAGGGAGCGCGAGGGACTAGTCCCTAGCACCCAATCCCTGCTCGCCCCCCTAGAAGCCCGCCGCGATGGTCACGGCCGGGCCAGAGGTGGGCGCGGCATCGCCCGCCACGCGCATCCGCCAATCGAACCGCAGCCGCGCGGCGGCGTGGCCGCTGGCAAGGCCGATGCTGGCCGTGGGGCCCACATCGACGCGGCTGGCGCCTTGTTGCGCCCCGCCCCACACGCCGCCGCCAGCGCGGATCTCGCTGGGTCCCACGGTGGCGACGTGGTGATCCACGCGCAGTTGTCCATCGACAAAGGCGGTGGCGCCGGGGCCGCCGACATAGCCTGCCGCGCCATAAATTTCTGCGCGCATGGCAAAGGGCATGGGCTGCGGCTCCAGTTCGGTGATCACCATGGCGGCCGGGCGCAGATGGGTGGAACCATTGCTGAAGCGGCTCACCCGCGCTTCCACCGCGGCGGTCAGCGGCAGGCCGGCAATCGGGCGGGCGGAGAAACCGAAAGCGCTGTCGGCCTCGCCGGAGCCATCCATCGCCCCGGTCACGCGCAGATAGAGCGTGGGTTGCAGGGCGCTGGCGGCAGCGAGGCGATAGCGCAGCACCGCCCCGCCCTGGCTTGCGCCATAGGTCGGCGGGGCCAAGCCATGCACCGGCGCGGCGCCACCCTGGCGCCACATCAGCCAGCCATCGCCAGACCAGCGACGCTCCGCCCCGGCGCGCACCCGGGCGAGATCGGGCAGGGCGTCGCCATCACGCAGCAGCGATTGCGGCGAGGGCAGCCCGGCCATGGCCGCCATCCACAACAGTTGATTGGCCGCGGCCACGCCCGGGCGCGAGGTTTCGGCCCCCGGGGCCGGCGCC
>CAIXXP010000025.1 GCA_903923465.1 uncultured Sphingomonadales bacterium | reverse complement strand
GTCGCGGTTTATCCTGGCGCTGAAGGTGGCGCTGGCGGAGGTAGGTGGCGCGGCGACGGTGATCTTTGACGAGATCGACCGGGGCGTGGGCGGCGCGGTGGCCTCGGCGATTGGCGAGCGGCTGGCGCGGCTGGCTTCTGGCGGCCAGTTGCTGGCGGTGACGCATAGCCCGCAGGTGGCGGCGCGCGGGGGGCAGCACTTCTTTATCGCCAAATCGAGCGAAGGGCTGGTGACAAGGACTTCCGTGGCGGAGCTTTCGCCCGAGGGGCGGCGGCAGGAGATCGCCCGGATGCTGAGCGGGGCCGAGGTGACGCCGGAGGCGGTGGCGCAGGCGGTGCGGCTGCTGGAGGGGGCTTGAGGTGAGGGACGGTTTTTAAGGGAAGGTGCGAGGGACTCGTCCCTCGCGCTCCCTTTCCCTTTTTTGGGGCGCTCGTTCTGCGGCGGGGTGTTTTGCCGCTAAGGGGCTTTATGGCCTGCGGCGCTTGAGGTTTGCGCTTGGCGGAACCCTTGGGGGGACAATGACAGTTTTGGGAGCGCGAGGGATGAGTCCCTGGCATCTTTCTCTTCTTCTCCCCTGCACTTTTCCTGCAAAGCCTCTAAAAGCCCCTTCATGACTGACTTTCCCATCTCCGAGGCGGACGCCGCGAATGAACTGATGCGTTTGGCGCGGGCGATTCGGCGTGCGAATCTCAAATATCATGCCGAGGACGCGCCGGAGATTTCGGACGCGGAGTATGACGCGCTGATGCGGCGGAATGCCGAGTTGGAGGGGCTTTTTCCGCATTTGGTGCGGGGGGATTCGCCCTCGGCGCTGGTGGGGCATGAGGTGGGGGCCTCGCCGCTGGCCAAGGTGCCGCACGAGGTTCGGATGATGAGCCTCGACAATGCGTTTTCCGATGAGGAAGTGGCGGAGTTTGTCGCCAGGGTGCGGCGGTTTCTGGCGCTGCCCGAGGATGCGGCCGTGGTGATGACGGCGGAGGACAAGATTGACGGGCTGAGTTGTTCGCTGCGCTATGAGGGCGGGCGGCTGGTGCGGGCGGCGACGCGGGGGGATGGCTCGGTCGGTGAGGATGTGACGGCGAATGTCGCGTTTATTGGCGATATTCCGCAGGCGCTGGTGGGCGATGATGTGCCGGACGTGTTTGAGGTGCGCGGCGAGGTTTACATGGCGCGGGCGGATTTTGCCGCGCTGAACGAGCGCCAGGCGGAGCGGGGGGAGAAGCTGTTTGCCAACCCGCGCAATGCGGCGGCGGGGTCTTTGCGGCAGAAGGATGCGAGTGTGACGGCGGCGCGGCCCTTGCGGTTTCTCGCGCATGGCTGGGGGGCGGCGAGTGCTGTGCCGGGCGACACGCAGTTTGCCGTGATGAAGCGGATAGAGGCTTGGGGGGTGCCGGTTTCCGCGCGGCTGGTGCGCTGCGCCGGGGTGGAGGAGATGCTGGCGCAGTATCGCAGCATTGCGGCGGCGCGGGCAGGATTGCCGTATGAGATTGATGGGGTGGTGTACAAGGTCGACAGTCTGGAATGGCAGGGGCGGCTGGGGTTTGTCGCGAAGGCGCCGCGCTGGGGGATGGCGCACAAGTTTCCCGCCGAGCGCGCCGAGACGGTGGTGGAGGCGATCGACATTCAGGTGGGGCGGACAGGCAAGCTGACTCCCGTCGGCCGGCTGGCGCCGGTGCTGGTGGGCGGGGTGACCGTGACCAATGTGACCCTGCACAATCGCGACGAGGTGGCGCGGCTGGGGCTGCGCGTGGGCGACCGGGTGGTGTTGCAGCGCGCCGGCGATGTGATTCCGCAGGTGGTGGAGAATGTGACGCGCGGCCAAAAACTGGGGGGGGTGGAGCGGGCGCCGTTTGTGTTTCCCGACCATTGCCCGGAGTGTGGCAGCGAGGCTGTCGCCGAGGAGGGTGAGGTGGACGTGCGGTGCACCGGGGGGCTGATCTGCCCGGTGCAGCGGATTGAGCGGCTGAAGCATTTCGTTTCACGCGGGGCGCTGGATATCGAGGGGCTGGGGGAGAAGTCGATCATCCAGTTCTTCGAGCTGGGCTGGCTGGAGCGCGGGCCGGGGGATATTTTCCGGCTGAAGCGGCGGCGCGAGGCAATTCTGGCGCTGGAGGGGTGGCAGGACAAGTCTGTGGATAATCTGTTGATGGCGATTGAGGCCAAGCGCCAGCCCGATGCCGCGCGGCTGCTGTTTGGCCTGGGGATCAGGCATGTCGGGGTGGTGACGGCGCGGGATCTGGCCAAGCGTTTCGTGCGGCTGGAACGGTTGCGCGAGGAAGCCGCACGATTGGCGGTGCGGCGGGACGAGGCTTGGGCGGCCTACAACGCGGCGATGAGCGCAGTGGCCGGGGATGGCGCGGTGACGCCGGATCAGGACAAGTTTGCCCGCAAGCTGGCAGGCGAACTCGCGGGGCTGATCGGCGTGGAGGGCGTGGGGCCAGAGGTGACGCTGGGGCTGATCGAATTTTTCCACGAACCGCACAATGTCGCGGTGTGGGAGGATATTTTGAGCGAGGTTTCGCCGCCGGACTATGTGGTGGAGGCGCTGGATAGCGAAGTGGCGGGGATGACCGTGGTGTTCACCGGCAAGCTGGAGACCATGAGCCGCGATGAGGCCAAGGCACAGGCCGAGCGGCTGGGCGCGCGGTCGGCGGGCTCCGTGAGCGCCAAGACGGACCTGGTGGTGGCCGGGCCGGGGGCGGGATCCAAGCTGAAGCAGGCCGCCGCGCTGGGGTTGCGGGTGATCGATGAGGCCGAGTGGGCGGCGATTGTGGCGCGGGCTGGGGCTTGAGGGGTTTTTTGGGAAAGAAATTCAAGGGCTTAAGGGGATTAAGGGTTTAAGGGGAAGGTGCGAGGGACTCGTCCCTCGCGCTCCCATTACTGTAGAGGTTGGTGCTGGTTCTGCGAGGGGGGCGCCTGGCC
>CAIXXP010000024.1 GCA_903923465.1 uncultured Sphingomonadales bacterium | reverse complement strand
GTTTCCGGCGACGTCAAAGCTGATTGCGGCGCATGTGCCGGCGCACCGGCGGGGCCTGGCCAATGCGGTGATCGCTGTGGGCCTGGCGCTGGGCCCGGCGCTGGGCACGCTGGCGGGCGGCATGCTGCTGGCCAGCCACGGCTGGCGCGTGGTGTTTTTCGCGTTTGGCGCGGTAACGCTGGCCTGGACCGTGCCGTGGCTGATGCTGCTGGCGCGGTTGCCGGGGCAGGCGGCGGCGGATCTGTCGGCACAGAGCGCGATGCCGGTGGGGCAATTGCTGCGCCAGCGCACGCTGTGGGTGATGGGCGCGGCGCATGCCCTGGCGAATTACGGGTTCTTCTTCGTGGCGGCGTGGCTGCCGCTCTATCTGGTGAAATCGCGCGGGCTGACGATCCCGACGATGACGCTGTTTGCCACGGTCACATTTGCCGCGCAGGCGCTGGCCTCGCTCGGCTGGGGCCAATTGGCCGATGCGCTGGTGCGCGGCGGAAGGCGGCCCGCGGCGGTGCAGCGGGGCCTGGCGACGATCGCGCAGCTGGGCTCGATCGCGGGGATTTCCGGAATCGCGCTGGCCACGGGGCCCGGCGCGCTGCTGGCTGCGCTGGTCTTGACGGGCGTATTTCTCGGCTGCCTGCCGACAATGGTCTATGCGCTGGGCCAGGGCTATGCCGGTGCGCGCGGCGTGGCCGGCTGGATCGGGGTGCAGAACGCGATCGGCAGTGTTTCGGGGATCATCGGCCCGGTGGTGACGGGGATGATCGTCGATGCCACGGGCAGCTTTGCGGGCGCCTTCGCCTTTGCCGCGGCGATCAGCGCGGTGGGCGCGGCGATGTTCGCGTTTGCCTTGCCCTGAGGGAGCCCGGGCCAAAGATAGCGGGATTCAAGGGCGGAGCCCTTGCGCGCCGGAGGCAAGAAGTGCGCGCCGGAGGCAAGAAATACGCGCCGGAGGCAAAAAGAGGGCGACCCCCGCGTGGGGGCCGCCCTCTTTTTTCAGCAATCGGGGTAAGCCGATTACTTGATTTCGGCTTACTTGATTTCGACGGTGCCGCCGGCTTCTTCGATCTTCTTCTTGATCTCTTCGGCTTCGGCCTTCGAGACGCCTTCCTTCACGGCCTTCGGAGCCGCTTCGACCAGCGCCTTGGCTTCGGTCAGGCCGAGCTGGGTGATCGCGCGGACTACCTTGATGACCTGGATCTTCTTCCCGCCGTCGCCGGTCAGGATGACATCGAATTCGGTCTTTTCTTCCACCGCGGCAGCGGCTTCGGCGGCCGGAGCGGCAGCAACGGCCACGGCAGCAGCGGCGCTGACGCCCCATGCTTCTTCCAGGGCCTTGGCAAGGTCGGCGGCTTCAAGAACGGTCAGCTTCGACAGTTCGGCAACGAGATTGGCGATATCGGCCATGGTGTATCACTCCTGATTGGTGGTGCCCGAAAACCCGGGCGAAAATCGTCAGAACGGGTCTTACGCGGCATCCTTCTCGGCATAGGCGGCAAAGACGCGAGCCAGCTTGGCCGCCGGAGCGGTGACAACCTGGGCGATCTTGGTCGCCGGAGCCTGAATGAGGCCGATGAGCTTGGCGCGCAGTTCGTCGAGCGAGGGCATCGTGGCGAGCGCCTTGATGCCATCGGCATTCAGAACCTGCGTACCCATCCCGCCACCGATGATCTCGATCTTGTCGGTGGTCTTGGCGAACTCGACGATCACCTTGGCGGC
>CAIXXP010000023.1 GCA_903923465.1 uncultured Sphingomonadales bacterium | reverse complement strand
GCTGCTGGCGCTGGGGGCGTTGGTGCTGCCGCCCAAGATAGCGGCGAGTTTCCCGTCAGTTGATCTCTCGCCCTATTGCTGCACCCCCTCTGGCGCTGCTCTGGTTAAGCGGGCGGTCCGCGATCACATTCGGGCACTGGGCTGAACGGCGCGGGTTTCTGCGGTTCGGCAATGCCGGCCGGCTGTCGCCATTGCCGCAAGGGGCGGGGCCTATGCTGCGCCGGGTGAAATTGGGGGTGTGGCGAAAATGTCGCAAACCAACAGCATGTTTGTTCTGAGTCTTTAGATCACCTTTACAAATGGGGTGCTCCCGACGCATCGGGGCGCCTGACCGCCATATTGGGCAGGTCAGCGCCATCGCAAGAGCGCTGGTATTCTATTCCTGAGGGATTGAGGGAGCCGACTATGAATCGGAAATTTGTAATTACTCTTATGACGAGCGCGCTGGCGTTTACCACGCCCGCTTTCGCCGATGAGGCAGCACCCGCCGCTGGCGCTTCGGCTGCGAATGCATTCAGCGACATCGTCGTTACCGCTCGCCGCCGCGAAGAATCCTCGCTGAAGGTGCCGGTTTCGGTTACCGCGTTTGGCGCCGAAGCGTTGCGTTCCAAGAGCATCAACACGCAGGACGACCTTGTCTCGCACACGGCCAGCCTCACGATCACCCCGCAGAGCGGCCGCCGCGAGCAGGGCGCTTTCTTCATGCGCGGTCAGGGCCAGACCTACGGTTCGCAGCCCGGCGTCATCACCTACGTGGACGAAGTTCCGTCGTTCCAGCAGAACCTGCTGGGCAGCAACGCGACCTTCTTCGATCTTTCCAGCATTCAGGTGCTGAAGGGCCCGCAGGGCACCCTGTTCGGCCGCAGCACCACGGGTGGCGCGGTTCTGCTCACCTCGGCGCGCCCGACCAACGATCTTAGCGGCAATCTTCAGGCCAGCTACGGCAACTACAACGCCGTTGATATCCAGGGCGCGCTGAACGTTCCGATCATCAAGGACAAGGTGCTGCTGCGCGTTGCCGGCGACTTTGTGCGCCGTCATGGCTACACCGTCAGCTCGGTGACGGGTCAGGATCAGGACAACCGGCACCGCGAATCCTTCCGCGTCAGCCTGTTGGTGAAGCCGGTTGACGGCATCGAGAACCTGCTGATCTTCAGCGGCCAGAACATCAAGGAGAACAACACCGGGATCGTGATGGGTGGGTTCAACACGAACTGGACCCCTGGTGGCGGGCTTAAGCCTTATCTGTCCAACAACGTCCAGACGATTGGCCTGTTCTGCGGGGCGGGGATCGCGGGCTCTGTGGCCACTGGCAATCAAGCTGCCGTGCTTGGCTGCCCGGGGATTTCGCGTCTGACGGCGCTCTGGGGCACTCCCAATGCCGCCACCGGGGTCTTCCCCGCAACTGGCGGGCTGGTTAACAGCATCCTTGCCGAGCAGGCACGTATCGCCGCTGGTGGCAGCATTCGCCAGAATGCCGATCCGTTTCTGACGAGCACGGTCGGCAACCAGCAGAACATCACCAACACCACCACCCTGCATCAGGATGGCGTTGGCGTGCTGGGCGACATCACCGTCAAGAACATCTTTGCCACCAACCGCGTCGGCCGGGCCGATTCCGTTTGGGATCTGTCGGCCGTAGGTGCGGCTGTGGCCTACAACACGTTCAATATCATTAACGGCGCCCTGGTGACCCAGCCCAATGCGCAGGATTTCTTCCAGAACTTCAGCGACGAATTCCAGGTTCAGGGCCATACCAAGCTGATGGACTGGTCGGTGGGCTATTACTACAACTTCCAGAAGATTCCGTTCAGCCTGGCCCCGCTGTTCAGAACCTTTGCCACGGCGCTCAACCAGGTTTCGCCGTTTGGTCTGCCCGATCCTTCGGGCAAGGTGGTGTTCGACAACCGGTCGACGGACAAGGGCGTGTACGCTCAGGCAACCGTGCATCCGTTTGAAGGTGCCAGCATCACGGGTGGTATTCGCCGTTCCAACTACACTCAGGCGCAGTTGAACGCGACTCAGGCCTATGATCCTGCTCATCCTGAGAATGGCTTCATTTGGGGAACGCCCGCTGCGGTGCCTTACGTGAACCAGGGCGCCACCAGCTACAACTTCGCGGCCGACTACAAGCCGATGGATGGGATGCTGGTTTATGTGGCTTCCCGTCGCGGCTTCAAACCCGGTGGCATCAACGCGGGTAACGGCAGCACCTTCCTGCCCGAAATCGTCACCGACTATGAGGCGGGCGTGAAGTATGCCTGGCGTGGGCCGATTGCCGGCCGCATCACTCTGGACGGCTACACCAGCAAATATGCCAACGTTCAGCGCAACTTCACCATTGCCAACCCCAGCGGCGCCGGCGTGCTGACGGGTATCTCCAACATCGCTGCCGCCACCATCAAGGGTGTCGAGTTCGAATCCGAACTGCGCGTTGGTCCCAAGCTGACTGTTGGCCTGAACGCGTCCTACACCGATGCGAAGTACACCGATTGGAAGGACGATTTCGGTGGCGACTATGACGCCGCGGGCAATGTTTACCACAACATCAACACGCCGTTCATGAACACGCCCAAGTTCACCTGGTCGCTCAACGCACGCTATCTGCTGATTGATCAGGCGAACCTCGGTCAGGTTTCGATCTCGGGTAACTACTACCACCAGAGCTGGGTTAACCTGGACGACAGCATCATGCAGGATCCGCTGCATCGTGGCGGCCAGAAGGCCTATGGTACGCTTAACCTGCGTGCCGACTGGAGCAATGTTGCTGGCAAGCCGGTCGACCTGTTCCTGAACGCCACCAATGTGGCGGATCAGGTTCATCTGGTGGGTGCGACCAACCTGCTGGTGGCGGCTGGCCCGCTCGGCGTCATCTATGGCGAGCCGCGCATGGTTACCGGTGGTGTCCGGGTGCACTTCTAAGCATCTGGATGAGGCATGAAAGGCGCCCCCGGGAGACAGAGCTCTCCCGGGGGCGTTTCCGTCGGGTTTCGTCGCGAGGCGTTTTCGGACGCGCGATAGGCCCGAGTTTTACGCGTTCATGCTAAAGGGCGTCGCGATAACAATATTGGGTATTGGTGTGGGGAGATGATGGCATGTCTGTTCAGGACAAACTCGATACTCAAACATACGATGTGAGGGACGAATATTTCGGAAAACCCTATATCGACCGAGATGAATTTCGCGAAAAGCCATACCCCCACCGCAATGTCCATGGCGGTTTTGAAAACACTGACACGCGATTCACCTTCTATTTCCCGGCAAAGGAAAAGTGGGGCGGCCGCATGTATCATCCGCTGGAAGGCGCCCATGCCGGTCACGAGGAAGCTTTCGCCGGGGTGATGGGCGAATTGCTCGGCGGGCTGGAAATGATGGTCGGGCTGGGCGGCTACATGGTGGAATCGAACTGCGGCCACATCGGCGACGATCTCGACCCGCGCGCCGGGGTGGATCCCGGCCTCTATGGCTATCGGGCCAGCATCGAAAGTGCCCGTTTTTCCAAACATATCGCCCGCCAGATCTACGGTCGCGAGCCGGATTACAGCTATGTCTGGGGCGGCAGCGGCGGCGGTCGCCGCTCTCCCCTGTGCCTCGAATATTGCGATGGCGTCTATGACGGCGCGCTGCCCTTCATGGGAGGCGGTAACATCGAACCGCACGGCACGAATTCCCGCGTGCAGAGCGAGCAGCCCGTCCACTTCGGCGCGATGTTCAATGTTCAGCGCCTGCTGCAGGGCGAAAAGCTCGACCGGGTGATCGACGCCATGCAGCCCGGCGGCAGCGGCAATCCGTTTGAGGGTCTGACCTTCCACGAGCGGGAGGAACTCGCCAACCTCTACCGCCTCGGCTATCCGCGCGGCGACGAGTTCATGATCTCCAAGCCCATGGGGCAGATTTGGCTGTGGACCTCGATCGCCGGGATGCTGCTGGAGGAAGACGCGGACTATTTCCGCAATTTCTGGACCCAGCCGGGATACATCGGCCATGACGAGCCGCAGTGGGTGGCAAAGGACGTGATAGATGTCCATCTGCCGATCACCCGCCTTGTTACGGCGCAGGATCTGCTGGGCGCCGATTTCGCCGGCCCCGAGTTTGCCGAGGCCAAGCCGATGGCGCTGATGCAGGCGTCCTCAACCGGCCAGTGGGACCTGCCGGTGGGCATTGAGGTGAAGGGGCTGAGCGGCGGCTATCGCACCGGTGCCGGCATTCGCCTGGAAACCGGCGACAGCGCCGGGCGCCAGCTTTACTGTATGCGCAACGTGGGCGATTTCTTCTTCTGCGACGGCCGCGCCGAAGCCAACCTGCTGCGGTTTCGCGGCGCCAAGGCTGGCGACATGGTGCACATCGAGAACCGCGCCTTTCTGGCGTTCTGCTACATGTATCGCTACCATATCTCCGATAGCGCGCTGAACGATTTTCTGCGCGTCGATGGGCGGGCGGTCTTTCCGCAGCACGGGGTTCCGCTGGCCTCGCCGCTGATGGGCGTGCCCTATTCCGGTCAGTTCGAGGGCAAGCTGCTGTGGATCCACCACACGCATGATGCCTCGCTGTGGCCGCCGCAGGGGGTGATTTACCAGCAGGCCGTCGAGCAGGCGCAAGGGCCGGACAAGGCCCGCGAAAAATTCCGCCTACAGTGGACCGAGAATGCCGAGCATGTGCCGCCGGTGTGGCTGCCTTCGCACCCCAACCGCGCGACGACGACATGGTTGATCGACTATATGCCCAGCATCGAGCAGGGCCTTGTCGACCTTGCCGCCTGGGTGGAACAGGGCATCGCCCCGCCCGAGACCCAGTTCACCTTTGCCGATGGCAAGGTCACCCTGCCGGACGGCGCGGCGGCGCGCGGGGGCACGCAGCCCTTCGTGCAGGTGCATGCCAATGGGGCGGCGCGCGCGCATGTCCGGGTTGGCGAGGAGGTCGTGGTCAGCGTGCATGCGGAAGCGCCCCCGGGAGCCGGCAGCTTCACGCAGTTGCACTGGGCCACCCGTCCGGACGGCGCGTTTGATCGCGGCGGCGAGGTCACGCCCGGCCAGACCGTGCTCGACGAGACGATCCGGTGCAGTTTCGCCGCGCCGGGCACC
This sequence comes from uncultured Sphingomonadales bacterium, assembly GCA_903923465.1. Taxonomy (GTDB): domain Bacteria; phylum Pseudomonadota; class Alphaproteobacteria; order Sphingomonadales; family Sphingomonadaceae; genus Novosphingobium. The sequence goes on along the minus strand of CAIXXP010000023.1, from coordinate 28,166 downwards.
TATTTTGTCACCGCGCGGGCCCGGCTCAACCGGGAAGGGAACCCACAGGCCCGCCGTCAGGTCGAAAACCTGGCATCGGCAAGGATCGTGGTGGAGGCAGCGTAAACAGCGGCTCAGCGGACACGATGAGATTGGGCATCTGCACGCTGGCAGGTGCCCAATCGTCGCGGGCCTGCTGGGGTCGTCTCAGGCGGCGTGCGGGGCGGGGGTCGGGTTGTTCAGCGCATCGGATCGTTCGATGTAGAAGATTCCCCCGGTCTCGCCGTCCCATTCCGCCGTGCCGTAGTTGAGCACATACATCAGCCCCGGCCCCTCCAGATCCTTGCCGACGGCCAGTATTTTCTGCATCGAGGTCCAGATCGACCGTTCCGTACGCAGGGTGATCGTGGCGCTGCCGCCGTCCCATGCAAGGGCGGGAGAGATCTCCTCGCCAGAGAGCACCAGATCGCGCGTAAGCCGCGGGATTGCCGTCACCTCGGCGGGGTGAACCGTGCCGTCGGCATCGGCCACCTGCGCGCCCTCCAGATTGATCACGCCATCGGGCCGCCAATAGGTCGAGAGGATCGCCGAGCGACCGCTGGGCATCAGCACACCGGCGATGAAATGGCCGCCCCACGGATCGGCGGTGTTGCCGCCGCGCGGCCCGCGCGAATGGTCGCGCCAGCCCGCGCCATTCCACGGATGCACCACACCATCCACCTCTACGGTGCCGGTAGCGCGCCACAGTTGCTCGTAATGCTCCTTGGCCCAGCTCTGGTTGGCCATGTCGCCCTTGCCGTGGGCGCCCTTGGCCGAGGTCTGCGCGTCCCACACCGGCGTGACGCAGGTGATGTCCAGCTCGATCCGCAGCTTCTTGCGCAGCCCGTCGGGCGCGAGGCCGGCGGTCATCGCCGCGGTGGGCACATGCTGGGCATAGCCATCGAACGACAGGGTCCAGCGGCGATATGGCTCGACGCAGACCATCGACAGGTTCGCGCCGGAGGGGCGCCGCTCGGGCGCGGGGCGGCAATAAGCCCACATGGTGAGCATGCCGCCATCGCCCGGCGCATTATCGGGCCTATTGCCAGGCCCACTGCCAGGTAGCGTCAGCATCACCCGGTCTTCCCACATGGTCCAGTCGTTGGGCACGGAGCCAAGGTGGAGCCAGAAGCCGATCTGCACCGCGGGATCGAAGCCGGCGAACAGCAGGTTTTCACACCAGTGCGGCTCTGTCGGCGCCGCTTGCGTGGCGAATTCCTTGGCGTCGGGTAGCCCGGCCGACCAGTTGCTGTGAGTCACGGATGTTCCTTCCCAATGCTTGTCTGGCCCCGTGATTCCGGTCTGACGATCGTTGCCCGGGCCTTGGGGCGTACCATCGCAAATCGGGCCGCCATTGCAAGCGTCATGGGCAGTGCAAACCGAGAGCGGCCGGGCCGCTGATGATCTCAGCTTTGCTGCTTCCCGCGAACCGGCCCCGTCGATCCCCGCACGACCAATTCCGCGCCGAGTTCGGCCCCCTCGTGCGGATCACCATGGATCGCCCGGATAATCGCTTCGCTGCTGCGCAAACCCATCTCCCGCGCGGAAACGTGGATCGTCGTCAGCGGCGGCGACAACATCTGGGCATAAGCGATGTCGTCGAAACCGGTGATCGAAATATCCGCCGGCACGGTCAACCCCAGATGGATCGCTTCGGACAGGGCGCCCGCCGCGAGCATGTCGGTCGTGCACATGATTGCCGTGGGCGCGCGGGGGAGGGCGAGTGCCTCTCGCAAACCCTTGCGCCCCGCTTCGATATCGAACCGGCAAGTGATGACATTTTCCGGCGGCAGGTCGAGACCATGCAGCGCCATGACATCGACGATTCCCGCCAGCCGGGCGCGCGCGCGCTCATTATGGGTCTGCGCGCCAGACAGGACCGCGATCTCCCGGTGGCCGAGTTCGATCAGATGCCGCGTCAGCTTCTGCATCGCGCGGCGGTTGGAAAAGCCGACGCAGGCGCCACGGGACCTTTCATCCGTCGACCAGGTAAACAGGTGCGGAATTCCAGCCAGGCCCAGCCGGGAAAGCAAGGCCTCATCATGGTCGGTGCCGACCAGGACAAGGCCATCCACGCCCCGTTGCAGCAGGCGCTCCACCAGCAGCGTCTCGACACTTTGGTCGTACTCATGGGCGGAACAGATCAGGCTATAGCCGGCCTCGCTCAGCCCCTGCTGCAGAAAGTGGAGGAAGTCGGCATACACCGGATTGTTCAGCGTGGGCATCACGGCGCCGATTGTGTTGCTGCGGCGCAGGACCAGTGAGCGGGCGTTGCCATCCGGCACATAGGACAGTTGCTCGGCGGCCTTGCGCACCGCCTCCAGCGTGGGCGGCCGTACCGAGGAGGGGTTGTTCAAGGCGCGGGAAGCGCTTCCGAGCGAGACCCCCGCCAGTTTGGCGACATCCGACAAACGTGATCGACCGTGCCGTGGCAATTCCATGGGGCTTTCCTGTATGTCCTTGCCCGGGGTTAAGCCGGGAAGGGAAAGAGGCAAGGGATCCGATAGCCCCTTCTTGCCATTCAATCCATCCGTCCGGCGGGGAAAGTCACATTTTCCGCGGGTCGGATCGGCGATTGGGTTTGACCTTTGCGGTTTAGGCCTGTTTACTCAAAATCCAGCCCAATCGGGCGGTTTTGGACTAATCCATGAATGGATCGGCGAGCGGGAGATGGGTATGACAGACGGCACAACCCTTGCGTCGGAAACGCTCGACGCACCCGCTGTTCGCGCGGCCGCCGATGTGGATTATTTGGCCAGGGCCCATGCCCTTCGCCCCTTTGTGCGCAGCCAGAGCGCCGCCGTCGAACAAGGTGGCACCATGTCGCCGGCCATGGTTGAAGCGCTTAAAGCTGAACGCATTTTCTGGATGACGATCCCCGCGGCGCTGGGCGGTGGAGGCCGGGGTTTGGTCGATTCCATGCGGGTGGTGGAGGAAATCTCCTTCGCCGACGCCTCGGTGGGCTGGGCCCTGATGGTGAATTTGACCATGACGGCCGTTGCCTCCGCCTTTGTGGGCGATGCGGCGGTGGACAGCATGTTCGGTGGCAAGGAACTGCCGGTGATGGCGGGGATGCTCGGGCCTTCCGGCAAGGCGCGGGCGGTCGAGGGCGGCTATCTCGCCGCCGGCAATTTCTCGTTTGGCAGCGGCACCGGCCATTCCGACTGGATCGGCGGCGGCATGATGATCATGGGCGACGATGGCCCACGCCTGATGCCGAACGGCATGCCAGAGGTGCAGGCCTGCGTTATCCCCCGCGACCGCGTGGAGTTTCTCGGCGGCTGGAATGTGACGGGCCTGGTGGGAACCGGCAGCTTCGACTACCGGATCCCCGAACAGTTTGTCCCGCGCGATTTCACGTTTGAACGCACGGATATCTGCCCAAAGCGCGGCGGCCCGCTGTTTTCCATGGGGCTGGCCGCATTCGGCCTATCGGGCCATGCCGCGGTGGTTATCGGCCTGATGAAGGCCGCCCTGAGCGAGGTGGCCAAAATCGCCGTCGCCAAGAAACGGCCCGGCTATGCCAACACCATCGCCCAGAACGACCCGTTCAAACTGGAATTCGCCACGAACGAGGCGGTTTATCAGGCCGCCCGCGACTATGTGTATCGCACCTTTCAGGCGGCCGAGGATCAGGCGATGTCGGGCCAGCCGCTGACGGCCGAGCAACGCGCGCGGATGCGCCAGGCGACGACATGGCTGCATCAGGCTGGCGACCGGGTGGTGCGTTTCTGCCACGCCTGGGCGGGGTCGGAAGCCTTCCGCAATACCACCGCGATCAGCCGCATCTCGCGCGACATGAGCGTTGCCATCCAGCACGTGTTTGTCGACCCGATGACGCTGGTCGATGCCGCCCCGGCGCTGCTGGATTACTGGCAAGACCTGCAATGAGGCGAGGGCACCCCGCAGCGCAGGGCGCCCGGTTTATACGCTGATGGAATAGCCGCCATCGACCGGAATTGCCGCGCCGGTGATGAAGTCTGAGGCGGAGGAGGCCAGAAACACGGCGATCCCCTTCACATCGTCGGGGCGGCCCCAGCGGCCGGCTGGCGTGCGGGCCAGCACGTTTGCCTCCAGCCCCGCCACCTGTTGCCGCGCGGCCTGCGTCAGTTCGGTATCCAGCCAGCCGGGCAGGATGGTGTTGACCTGAATATTGTGCGGGGCCCAGGCCACCGCTAGCGAGCGGCCGAGTTGCGTGATGCCGCCCTTGCTCGCGCCGTAAGCCGCGCCCTTGGGCCCGCCGAAGATCGAAAACATCGACCCGATGTTGATGATCTTGCCGCCCCCCTGATCGCGCATGGCCGGAAAGGCCGCCCGCGCGCAGCGAAAGGCGCTCTTGAGATTGACGTCGAGGACCTCGTCCCACTCATCGTCGGTCAGCTCTTCCGGCAGCTTGCGGATGCTCATGCCGGCATTGTTGACAAGGATATCGATCCGGCCATGCGCGCGCACCACCGCCGCGACCGCATCACCGCAGCCTTGTGTGGAGCTTACGTCGAGCGCCACGAAGCTGCTGTCAATGCCGGACGCCGCCAGCCGGGCCAACGCCGCATCGGCCTTTTCGGCGTTGCGGGCGGCGAGGACCACCGTGGCGCCCGCTTCGCCCAGCGCTTCCGCCATGGCAAGGCCCAGCCCGCCGTTGCCGCCGGTGACGAGAGCGACGCGCCCGGAAAGATCGAACAGGTCCAGTCCCATCGCCGGATCCTCAGAAGGCTTGAGTGACGAGTTTTGTGTCGAAATAGGCCTGCAACCCCTCGATGCCGCCCTCTGATCCGCTGCCACTGGCCTTCACGCCGCCGAAGGGCGTCTCCGGGTTCGAGACGGCCAGCGTGTTCAGCCCGACCATGCCCGCCTGCAGTTTCTGCCCAAGCACCGCGGCATCCCTGCCCGATTGGGTGAAGGCATAGGCGGCAAGGCCATAGGGCAGGCTGTTCGCCCGCTCGATCACCTCGTCCAGCGTGCGGAAGGGCACGATGGGGGCAACCGGCCCGAACGGTTCCTCGGTCATCAGCCGGGCATCATCGCCGAGGTCGGTGATGACGGTCGGCTCGAAGAAATTGCCATGGTTGCCGCGCCGCGCGCCGCCGGTGCGGATGGTGGCGCCGCGATCACGCGCGTCGGCCACGAAACCATCCATCGCCTCGATGCGGCGGCTGTTGGCCAACGGGCCCATGGTCACCCCTTCGTCCAGCCCGTTGCCCAGCGTCAGGCCTTGCGCCACTGCGACAAACCGGTCGGTGAATCGGTCGAACAGGTTCTCGTGCACATAGAAGCGTGTGGGCGAGATGCAGACCTGCCCGGCGTTGCGATATTTGCCGGTGGCGGCGATCTCGGCCGCCTTTTCGGCATCGGCATCCGCGCAGACGATGACGGGCGCATGGCCGCCCAGTTCCATCGTCGTCCTCTGCAAGTGCTGGGTGGTGAGGCGGAGGAGCTGCCGCCCGACGGCGGTGGAACCGGTGAACGAGACCTTCCGGATTATCGGCGAGCCGATCAGATGGCCGGATACCGTGGCAGGAACGCCAAACACGAGATTGAGCACCCCGGCCGGCAATCCGGCATCGACAAAGGCGCGAACGAATTCGAGAGCGGTGCCGGGCGTTTCCTCCGCCGCCTTCAGGATGAGCGAGCAGCCCGCCGCCAGCGCCCCGCCAATCTTTCGGGCAGGGGTGAGGGCGGGGAAATTCCACGGCGTGAAGGCGGCCGCCGGCCCCACCGGCGACGGGTATACCCTGTGCTGCAAGCCATCGCGCGCCGGGATGATCCGGCCATAGGCCCGCCGCCCCTCTTCGGCATACCAGTCGATGATATCTGCGGAAACGCGAACTTCGCCCATGGCTTCCGCCAGCGGCTTGCCCTGTTCCATCGTGAGTATGCGGCCAATCGCGCCCGCGCGTTCGCGAATAAGGGCGGCGGCGCTGCGCATTATCGCGCTGCGCTCGGCAGCGGCGGTGGCGGCCCATAGCGGAAAGGCACGGCCCGCGGCGGCAAGGGCGATATCCAGTTCCGCGGGCCCGGCATGGGGCACCTCGCTCAGGGTCTCGCCCGTCGCCGGGTTGATGACGATGCCTGCCGCACCCGTCCGGGTGATGAACGCGCCGTCGATCAACAGCGCCAACTGGGGATAGGTCATGGGATAGGCTTTCCTGCGGTGTCACGCGTCTGCGCGTCTGCGATAATCATGTCCGATGCCTTCTCGGCAATCATCACTATTCCGGCATGGGTGTTGCCCGAAAGCAAGCTGGGCATAACCGATCCATCGACAACGCGCAGGCGATCGACCCCGCGAAGCCTCAGGCGCGGATCGACCACGGCGCGATCATCGGCGCCCATGCGCGCCGTGCCGACGGGATGATAGAGCGTGCTGGCATGGCGGCGGCAATAGGCAAGAATTTCGTCGTCGTCCCGGATAGCCACCCCCGGCTCCGCCTCCTCGGCGACCATATCGGCAATGGGGCCCTCGCGCATGATCGCGCGCAACAGGCTAATGCCGGCAACATGGGCGCGGCGATCACCTTCCGCCGTGAAATAGCGCGGATCGATGAGCGGCGGGGCGCGATGGTCGCTGCTGGCGATGGCGACCATGCCTCTACTTTCTGGCCGAAGCTGGCAGGACGACACGGTGAAGCCCGAAAACCGGTGCAGCCTGTCGCCCATCCTGTCGGTGCTGAAGCGGATGAAATGCGCCTGTATGTCCGGGCGATCCGGGCTCATCTCCGAGCGGAAAAACCCGCCCGCCGATCCCGCGCTCACCGCCAGCGGCCCGCGCCGTTGCAACACGTAGCGCAGGCCAACCGCCAGCTTGCCGTGCCAGCTGCGCAACTCGTCGTTGATGGTGTTTGGTGTCTTGCTGCGGTAGATGCAGCGGACCTGCAGATGGTCCTGCAGATTTTGGCCCACCTCGGGCACCGCGACCACCACCGGAATGCCATGCCGGCCGAGCAGGTCTGGCGCGCCGACGCCGGATAACTGCAGCAACTGCGGCGAATTGATTGCTCCCGACGCAAGGATGACCTCGCCCGCTGCCCGGGCGGCTTCCCGGATATCGCCGCGGGTCCATTCGACCCCGGTGGCGGTGCGGCCTTCGAACACGATCCGCGAAACCAGCGCGCCGGTTACGATATGCAGGTTCGGCCGGTTGCGGGCGGGCTTCAGATAGGCGGCGGCGGAACTGATGCGGCGGCCGTTGCGCGAGGTGGTCTGGTAATAGCCCGCGCCCTGCTGGGTGGGGCCGTTGAAGTCCGTGTTGCGGCTATGGCCCCGCTGCGCCGCCGCATCAATGAAGGCATCGCACACCTCGTGTGTGTCACGCTGGTCGGAAACCGGTAGCGGGCCACCGACGCCATGATAGGCACTGGCGCCGCGTTCCTGGTGCTCCGCGCGGATGAAATAGGGCAGCACATCGTCCCAACTCCATCCCGTCGCGCCCAGCCGTTGCCAGTCGTCGAAATCCTCTTTCTGGCCGCGAATATACAGCAGGCCGTTGATCGAACTGGAGCCCCCGAGCACCTTGCCGCGCGGCTGAAATATCTCGCGGCCGTCCAGTTCGGGCTGGGGCACGGTCGAATACATCCAGTTGACGGAAGGGTCGCGCACCAGCCTGCCATAGCCCAGCGGCACATGGATCCACGGATTGCTGTCGCGCGGGCCCGCCTCGATCAGCAGCACGCGCGTGGCGGGGTTGGCGCTCAGCCGGTTGGCCAGCACGCAGCCCGCCGAACCCGCGCCGACGATGATATAGTCGAACGCGCCCACAGCGCGCGGCTTGCCGCCCGAACCGGTCATGATGCCCCGCCTTCCAGCTTGTGCGAGACCAGCTCAGCCAGAGCGAGCGACGCGGTAAGCCCCGGCGATTCGATGCCAAACAGATTGACCACCCCCGGCACGCCGTGATCGGCCGGGCCAGAGATGACAAAATCCGCCGCCGGATCGCCCGGGCCGCCGATCTTGGGCCGAATACCCGCATAGCCGGGCTGCAGGTCGCCATCCCTGATGCCGGGCCAGAAGTGGCGAACGGCGGCGTAAAACCGGTCGACGCGCGCCGCGTCTACCGCATAGTCAATGGTGTCCACCCACTCGACATCCGGCCCGAACCGCGCGGCGCCGGCAAGATCGATGGTCAGATGCGTACCCAGCCCGCCGGCTTCGGGAACCGGATAGACGAGCCGGGAAAACGGCGATTTGCGCGACAGGACAAAATATGAGCCCTTGGCCAGCCCGAGGGCAGGCACATGCGCTTCGGGGAAACCATCAATCGACCGCGCCACCGATTGCGCCGACAATCCGCCCGCATTGACCAAATTGCGCACGCTCAGCGCGGGCTGCGCGGCGTGATCGACATAGACGTCTAGCCCCCGCTCCGTCGGCTGCACGCGCATTATGGACGTGCCCAGCGCAAGAACGGCGCCGGCATTCTCCGCGTCCGCCAGCAATGACAGCATATAGGCGTGCGAATTGATGATGCCGGTGGAGGGTGACAGCAGCGCGGCGTGGGCGCGCAGTTCGGGCTCCAGCCGGCTCACCGCCGCGGCATCGATCAGGCTGAGATCGTCAACGCCATTGGCGCGGGCGCGCGTGGCGATGACTTCAAGCTCGGCCATCTGCGCGGCGTTGGTGGCGACGATGATCTTGCCGCATCGGCGATGGGGCAGGTGGCGTTCCTCGCAATAGCGGTACAGCAGGTTGCGGCCGGCGACGCAGGTGGTCGCCTTCAGGCTGCCCGGCGGATAATAGATACCGGCGTGGATGACCTCGCTGTTGCGCGAACTGGTCTCGGCGCCAATCGAGCGGTGCCGCTCCGCGATGATCACGGACTGCCCGGCCACGGCGAGGGCGCGGGTCACGGCCAGCCCGACGACTCCTGCTCCAACGACAAGGGTATCGATATCGCTCACGGCACTCCCATGACCAGTCAAATGCTCGGTATGGTCCATTCCAAACTCGAAATGAAGCGCTTTCAGTAATTGGCTTGCAGCGTTTAGGCAGGCTTTTCGCCGGGCGCAAGCCCCGTCGCGCCGCCGCCCCGTCCCGGCGATGCGAACATCTCTCCCCATCGCTCCATTGGCCATCCTGCCTCAAGATCGGCCCGTTCCGCTGGGGCCTATCCCCGCCGTCAAACCCGGGCCACGGCGGGCGGGCCATCAAGTGATTGTGTGTCAATTCACTTGGATCTAATACTCGGCATCGAATCAACGCGCGCGAACGACGCGGATTGGGAGAGTTGACATGGAAACGCTATCCTACCCCATTTATGACGCTGACCAGCATCTCTACGAGCCGGAGGAAGCGTTTACCCGCCATCTGCCCAAGGCGTTTGAGAAGGATTTCTTTTTCGTCGATGTGAAGGGCCGCAGGAAGCTGGTTATCGGCGGCATGCTCTCAGAATACATCCCGAACCCCACCTTCGAGGTCGTGGCCGCCCCCGGCGTGCACGAGAAGTGGTATCGCGGCACCAATACCGAGGGGCTGACCCAGCGCGAACTGTCGGGCAAGCCGATTCGTCCGCCGGCGGAATGGCGCTCGGGCGATGGCCGCATCGCCGTGCTCAACCAGCAGGGCCTGTATGGTTCGCTGGTGTTCCCCACGCTCGCCTCGGTGATCGAGGAGCGGCTGAACCACAAGCCCGAGGTGATGGGCGCCCTGTTCCACTCGCTCAATTCCTGGACCAATGAGGAATGGGGTTTCGCCCGCGACAACCGCCTGTTCTCGGTGCCGATGATCTGCCTTGCCGATCTCGACATGGCCCTGGAAGAGCTGGACTTCGTCCTCAAGAGCGGCGCCCGCGTCATCGGCATCCGGCCGGCGCCGGTGCCAAACATCCGGGGCTCGCGTTCCTTCGGCTTCCCCGAGTTCGACCCGTTCTGGGCCCGCGTGGCCGAGGCCAACATCTTCGTCTGCCTGCATGGCTCGGATTCGGGGTATGACCGGATCAACCGCATGTGGTCGGGCGACGGCACCGGCGAACTCCAGGCCTTCCAGAATGACGCGCACAAGCTGACGCTGGACCATCTGGGCCGCCCCATCGCGGACTCGTTGTCGGCGCTGATCTGCCATGGCGTGTTCGACCGTTTCCCCAATGTGCGGGTGGCATCGGTGGAAAATGGCGCCTCGTGGCTGGCGCCGCTGTTGTGGCGGCTCAACCATGCCTACGGCCAGATGCCGCAGGCGTTCAGCCGCAACCCGGTCGAAACGTTCCGCAAGCACATCTTCGTTGCCCCGTTCTATGAGGACGATGTCGACGAGCTGGGCAAGCTGATGCCGGCCGACCGCATCCTGTTCGGCAGCGACTATCCGCACCCCGAAGGCGTGGCCGAACCGCTCTCCTACCTCGCCGAGTTCAAGAATTTCAGCGCGGGCGACGTGCAGAAAATCTTTTCGTCGAACCTCAAGGGGCTGCTGGAAGGCGTCCGCAACTAAGCGCGGTGTTATTGGGGCAAAGCAGGCCGGCCATGGCGTATTTGGTCGGCCTGTTCCTCGCCTTGCGCATGCGGCGGGCTTCCCGCTGGCGCGCTTGCCGCGCCCGCTTGTGCGTGTGCCCGGCCATGCAATCCGGCGCCCCGCAGTCGCGCTGCGGCACGGGCGGCGTCGCTTTGGCCGAAATATTCTGGCATTCGCCGGAAATCCCTGTTCCAATGCGCCGTCGGGTATGGGCCAGAGAGTCCAGCCCAATCTGAACGAGGGGCCGAAAGATGAATAACACCGCAGCAATAGCCGCAGGCTGGCTGGAGCCGGGCGAGGCGGAAGTGGCCGCAACCTTTGCCGGCTTGGTGGGGGCCTCGCCGCTGGACCGCGCGCGGGCTGTGGGGGAGGGGCGCCGTGGCCTCGACCGGACGTTCATCCAACGCGCCGCTGCGGCAGGTCTCTTCGGGCAAACCATCGGCGCGGGAGGCATCGCCCGCGCCTGCATCGTTGCGGAACAATGGGGCCGCACGGCATCGCCAGAGCCGTGGCTGGAGACAAATGTGGTGATCGAGGCCCTGTCTGGCGCAGGCGTGTTTGCCGCCGGTGCGGGGGCGGGCCGGGCGGCGATCCTGTCCGATTTGCAGGCGGGGCGGGCGCTGGCCAGCTGGGCAAGCGGCGACCTCCCCGGATTTTGGGGGCGCGACGATGGGGTTGTCGCCACGGAGGCCGCTGATGGTTTCGTTCTGAACGGCGAACTGTCGGCGGTGGTGCATGCCGACAGTGTCGACTGGATATTGCTCGCGGCGCGCGATGCGGGATCTTTCAGCCAGTTCCTGCTGCCGGCCCGGGCCACCGGCGTATCCTTCGCGCCGCTCAACAGTCTAGACATTACCCGCCCGAGCCTGAACGTCCGGCTGGACAATGTCCGCCTCGATGCCGCCGCGCTGGTCGGGGCGCGGGGCGCGGCGCGGGGCGGGGCGGTGGCGGACATTGCCCGTCAGGTGCAAGTGGCCCTACCGCTGGCCGTGTCGCAGTCGATTGGCGCGATGCGGGCGGTTGTCGATACGGCGGTCGCCCATGCCAGGGCGCGGGTAGCATTCGGCCGGCCCATTGGCTCGTTCCAGGCGGTCAAGCATATGCTGGTCGATGCGAGCCTTGGTATCGAGATGAGCGCGGCGATGCGCGACGCGGCGGCGCGCGCGGTCGCTGCGGGGCAGGACGATGCGGCCGAGATCGTCAGCATGGCCAAGGCCTTTGTTGCCAGAACGGGCATCGATGTCGCGCATGCCGCGTGGCAGGTTCTGGGCGGCATGGCCTATATGTGGGAGAATGATTTTCACCTCTATCTGCGGCGCCTGACCGCCGACGCGGCCGCATTGGGCGGCGAGGTTTGGCATAACGAAAATGTCGTCACGCTGCAGGAGAAGGGCCAGTGACCATGCATTCCGTATCGACCGGGGTTGAGGCATTCCGCGCGGCGGCGCGGGAATGGCTGGCGCAAAATCTCGCAAGGCGCAGCGGGCACGAGGAACGCTCGGCGCGGGGCCTGACCCACCGCACCATCGAGGATATCGCCACCCAGCGGGCGCTGCAAAAGCGGGTGCATGAGGCCGGTTTCGCCGGGATCACCTGGCCCGTGGAATATGGCGGGCAGGGGCTGACGGCGGCGCACGAGGCCGCCTTCCTGGAGGAAGCCGAGCCCTATCGCCTGCCCGACATGGGCATTGCCGGGGTGGTCACGATCAAGGTCTGCGCCGAGGTGATCCTGCGCCACGCCAGCGAGGATTTCAAACGGCGCCACCTGCCCAAAATGCTCTCCGGCGAGGAGGTATGGGTCGAATTCTTCTCCGATTCGGCGGCCGGCTCCGATCTTGCCGGGGTGGTGACGACAGCGGTGCGTGCCGATGGCCAAGGGGGCGACGACTGGATCCTCAACGGCGAGAAGGTCTGGAGCAGCGGTGCCTATTATGCCGATTTCGGCCTGTGCCTTGCCCGCACCGATTGGGACGTGGCCAAGCACAAGGGCCTGACATGGTTCGCCGTCGCGACAGCGCAGCCCGGCGTCACTGTTGAGCCCCTGCGCGAGATCACGGGCGACATCGAGTTCTGCCGCGAGATTTTCCAGAACGCCCGCATCCCCGATAGCGAACGCATCGGCGAGGCGGGCAGTGGCTGGGAGGTCGCCCAGACCGCGCTGCGTTTTGAACGCGAGGCAAGCTCGGGCAGCCTGACCTCGGTTGCGAAAATGCCGCGCCCCGGCCCACTTGCGCCGGATCTGGTCGAACTGGCGGCGCGTGCGGGGCGGTCTGATGACGGCCATGTCCGCCAGTTGATCGCCAAGGCGCATGCCGATGATTTCGCCTCGCGCGCGTTGGGCGAGCGGCTGGCGCGCCTCATGGCGGCGGGGCATCCGGCGGGGGGAGCGCTGATCTCCTACGTCAAACTCGCCAGGGGCATTGTCGAGCCGAACCATGCCAAGGCGGCGATCGAGATCGGCGGTGCGGCGGCGGTAAGCTGGGCGAAGGACGACCGTCTGGGCGCCACTTTTGCCCTCGATTACCTCAACTCGCGCGTTACCGCGATTGCCGGTGGCACCAACGAGATTCAGCGCAACACCCTGGGCGAACGCGTACTCGGCCTGCCGCGCGAACCGAATGTCGAACGGAATCTCACCTTCCGCGAAAGCCAGAGGCGCGCCTTGGCCGAGTCGACTTGAGCCTGCCGCCGGGCTGATGGGCGCACGCCGCATTACACTGCTGTGGCCGGATCAGCGGTGCAAAAAGCGCCAATTTCTGCGGTTTCCCGCCTCCGCTGGCCGGTTGGCGTTTCCGGCTGGCAGCGCTTGTGCTGCGTCCCATTCCGGTTTCCGCGCTCAGATAGTCAACCAGGCGGCCTAACTTTTCGCAGCGGCCCCGAGAATGCCCCTTGACGGGGCACTCACAATCACGTTTTCTATGGTCGTGCTCAAACTAGGGTACCGGGCCGTTGATCGGTCACGATAAACATGTGGGACAGGGGAACGAAATGCAAAGCATTCACGTTAAACAATTGCTGTTGGCATCAGCCGCGGCAATGACAGTGGCCGTCTGCGCGCCGGCTGCTTTCGCCGAGACCGCGGCACCCGCCGCTCCGGCGGCCGAGACGACCGATGCCGCCGGCGGCACCATCATCGTGACAGCCCGCCGCAAGTCGGAATCGATCCAGACCGTGCCGGTGGCCATCACCGCCTTCTCCAGCGCCAAGCTGGACCAGGCCAACGTCATGTCGACGACCGACCTGCAGAAGATGACTCCCGGCGTGGTGTTCTCCGGCGCCGGTGCGGTCACGAACACGACCTTCACCATTCGCGGCCAGGGCAAGTTCGTGATCGGCGGTTCGCTGCCTTCGGTCATCAGCTATTTCAACGAAGTTCCGCTGGGTTCGTGGGGCGCTGTGCTGCCCTCGTTCGACACCGCCAACATTCAGGTCCTGAAGGGTCCGCAGGGCACGCTGTTCGGCCGCAACACCACTGGTGGCGCCGTGCTGGTCTATTCCGCCGCGCCGACCTACAAGATGGGTGGCTACGTTCAGGGCACCGCCGGCAGCTACAATTGGAAGGGCATCGAAGGCGCGATCAACCTTCCGATCATCGACGGCAAGCTGGCGGTCCGCCTAGCCGGCCAGATCGCTCGCCGCGACGGCTACACCAATGTGGTTGATACCCACAATCCCGGCTCGCCGACCAATCCTGGTCCGGGGCCAAACGATACCGGGCCTGCCTTCCTGCCCTACACGCCGCTTGGCGCCGGGTCGGCCATGGACAATCTGAACAGCAACGCCTTCCGCGTCTCGGTTCTGTTCGAGCCGACCGACTACATCAAGAACACGCTGGTCTATGACGAGCTGGAAAACCACTCCAACGGCACGGGCACCCTGCCCAACGGCTTCCTGCCGGTGTCGGCCCCGAATAGCCAATATGTCGGGACGGGCACTTCCTATGCGGGCCTTCAGTTCCTGCTGGGCACGCCCGGCACGGGCTGGCCGAACTGCTACAGCAACAACCCGAACTGCAATGTCACCGCGGCGATTGCGCAGCAGCTGAATGCCGGGCCGCGCGTCTCGTTCAACCCTTATCCCTTCCCCGAGGTGGACAAGATCTGGGGTCTGTCCAACACCACCCAGATCACTCTGGGGGATGTGGTGATCAAGAATATCTTTGGCATTCGCTCCGACAATATCCAGAACTCCAGCCACACCGACGGCTTGCCCTTCGTCCTCGAAGACGTGAGCGATGTGCGCAGCGACCGTCAGATTACCGATGAATTGCAAATTCACGGCAACCTGCTGAACAAGCAGCTGGAGTGGCTGGCCGGCGCTTTCTATCTCACCAACACCATGCCGGGGGCGAGCGGTCTGGCGTTCGACGCCTATCGCAATCCGGATTGGTATCCCACCCCGGGCACGCCGACGCCCAACACGCCGACCGTGCTTTACATTCCCGGCCTGACCCCTCCTCTGGGAACCCCGCTGTCCGCCCTGCTGGGGCCGTACAACCCGGGTTCGGCTAACGAGAACGCCCTGTTCAAGGACCAGAGCAAGGCCATCTTCGGTCAGCTGATCTACCACTTCACGGGGAACATGGAGGGGCTGAGCCTCAACGGCAGCATGCGTTACACGTGGGATGCCGAGCAGGCCTGTTCGGCAACGATTGCCTACACTGCGCCGTCGTTCAATGGCTTTGACGCTTGCGTGGCAACCGCGGGGACTGCCTATAACTCGTCCAAGTCTCACAAGCTGACGTGGCAGGCGGGTGCCGACTATAAGGTGAACAAGGATGTGTTCGTGTACATCGTCGGCCGCGAGGGTTATCGTTCCGGTGGTCTGAACACTCCCAACTTCCAGACGCCGGGCAGCTTGCTCGCCCAGTTCCAGACCTACCAGCCGCAGTCCATCCTCGATGTGGAAATCGGCGCCAAGACCCACTGGAACGTTGACGGGGTGCGGGGCGGCTTCAACATCGCTGCCTTCCATTCGGACTTCACCAATCTGCAGCGGCCTATCGCTGGCCTCCCGGCTTCGCTTAACCTCTGCGGTTGCGCAGTGGGTGCAGCGGAAAATCCGTCCAACACCACCTTCTACTTCAATGGCAAGGGTGCCACCACGCAGGGTGTCGAGTTCGACGCTTTTGTCTCGCCTACGCCGGACCTGACCCTGAGCGTATCGGGTTCCTATCTGGATTGGAAAATTGACAAGTTCTCGCTGCCGGCCGACTTCCTGGCCAATCTGGCAGCGGTAACCGGTAGCACGGCGACCGGTGATACCCTCGTTGCGGGCGCGCTTGGTTTCGAGAACGCGCCGAAGTGGAGCTACACGCTTGGCTTCGATTACCACCTGCCGATCGATTCCAACGTCGGTAAGTTCTACGTCCATGCCGACCATTACTGGGTCGACACCTACTACGTCGGCGTCACGGCTCTGGGCAAATATTCGGTCCAGAACTTCAGCATCGACGTGAAGAACGTCGGCGGCCTGCCCCTCACGGCGACCGCTTTCGTGCAGAACGCTTTCAACCATACCTACCTGACCAGCGCCACCCTTTCGGGTGCGACGCCGGGCTTTGCCACCGTAAGCTATGGCTCGCCCCGGATGTTCGGGTTCAAAATGCGCTACGACTTCTAAAAACTACGACTTCCCATCCTGGAGCCGACCCGCCCGAACAGGCGGGTCGGCTTTTTCTTTGATGCCAAGGATTTGGGCGGGATCCGCAGCCTGGCCTCTCGGCGCCGGAGCACCTTGCCTTACCGGTTACGCGCTGGTGTCGCATCAGCCGCAGCTAGCGATTTCTGTGCCCGCGTGATATTGGCCACGGCGCCATGCTGAAGCAAAGTGCCCACCCGCTTTTCCCGCATTGTGAACGGCGGAACGCCCAAAGGAGTTCGACCGGATGCGCCTGATCGGTGTACTGGGTGGCACAAGCTGGCCCTCGACCATCCTGCCCTACCGCATCCTCAACGAGGAAGTGGCGCGGCGTCAGGGCGGCACGCATTCCGCGCGGATTGCCCTCTACAGCATCGACTATCACGCCATCCGTTCGTGCTATTCGCGCGACCCGGCCGAGATTCCCGCCCTGCTGCGTGTGGAAATCACGCGTTTGCTGTCGTTTCGTCCGGATTGCTGGATGATCGCCAACAACACCCTGCACAAATATCTCGAACCCTGGCGCGAAGAGCTGCCTGCTACGCCGCCGCTGTTTCACGCCATAGATCTGGTGCGGGAGCACCTTGTCGCGCGCGGGAGCCCGCGCACCCTGCTGCTGGGCACCCGCTTCACCATGGAGGACGGCTACTACCGCGATCCGCTGGTGAAGGCGGGCATCGAAATTGTCATACCGGACGAGGCGGACCGTGCGCGTATCGGCGAAATCCAGATGGAACTTGCCGAGGGCAACACCGATCCCGCCTTCGCGGCATGGTTTGCCGCTCTTCTTGCACGCCATGCCGGGCAAGGCTGCCACGCGGTGGTGCTGGGCTGCACGGAATTGCCCCTGGCCATCACCGCAGCCCCGCCGGGAATGGACCTGGTCGACCCGCTCGTGCTGCAGTGCCGCGCCTGCGTTGATTTTGCCCTGGCCGACTTTGCCGTGGCCGACTTTGCCGTGGCTGACTTTGCCGGGGCTGACGAGGCACCCTAACCGCGTGCCAGCCGGATCGCGGTGAAGGCCCAGCGCGCCGCGGGCGGAAAGAAATTGCGGTAGGTGGCGCGGGCATGGCCGGCCGGTGTCGCCAGAGAGCCGCCGCGCAGCACCTGCTGGTTGACCATGAACTTGCCGTTATACTCGCCTACCGCGCCGGCCTCCGGGGCGAAACCGGGGTAGGGCGCATAGGCCGAAGATGTCCATTGCCAGCCGGTATCATCCGCATGGCGCAAGCCCCCGTGCACCGCGGCTACTTCCCATTCCGCCTCGGTTGGCAGCCGCGCGCCGGCCCAGCGGGCAAAGGCGTCGGCCTCATAGTAGCTGATGTGCAGCACCGGTTCGGCGGCATGGACGGGCTGCCGCCCCGCCAGGGAAAACCGCGTCCAGCCACTATCGCCGGGGCGCCAATAGAGCGGGGCGTGCCAGCCCTCGGCCTCGGCCATGGCCCAGCCGTCGGAGAGCCACAGCTCGGGCCGGCGATAGCCGCCATCGGCGATGAATTCGGCATATTCCCCACTGGAGACAAGATTGCGGGCGATGGCGAATGGCTCCAGCCAGACGCGGTGCCGGGGGCGCTCATTGTCAAAGGCGAAGTCGGGGCCATCATGGCCAATCGCGTGCAGCCCCCCGGGCATCGCTTCCCAGCCATGGCCGCTATCCGGGCGCGGCGTAGTCGTCGTGGGGCCATAGGCGGGCTCGATGGGGTTGCAGGCAAACGCGTGCTGGATATCCATCAGGATCAACTCCTGATGCTGCTCCTCGTGGTGCAGTCCCAGGATCGCCAGATCATGCCACAGGCGCCCGGGCACCTTGCCCTCCATTCGCGCCATGGCGGCGTCGACATGGGCGCGATAGGCCAGAACCGTCTCCAGCGTCGGCCGGGTCAACAGGCCCCGCTGGGCGCGCGGGTGCCGCTCTCCCACCCCGACGTAATAGGAATTGAACAGCACGGCAAAGGCGGGGTCAAACGGGTGATAGCCGGGCAGGAATGGCGTCAGCACGAAGGTTTCGAAGAACCAGGTGGTGTGGGCCAGATGCCATTTGGCCGGGCTGGCATCGGGCATCGACTGGATCTGGCAGTCCTCGGGCGTCAGCGCGGCGGTCAGCGCGGTCGTCGTCTGCCGCACCCGCCGGAACCGCGCGAGGATCGGTTCGGCATCTGGCCCTTCCACGGGGTGCGGCGTGTTCACGGTTGCGCTTCCTCCTCACTGGCCACCCACACGTGCAGACCAAAAAGCTGGTCCTTGTCGGTCCAGAAGGCCGCCGGTTCCCACCCGGCGGCGCGGGCCAGCAGCCGCGCTTCGGGCTGGGTGTACTTATAGCTGTTCTCGGTGTGGATGGTCTCGTTCGCCCGCATGCGAAAGCGCTGGCCGGCGGCGTGGAACTCAAGGTCGTCACTGGCAACGAGATGCATCTCTATCCGGCCCAGCGCGTCGTGCCAGATCGCGCGGTGTTCGAACCGGTCAACCGGGATGGTGCCATCCAGTTCGCGGTTGATGCGGTGGAGCAGGTTGAGGTTGAACTGCGCGGTCACGCCGGCGGCATCGTCGTAAGCGGCCTCCAGCAGGTGCGGGTTCTTGCGCGTGTCGATGCCGATGACCAACCTTGCGCCAGCCCCCAGCGTGCGGCGGAACGAGCGCAGCAGGTCGATCGCGGCGGCGTGGTCGAAATTGCCGATGGTCGAGCCGGGGAAGAATCCGACCAGCGGCCCATCCAGCGCCGGCAAGGCGATGGCGCGGGTAAAATCGCCGGCGACCGGCAAGACCCGAACGTTCGGATGAGCCCGCGCCAGATCCTGCGCGGAATCTTCCAGAAATGCGCCCGAGATGTCGATCGGCACGAAGGTGCGCGCCTGCATCGCCGCGAGCAGGATGCGCGCCTTGATCGCGGCGCCGGCGCCGAATTCCACCAGCGGCCGGCCATATCCCACCAGTCGGGCGATATCGTCGCCATGCCGTTCCAGCAAAGCCCGCTCGGTGCGGGTCGGGTAATACTCGGGCAGGCGGGTAATGTCCTCGAACAGCTGCGAGCCGCGAAAGTCGTAAAAATAGCGCGCCGGAATGACCTTGCGCGCCCGCGACAGTCCGTCCGTGACGGCACGCGAAAAGTCGTCCAGAACCGCCACTGACATGCCCGATCTACCCCTTTTTATGCATTATGGGGTGGAACAGACGACCGGCCCTGCCGGTTCCATCCCCTCTATCAGCGGGCACAAGCAATGATGCCGAGTTCCCAGATGTCTCGCGGTTCGATGATTATAGCCGCCTTGTCGACGGTCGTCGAATGGTATGATTTCACGCTGTATCTCTATTTTGCCACCGTGCTGGCGCGGCTGTTCTTCCCGGGCGGTGGCGGGCTGGTGGCGGCGCTGGGTGGTTTTGCCCTCGCCTATCTGATGCGGCCGATCGGCGCCATGGTGTTCGGCCATATCGGCGACAGGCTGGGCCGGCGGCCGACGATGCTGATCTCGATGGCGCTGATGACGGCCTGCATGGCGGCAACCGCGCTGATGCCGACCGCGGCGCAGATCGGCCCGCGCGCCGGTGTGCTGCTGATCGCCCTGCGCTGCGTCATGGGGTTTTCGGTGGGCGGTGAATATACCGGGGTCGTCGCCTATCTGCTGGAGGGGGCGCCGCCTGCCCGTCGCGGGCTGGTCACCTCGCTGGCGGCGGCGGCCAGCGAGGTCGGCGGGTTGCTGGCGGTGGGGGCCTCGGCGCTGACGGTGGGGCTGTTGCCCGAGGCCGCTGTGGCCGGCTGGGGCTGGCGGCTGCCTTTCGCCTTCGGGGCGGTGCTGGCCGGCACCGTACTGATCGCCCGCAGCCAGATTGACGAAACCCCCGAGTTCGAATTGCAACGCGCGGCGGGCGCCATCGCCGCGAAACCACTGCGCCACGCCCTGCGCAACCACCGCGCCGGAATTTTGCGCGGTTTTGCCATCTCGGCCTTGGGGTCGATCACCTATTATGTCGGCATCACCTATGTGCCCGTCTACCTTGCCGCCGTGGCCCAAGTTCCCGAGGGGCGGGCGCTGGGACTGGCCAGTTGGGCGGCGGTGGCGGTGATTGTGGTTACCCCGCTGACCGGCCTGCTTGCCGACCGCTGGGGGCGCCGCCCGGTGATCCTCGCCCTTGCCGTGGCCAGCGCGGTTTTGCCGATCCTGCTGTTCCGCGCCATGGCCGGCACCTCCTGGCCGGCGGCCTGCGCCGGGGCGATGGTTCTGGCCATGGTGGCGGGCGGCGTCAGCGCGGTGGGGGCGGTGGCATCGGCCGAACAGTTCCCAACGCGGGCGCGCCTAAGCGGCCTGGCTTTCGGCGTGACCAGCGCCACCGCCATATTCGGCGGCTTCGCGCCATGGCTGGCCCAGGCGCTGATGGCGCGAACGGGCTCGCCGATGGTGCCCGGCATCCTGATCGCGCTGGTGGCGCTGGCGGTTTTGCCCTTGCTGTGGGCGATGCCGGAAACCCGCCCGGCGAAGTGAGCGCCGCCGCGCGGGTGGCTACAACAGCTTGTCGAGCGTGATCGGCAGGTCGCGGATGCGCTTGCCCGTGGCGTTATAGACCGCATTGGCCACCGCCGCCGCAACGCCGGTGATGCCGATCTCGCCAATGCCATGCGCGCCCATCGGTGTGTGCGGGTCGGCAATGTCGGTCCACATCACGTCGATTTCGGGAATGTCGAGATGGACCGGCAGGTGGTATTCGGAAAGGTTGGCATTCATCACGCGCCCGTTGCGTTCATCAAACAGCGTTTCCTCCATCAGCGCCATGCCGAGGCCCATGATGATGCCGCCGCGAAACTGGCTGCGCGCCGTCTGCGGGTTGAGGATGCGGCCGCAATCGAACGCGCCGAGGATGCGGCTGACCCGCGTTTCCCCGGTGATGGCGCTGACGCGAACCTCGCAAAAGATGGCGCTGTACGAATGCATGGACCAGTGCATCGCCTCGACGGGCATAGACGCCTGCTCGGCCGCGGCGACCGTGTCACGCTGGGCCCGCGCGAGGATCGATTGGTAGGTTTCGCGGCATGCCGGATCGTCCAGCCTGACCAGCGCCCCGCCCTCGCTGCCGACCTCATCGACCGAGAGGCCCGCCAGCGGCGATTCATTGCCGGCCAGTTTGAGCAGTTCGGCCACCAGCGCGTTGTGCGCCGCGATCACCGCCGCGCCAATCGCCGCGGTCTGCTGTGATCCCCCGGCCATGATCGCCCCGGGAATGATCGAGTCGCCATAGCGGATCTCGATCCTGTCCAGCGGCAGGCCAAGCCTTTCGCCCGCCACCATCGCGGTGGTGGTGGAGGTTCCCATGCCCATCTCATGCGCGGCGATTTCGACGATCGCCTTGGCGTCGCGTGTCAGGGTAATCCTTGCGGCGGCACCGGGCATGCGGTGATAGGGATAGGTCCCGGTTGCGCAGCCCATGCCAATCAGCCACTCACCCTCGCGCCTTGTGCCGGGCTCGGGCGCGCGCTGGTCCCAGCCGAACCGCTGCGCACCCGAGCGCCATGCCTCGACGATATGGCGCGAGGAGAAGGGCAGGCCCGAAATCGGGTCCTTGTCGGGCTCGTTGCGAATGCGCAGCGCAATGGGGTCCATGCCCAATTCGGCCGCCAGCTCGTCAATCGCCGATTCCAGCGCGAAGGTGCCGATGGCCTCGCCCGGCGCGCGCATGAAGGTGTTGGCCAGCATGTTCATCTTCACCGTTTCCACCGACAGCTTGAAGCTGTCCGCCGCATAGCCGGAGCGGGTGGCGAAGATGAAGGGCTCGGGCATGGCGTTGTGCGGCGTCATGGCGGCGGTGCCGGTGTGGATGATGGCCTTGAAATGGCCATCCGCCGTCGCGCCGATGGCCACCCGCTGTTCGCTCAGCGTGCGCCCGCCGATCACCCGGTAGACGCCTTCGCGCGAGAGGGTGATGCGCACCGGGCGTCCGACCAGTTTCGCCGCCGCCGCGCCGATGATCTGGTGGTCCCACAGCCCCTTGCCGCCAAAGCCGCCGCCGACATAGGGCGAGATGACGCGTACCTGCTCCGGCTTCAGGTCGAAGACATCGGCGATCGTCCGCGCCTCGGCCGTCACCATCTGGGTCGTGTCGTGGATGGTCAGCATGTCGCCCTCCCACACGATCGTCGCCGCATGCGGCTCGATGGCGTTGTGCGAGTGCCGGGGGGTGCGATAGGTATGATCGACCCGGTGCGCCGCGCCGGCCAGTTCCGCTTCGGCATCGCCGATCTCGTTGCGCAGCGGCTGCCCCATGAAGCGCCCGATCTGCGCCCCGTTCGCTTTCGCCCCGGCAAAGCTGGTGGTCGATGGCCCGGCCTCATAGGTGACGTGGATCAGCGACCGGGCGTGGTCGGCCTGCTCCTGCGTTTCGGCGATCACCGCCGCGATGGGCTGGCCATTCCAGTGGATGCGGTCATCCTGCAGGATCGGCAAGTCGCTGGGGCCGGCGGCGGTGGGCGATGAACCGAAAACGGCGGGCGGCTTCATTCTCGGCGCGTTCCGGTGGGTCATCACCCGCACGACGCCCGGCGCGGCTTCGGCCGCTTGTGTGTCCAGCGTCGCGATGCGGCCCCGGGGAATGGTGGCATAGGCCAGCGCCACATAGACCATCCCAGCGGGCGCAACCTCGGCGCTGAACCGCGCGGCACCCTGAACCTTCAGCGGACCATCCAGCCGCGAGACGGGGGTGCCGATAAGCCCATGCTTGCGGGCAATCAGCGGATCGGGCAGCCCGCCGGGGATCCAACTGTCGGGCGCCAGCGGCACCAGCTTGCCCAGCGCCCCCTGCACGAGGCCCTGCGCGGCGTTCTTGGCGGAATCGATGATGCTCATGCTACCGCTCCGCCAAGGTCGCCAAGGACGGCGACGAGAGTGCGCTTCACCAGTTCGATCTTGAAGCCATTGTCGCGCAAGGGCTGGGCGTCTGCCAGTTCGGCGGCGGCGGCGGCGTGGAATGCCGGCCCGTCCGCCGGGCCACCGCGCAGGGCTGCCTCGGCCGTCAGCGCCCGCCACGGCTTGTGGGCCACCCCGCCAAAGGCGATGCGCACGTCCCTGACCCGGCCATCCTCTACCTCCAGCGCGGCAGCGACCGAGACCAGCGCAAAGGCGTAACTCGCGCGATCCCGCACTTTGCGATAGGCGGAGTTGGTGGCAAACGGCAGCGGCGGCAGTTCGATCGCGGTGATCAGATCGCCCGGCGCCAGCACCGTGTCGATTTCGGGTGTATCCCCCGGCAGGCGGTGCAGCTCGGTGAACGGAAGGGTGCGCGCTCCACCCGCCCCCTGCACATGCACAATCGCCCCCAGCGCGGCCAGCGCCACACACATGTCCGAGGGCTGGGTGGCAACGCAGGCGGGCGAGGCGCCCAGAATCGCGTGATAGCGGGAGAAGCCCTCCAGCGCATCGCAGCCCGAGCCCGGCGCGCGCTTGTTGCACCGTGCGCCCTCGGCGTCATAGAAATAGGCGCATCGCGTGCGCTGAAGCAGATTGCCGCCGACTGTCGCCATGTTCCTGATCTGCGCCGAGGCGCCCGCCAGAATCGCGCGCGAGAGCACCGGATAGCGCGCGCGGACGGCCGGATGCTCGGCCAGCGCGGTGTTCCGCAGGGCCGCGCCGATCAGCAGCCCGCCACTCTCGGTCGGCGAAACCGTGTTCGACAGGCCGGTCACATCCACCAGCGACCCCGGCGTCGCCACGGTTTCGCGCATCAGGTCGACCAGATTGGTGCCGCCGCCCAGATAGGCGGATGCTGGCCCCGCCGCCAGCCTCAGCGCATCGGCGGTATCGGCGGCGCGGGCGAAACGGAACGGGGTCACGACAGCACCTCCGCCGAAAGCACCTGCTGGATCGCGTCGATGATGCCGTTATGCGCGCCGCAGCGGCAGAGGTTGCCGCTCATTCTCTCCTGAATCTCGTTGCGCGTCAGGGTGACGGCAGCGGCGAGGTCGGCGGTCACATGGCTCGGTGAGCCGCGCTTCGCCTCTGCCACCATGCCCACGGCCGAGCAGATCTGGCCGGGGGTGCAATAGCCACACTGGAAACCATCACAGCCGATGAACGCCTGCTGCAGCGGGTGCAGCCCCTCGCCGCCGGCCGTGCCCGCCGCCGAGAGCCCCTCTATGGTGACCACGTCCCGGCCTTCGAACTGTACGGCCAGGGCGAGGCACGACAGGATCCGCTCGCCATCGACCAGCACGGTGCAGGCGCCGCATGCCCCCTGGTCGCACCCCTTTTTCGTGCCGAACAGGTGCAAACCTTCGCGCAGGAAATCGAGCAGCGATACGCGGGGGTCTTGCGGCAGCGCCGTGGTGGAGCCGTTGATCGTTATTTCCATCGCTGCCTACCCTGTGGGTTGATGGCCGGTAAACAGCCCGAAGCAAGCCTGGTTCCCGGCCATACGGTCAAGACCACAGCCGGGCGCCCCTTACCATCCCTTGACGGAAGTTCCGCCGAACACCATCCGGTTCACCGCCGGCGAGAAAACCCTGGATGGGTAGGCCGATGCCGGCGCACTGACCGTGGTGAGGCGCTCCATGTGCGCCGCATTCAGCACGATGTCGAGCGAGGCGATATTGTCGCGCAACTGGTCCAGCCGGCTGGCACCAAGGATCGGCGATGAAATGCCGGGTCGGGCGCAGGCCCAGGCGAGGGCGACCTGAGCCGGCGGGCGATCCAGTTCGGCCGAGACCTCGCGCAGCACATCGAGGATCTGGAAATTGCGCTCGCTGAAACGCGACTCGCCGAAGGGGTTGGGCCGGCTGAGGCGGCCGCTGTCATTGGCCGGACGCTCCACTTCGCCGGTTTCGCCCGCCGTGGCCGGGCGCGAATATTTGCCGGAGAGGAACCCGCCGGCCAGCGGGCTCCACGGCAGCACCCCCAGGCCGAATTCGCGCGCGGCGGGCAGATATTCATGCTCGATATTGCGCTCCGACAGCGAATATTCGAGCTGCAACGCGATCGGCCCCGGCAGGCGATAGGCGCTGGCCAGCGTCGCCATTTTCGCCACATACCACGATGGCACGTTGGACAGGCCGAAATAGCGGATTTTGCCCGCCCGCACGAGGTTGCCCATCGTCTCCAGCACTTCCTCGGCGGGCGTCACCACATCCCACACATGCTGCCAGTAGAGGTCGATATGATCGGTCTTCAGCCGGCGCAGCGAGGCCTCGACGCCGTCGTTGACCGCCTTGGCGCCGTTGCCGCCCGCGTTGGGGTTGCCAAGGCCCCGGTTAAAGCCGGATTTGGTGGCGAGCACCACCCGGTGCCGCAGAGATTTTTCCGCGATGAACTCGCCGAGCATTTCCTCGCTGCGTCCCTGGGCATAGAGGTCGGCCGTGTCGATCGAGTTGCCGCCCGCCTCGATATAGGCATCGAACACGGCGCGGGATTCATCCTTGCCGGAGCCCCAGCCGTCGGCCCCGAAGGTCATGGTGCCCAGCGTCAAAGGGCTGACGACAAGGCCGGAGCGGCCAAGCGTGCGGAAATTAGTGAGCGTCATGGGGTGTTCCGATCATGCGGGAGAACAGGCGGGAAAAGACGAGGGGTTCGCGGCCGCCGCTCAGGGCAGCATCATGCCGCCGGGGCGCCGGTCGCGCCAGAAAAAGCGTTCCAATTGGTCGGCGGGCGCGTCGCGGAC
Source organism: uncultured Sphingomonadales bacterium (assembly GCA_903923465.1). Taxonomy (GTDB): domain Bacteria; phylum Pseudomonadota; class Alphaproteobacteria; order Sphingomonadales; family Sphingomonadaceae; genus Novosphingobium. The sequence continues at coordinate 2,441 of CAIXXP010000023.1, read as the reverse complement.
CAGTTTCAGATCGTCGGCGGTCAGCGCCACGGCGGCTTCCGCCTCGCGCCGGGCCGCCGGCCGCTCGGCAATCGCCGCGCACCAGCGCATCAGGTTCGGGCAGTGCGCCCGGTCGACGCGATAGTTTTCCGGCTTCATCATCCAGTGATAGGTGGCAATGTCGGCAATCGAATAGTCGGCCCCGCCGAGCCATGGCGATTGCCCCAGCCGCTGCTCCACGATCTCGTAGGCCCGGGCGGCGATGGTGAGGTAGCGCTCGCGGGAATAGCCCTTGCCGGCATCGCCAATCAGCTTGAAATGGATGTACTGCCCGAACATCGGCCCGATGTTGCTGGTTTGCAGCAAGAGCCACTGCATCACCGCATAGCGTTCCGGCCCGGCGGTGGGCAGAAACCGGCCGAAGCGCTCGGCAAGGTAGAGCAGGATCGCCCCGGATTCGCAGATCGACTGCGCCGCCTCGCCCTCTGCCCCGTCCTCGACGAGAACCGGAACCTTGTTGAACGGGCTGATCGCCTCGAAGGCGGGGTCGAACTGCTCGCCCTCGAACACCGACAGGCGCTGCGTGCGATAGGGAACCTCAAGTTCCTCCAGCATCAGCAGGATCTTGCGGACATTGGGGCTGCCCATGCCGTAAAGCGTGATCACGCCCAATTCTCCCGGGAAGTTTTGCTCATGCCGATTCATCCCCTGGCGCGCGTTGCGCTTTGTGTGCGTTCCCGCCTTGCTGCCATAGCCTAGCAGGAATATTTCCCGCGAGCCAAGCGTCAGGCGACCAATGTTCCGGGCCGGGTGCCGGGTTCGGTTTCCCTCGCCGGCCGGCGCGGGCATGAGCCGGGGGGCATGCGGCAGGGCGATTTCGGCATGCGGCGGGGGTGCGGTAATGCCGGGTGGGACAATGCGGTTTTCGCCGCTATGGGGGCTCAGGCGAAAACCCCGGCAATTCAGGCAGACACATGGCCCGCAAAGATTCGAAACGTGATCCCTATGCCGGCGTGGCCAGCGAGGACGAGGCGCCGGCGGAGGTGATTCCCTGCTGGCTGTGCGGGCGCCCCATGGGCAAGATGATCGTCTGGCACCACCCGGTGCCCAAGAGCCGGGGCGGCCGCGATACCGTGCCCATGCACCCGATTTGCCAGCAGACGCTGATCGCCAATTTCACCAATTCCGAGTTGCAGCGCTATGGCATGGATGTGGCAGGCCTGCTGGCCAATCCGGCCGTGCGCAAATTCGTGGATTGGGTGGCGAACAAGGACCCCGATTTCACCGCGACCATAGCCAGGAAAACGCGCGGCGGGTGAGGCGGGGCGTGGGCGGAAGGTTTGGTTTATACCTCCGGTGACTCGCGCAAGATCCTGATCCGCGCCAACCGGCCGCGCAGTGGGGCCGCCGGCGCCGCGCGGCTGCTTCTCGCCGCCGTTAACCGCGCCAATCCGCGGTGGAGCACGGGCAAATTGCCGCGCTGCTGCGCCCTGATGTTCGCGCCAGCCGCATCCATCGCAACCGTGATGACAAATGCGCCCCTGGCGCCGTCGCGGAACCCGACCGCGGCCGCCGCCGTTGAGGATGCCCCGCCTCTCGCGGCGCAGACCTGCTCCCTTTCCCGCCGCGGTTCAGTCAAAAATAAAAGGTTATATCAGTACATTACGCTTTTCCTGCCAGCCGGGTCAACCGGCGTTCGCCCCGGCGGCAAGAGCGCGCGCGGCGCAAAATGGCCCGCTGCCGTGGCGAGGTGTCGAAGGTTCGGAGCGGTATATTAGGCCGCTTAATATGATTGACTTGAATTTTGCCTTCCAATACGCATCTGCGACAAGTTACACGGTTTTGCGACAGCGAGGCCGTTATAATAGTTTCCACAGGAAATCATCTGCCTGTCGTTGCCTCATGAGGGGGCCGCGATGGAAAACTGGCTTCGGCCGCGTTTGAAGGCAGGTTTATTGCCCGTGGCAAGAACAGAACGTTGAGGAGTGAGAGCCATAAATGCGGGAATTTTGGTGGTGGCGTGCGCCCAAATGCGGCGATGCTTCAACCACCTTGGGGGATCCCCGGCACTGACGTTGGCTTAATGCGTCAGGCTTTTTCCGTGTTTCAGCACCCTTGCCCTCCACCGAATTCGGGATCGGGTTCGTCCATGCTTGGCGGACTTTGTCACTTGCCGCGCGCGTCGCGGCATGGTGGCCAAGTCACCGGGTGAGGTGAAAATATAAGACTATGAATTAAATGGTAAATGGGAGAGCACGTGTGACAAACCGTATGATTACTGCAATGATGTTGAGTTCGTCGCTGCTGGGACTGGCTGGCGCTGTACCCGGGGCAGATTTCCTGGTGGGGGGGCTTTTCAAGGACCCTGGTTTGTGATTCAAGCTCGGGATGGGGTTACGTCCTGAATCAGCTAAAGAAATTGCGCTGGCGGATCTATTTGATCTGGTGCGGACGCAAGCCGC